>JAJZLX010000089.1 GCA_021850555.1 Pseudomonadota bacterium | reverse complement strand
TGTCTCGGTGAGCAGCGCCTGGGGCTCGGGCAGGATGGTGACGCCGGTGCCCTCCAGGTAGCCGAGCAGGCGGTCGCGATCCGCCACGGTCAGGCGGTTGTTGCTGTGCACGAGTGCGCGGCCGCGCTCGAGAGCTTGCTGGTCGCCGGCCTCCTGGAACTTGCGCCTCATCTGGCGATAGAGCGTGGTATTGCGTCCGCCGAGGCTCTTGATGGCGCGCTCGACCTTCTCCTCGAAATCAGGCTCGCGGCCGTAGAGATGGTTGAAACGACGCGCGGTCTCGCGCGTGAGCTCCACATGCGCCACCTGGTCCTCGCCCACGGGCACGTGCTGCGCCCGGTAAATGAGGATGTCGGCGCTTTGCAACAGCGGGTATCCCAGGAATCCATAGGTCGCCAGATCCTTGTCCTTGATCTGCTCCTGCTGGTCCTTGTAGCTCGGCACCCGCTCGAGCCAGCCGAGCGGGGTGATCATGGACAACAGCAAGTGCAGCTCCGCGTGCTCGGGCACGTGCGACTGGACGAACAACGTCGCCACCCCGGGATTGAGACCCGCCGACAGCCAGTCGATCAGCACCTCGTGCACGAACTCCGGCAGCCGCGCGGTGTCCTCGTAGCCGGTGGTCAGCATGTGCCAGTCGGCGATGAAGAAGAAGCACTCGTGCTCGTACTGCAGGCGCACCCAGTTGCGAAGCGCCCCGTGGTAATTGCCCAAGTGCAGCCGGCCCGTGGGCCGCATGCCGGACAGGACGCGGCCGCCGGGGTGAGGTGTGCTCATCGAAGCTGTTCTCGCATTCCTAAACGTTCAGTATACCGTGTTCGCCCTCGCCCCCAGGACGAGCCGCGATAGCAGCAGGCGGCGGCGCAGGATCGCGTGGGCCGGCGGCCCTGCCTCCAGGGAAGGCGAATGCGAAGCGCCTGGCCGGGGGAGGCGCGGACGACTGCCCTGGGCGGGCAGGGCCGGAAGCCATCACCTAGAGACGGCCGCCCGCAGGACGGGTAGCCATGATTGCAGCCAATGGCCCCCTCCCGGCGCGGATGAGGACCGGCGGCGTCACGGACAGGTCCACCACCGTGGTCGGCTCCACACCGCAATCCCCCCCATCGAGCACCGCATCGATCTCGTTCTCGAGGCGCCGCTGGATCTCTCGCCCCGAAGTGAGAGGAGTCGGCTCGTCCGGCAGCAGCAGCGTACTGCTCATGAGCGGCTCGCCGAGCTCCTTGAGCAGCAGCCGTGGCACCGGGTGATCCGGGATGCGCACCCCGATGGTGCGCCGGCGCTCATGCTGCAGACGCCGGGGGGTCTCGCGCGTGGCCTTGAGGAGAAAAGTGTACGGCCCAGGCAGGCAGCTGCGCAGCATCCGAAATTGCCAGGTCTCGATCCGGGCGAACCGCCCGACCTCGGCGAGATCGGCGCAAACCAGGGTAAAATGGTGGTGACGGTCGGCGCGGCGGATGCGCCGCACCCGCTCGATCGCTTGCGGCTCGCCCAGATGCCAGCCGAGCGCGTAGCACGAGTCGGTGGGATAGGCGATGATGCCGCCTCCGCGCACGATGTCGGCCGCAATACGGATAAGGCGAGCCTGCGGCGTGACGGGGTGAAGCTCGAGGTATTGGCTCATGTGCTCGTCCGCTCCTGGAGGAGCACGAGTGCGATATCATACGCAACCTTGAACAGTACCTGCGACCGCCCCGGCGGATGAGCGCCACACCCAAAACCACGATCAACGAGATCCGCACCGCCTTGGAACGTGCCTTCTCGCCGCTGTCGCTCGAAGTCCTCGACGACAGCGCCCGGCACGCCGGCCACGCGGGAGCCCGATCCGGAGGACACTTCCGCGTAGCGCTGGTATCACGCTCATTCGCGGGCCGGCCGCCGCTCGAGCGCCACCGCATGGTCTACGAGGCGCTCGCGCCGCTGATGGGTCGCGGCATCCATGCGCTGAACATCTCCGCCACCGCGCCGCTGAATGCGCAGCAGCCGGCTCCCTGACGGCCCGCCGGTACGGCCGGCCGATTCTCAATCCTTTTTGCCCCACCACAATCCTTTTTGCCCCACCACAACCGAACGAGCCCCTCATGAAGCAACTCAGGATCCTCAGCCTCGCGTGCGCCCTGGCGACCCTCGCCGCCTGCCATACCCAGACCTCCGCGCCGGGCAAGCCCTCCACCTCCGTCGTGGCCACGGTCAACGGGACGCCGATCAGCCAGGACTTCTACGAGTTCTACATCAAGGGGATCACCGGCGGGCGCGACTCGAGCTCCCTCACGCCGCGCCAGCGCGCCATGGTGCTCGACAGCCTGATCCGCGCGGAAGCCGTGGCGCAGCAGGCGACGAAGGAAGGACTGCAGGAAGAGCCGAGCACCGCCTCGCTCCTCAGGCTCTCCCGACTGCACATCCTCGAGCAGGCGGCCTCGGACAAGTTCCTCGCCGGCAAGACGCCGAGCGAGGCGCAGCTGCAGGCCGAATACAACGCCGAGGTCGCGCAGATGCCGAAGACCGAGTACCACGCCGAGCACATTCTGGTGAAGAGCAAGGCGCTCGCCGAAAAGGTCATCCAGGATCTCGAGCACGGTGGAAACTTCGCCATGCTGGCCAAGAAATACTCCATCGACCCCTCCAAGGCCAATGGCGGGGATCTCGGCTGGTTCACCCTCAATCACATGGTCAAGCCTTTCTCCGACGCCGTCGCCCAGCTGAAGGTCGGCGAGTACACCCACACGCCGGTGCACACGCAGTACGGCTGGCACGTCATCAAGCTGCTCGGCACCAGGCCGCTGACGCCGCCGCCGTTCGCCCAGGTCAAGGAGCGCCTGGTGCAGATCGTGGAGGCCAAGCAGTTCCGCGCCTACACCGACACGCTGATCGGCAAGGACAAGATCGTGCCCTATCTCGACCCCCAGACCGACAAGCTGACCAAGGGTCAGGCCGGCCCGCCGGCCGTTCCCGCCGCGCCGGCCAACGCGGGCTGATTCGAGCGCTGAGGCCGAAAACGGGGCCCCGGGTCTTCGGACCCGGGGCTCTTATTTGCGATGCCGGGCGAGCAGCCGCTTGAGCGCCTGCTCGTCGAGCACCTCGATGCCGAGCTCGCGCGCTTTCTCGAGTTTCGAGCCCGGATCGGCACCGGCCACCACGTAGCGGGTCTTCTTCGACACACTGCCGGCGACCTTGGCGCCGAGCGCGATGAGCGCCTCGCCCGCCTGCTCGCGGGTGAGTCCCTCGAGCGTCCCGGTGAGCACGAATGTCTGGCCCGAGAGCGGCAGATCGCCCGAGAGTCTCTCGAGCGGCGGCCAGGCGAGACCCGCCTCCTTCAACCGCTCAATCACCCGGCGGTGCTCGCGCGAGGCAAAAAATGCCGCGACGTGCGCGGCCACAACGGGCCCCACATCCGGTACGCGTTGGATCTCGTCCTCGCTCGCGCTGATGAGCGAGTCCAGGTCGCCGAAGTGCCGCGCGAGCGCGAGGGCCGTGGCCTCGCCCACCTCGCGGATGCCAAGCGCATACAGCAGCCGCGGCAGCGTCGTGCGCTTGCTGCGCTCGATGGCTTCCTTGAGGTTCGCCGCCGACTTCTCTCCCATGCGCTCGAGCCCGGCAAGCTGCTCCACGGTGAGCGAGTACAGGTCGGCGGGCGAGGCGACGATGCCTTCTTCGACCAACTGCTCGACGAGCTTCTCGCCGAGCCCCTCGATGTCCATCGCCCGCCGGCTCGCGAAGTGCCGGATCGCCTCCTGGCGCTGCGCCGGGCAGCTGAACGCGCCGGTGCAGCGGGCCACCGCCTCGCCTTCGGGCTTGATCACCGCCGAGTGGCACACCGGACAGGTCTTCGGTAAAGCGACGCGGCCGGGCTCAGGGTGGCCTCGCCGCTCAACGATCACCCGCACCAACTCCGGGATGACATCGCCCGCGCGCCGGACCACGACCGTATCTCCCTCGCGCACATCCTTGCGCCGCACCTCATCGAAGTTGTGCAGCGTCACATTGCTCACGGTCACACCACCGACGAACACCGGCTCGAGCCGCGCCACCGGGGTGAGCGCGCCGGTGCGCCCGACCTGGAACTCGATGGCGCGCACCCGCGTCATGGCTTCTTCGGCCGGAAACTTCTGCGCCAACGCCCAACGGGGAGCGCGCGAGACAAACCCGAGCCTTTCCTGATCGGCGCGCCGGTCCACCTTGAAGACCACTCCGTCGATCTGGTAGGGCAGGCTTGCCCGCCGCCGGCCCATCTGCCGGTAGTACTCGAGGCAGCCTTCGGCGCCGCGCACGCGCTCGGAGTGCGGACACACCGGCAGCCCCCATGCCTGAAGCGCCTCGATGAGCCGGCTCTGGGTCTCGGGGGGCTGCCAGCCGGAGACCAGCCCCAGGCCGTAGAAATACACCCGCAGAGGCCGTGCGGCGGTGATGCGCGGATCGAGCTGACGAAGGCTGCCCGCGGCAGCGTTGCGTGGATTGACGAACGTCCTCTCGCCGCGCCCCTGCGCTTCGCGATTCAAACGCTCGAACCCGGCGATCGGCATGAACACCTCGCCGCGCACTTCGAGCGTTCGCGGCGCCTTGCCGCTCAGCCGCAACGGGCAGGCCCGGATGGTGCGCACGTTGGCTGTCACATCCTCGCCCTTGAAGCCGTCGCCGCGGGTCGCCGCCCGCTCGAACAAGCCCTCGTGAAAGACCAGGGTCACGGCGAGCCCGTCGAGCTTCGGCTCGGCGAAGTAATCGAGGGCCCCCTGTACCCCCAGCCGCTCGCGCGCACGCCGATCGAAGGCCATCACGTCCTCGTCGGTGAAGCCATTGTCGAGCGAAAGCATCGGCACTTCGTGCACGACCTCGCCGAACTCGCCGCTCGGGGCGCCTGCGACGCGTTGGGTCGGAGAGTCGGGTGTGACGAGCTCCGGGTGCGCGGCTTCCAGCCGCTTGAGCTCCGCCATCAGTTTGTCGTATTCGGCGTCCGGAATCTCGGGGTCATCGCGCACGTAATAACGATAGTCATGCCGGGCGATCTCGGCGCGCAGCGCCTCCAGGCGCGCGCGCACCCCTGCCGTCACGAGGCGGCCTCGCCGCCGGTGCCCGTGAGCAGGCTCTCGCGCAGCAGCCCGATGCTCTCGTCCGTCAACGCCTCGCCCCGGGCATCCTGCAGCTCACCCTGCAGCCTCTCGCAGAGGTTCAGCGCGACATCGACGAGCTCATCGAACGCCTGTTGTGCCGGGCTCGGACCGGGAAGCACCACGAACAGACTGAGACCCGCATAACGCTGCGAGTCCATGGTATCGAGATCGAACGTTCCTGGGCGGGTGAGCGAGGCGACGCTCACGGCAGCCCGATGGGTTTCATCCGGCTTGTGAAAGATGTCGAACTCGCCGAGCAGGAACCCCTCGGCGGCGAGAGCCAACCGCACGGCCCGCCCCGGGAAGCGCTCGGGGGGGGCCACCAGGCGCAGCGCAACGATTTGCCGTGATGCCTCCGGCGGCCACTGCACGCGGGGCGCCGCCGGCCTCAGGCCCTCCAGTACGGCGGTCTCCTCCAATGCCTGGGAGGCAGGAACATCCACCGCCGCCTCGGCAAGCACCGGCAGCTCCGCCGTGGGGGATTCATCGAGCTCCTCGGCAAGTACCACTCGCAACGATTTTTCGGCTGAGGATTGCGCATCGGCAGCGAGGGCGCGCGGGGCGGCCACCGGCTGTCCGCGCGCCTCGGCCTGGGCGTCGCTCGCGCCTTCGCCGTGCGACTCGACCGTGGCAGGTCGCTCATCGGTTTCCCTTCCCGTGCCGGGACGCGCCTCTTCGGGGCCGGTCCCTCGTCCCATCCAGGATCGCTCAGGGCGGCTTTGTCCAGGCTCACCCTTGGGCGAGAGAAGGGCATCGGCGAGGCCCGGCTCGCCGATCCAGGGCTCATCGGGGTCCGCCAGAACCGTTTCGGACGGGTCCGTACCCGAATGGGTCGCCAGATCCTCCCCGGCGAGGACACGACCGGCGCTCCCCCGCTGCTTTGCACCCGGTCCCCTTGCGTGCCGTGGGCGCCAGCGCTCCCACAGCACGAGCGCGAGGATGAAGCCCCCCCCCAGAATGAGCAGTGTCCAACGCAACTTCGACACAGCGAGCCCCCAGAGCGTCAAACTGCGGCCAGCCGAACCGCCTCATCCACATCCACGGCCACCAGCCTCGAGACCCCCGCCTCGTGCATGGTCACGCCGAGCAGCTGCGAGGCGAGCTCCATGGTGCTCTTGTTGTGGGTGATGAAGATGAACTGCACCTGCTGCGACATCTCGCGCACGATGTCGCAGAAGCGGCCGATGTTGGCCTCATCGAGCGGCGCATCCACCTCATCGAGCAGGCAGAACGGCGCAGGATTCAGATCGAAGATCGAGAACACCAGCGCCACGGCGGTGAGCGCCTTCTCCCCGCCCGAGAGCAGGTGGATGGTGCTGTTTTTCTTCCCCGGCGGGCGCGCCATCACCGCCACGCCGGCATTGAGCACATCCTCGCCCACGAGCTCCAGATACGCGTGCCCGCCGCCGAACAGGCGCGGGAATTTTTCCTTCATGCCGGCGTTGATCTTCTCGAAGGTGTCCTCGAAGCGGCTGCGCGTCTCCTTGTCGATGCGCCGCATCGCCTCCTCGAGCGTCTCGAGCGCCGAGGTCAGATCGGTGAACTGCCGGTCGAGGTATTCCTTGCGCTCGGCCTGTTCCGTGAGCTCATCGATGGCCGCCAGGTTCACCTGGCCGAGCTTCTCGATGCCGGAACGAACCTGCGCCAGGGTATCCTCCCAGGCGGGCACCTGGGCCTCGGCGGGCAGGCTCTCCTGAGCCGAATCGAGCGTAAAGCGCGTCTCGATGAGCTGCTCGAGCAGCCCCTCGCGCCGGATGCGGTTCTCCTGGGCCGCGAGCCGGGCCGCCTCCATCGCCTCGCGCGCATGCTCGACCCGCCGCTCCGCCTGTGTGCGCTGCTCCTCGAGAGACCGCTGGGCCGTGTCGATCTCCTCCAACGCCGCACGCGCCGCGGTGAGATCCGCCTCCACGGTCAGCCGTTGGGAAAGCGTGTCGTCGAGTCGCCTCTCGAGCTCGACGATGGGCGCATCGCCGCCGGCGAGCTCCGCTTCGAGCTCCTCGCGCCGGCGCACCACTTGGGCGCGCTGCTCGCCCATGCGTGCGAGGCTCAAGCCGATCGAGCTCTCCGAGGAGCGCCGCGCCTCGACCCGGATCAGCAGGTCGCGGGCGGCAACCTGGGCCGCCTGGGCCCGCGCACGCGCCGCCGCGAGCCCCTCCCGGCGCACCTCGCGCTCCTCCTCGAGCGCTTCCCGCTGGGCGTTGAGCTCGCAGACCCGCATCGCGCCCTGCTCGAGCGCCTCGCGCGCCTGGCTCAGCGTCTCCTGCGCGGTGGCAATCTCCCGGGAGAGCTCCTCCCGTTCCTCGTCGATGCGGGCACGGCGCTGCATCGTTTGCTCGGCCCGCGCGCGCGCCGCCTGAAGCCGGCCGGTCAGCTCGGCGTGGCGCCGATGGGCATCCTGAATGTGTGCCTGCACGCCGTCACGCTCGACTTCGGCCTGCGCAAGCGCCTCACGCACTTGCACGAGGCGGGCCTCGGCGATGCGCGCGTGATCCTCAGCGGCACCGACCGCGGCTCGCAGGCTCTTCAGCCGGTGCTCGCGCTCGATGATGCCCGAGTGCGGGTCGACGCCGCGGCTGACGCGCAGCCAGTGGCGGCCCAGCCACTCGCCTGCGCGGGTGATGACGGACTGTCCGGACTCGAGCGTCGCTCGAATCCGCAGCGCC
>JAJZLX010000428.1 GCA_021850555.1 Pseudomonadota bacterium | reverse complement strand
CTCGTACACCCACGCTCGCGCACCGTCGATACGCAAGAGCCGCAGCCGCTGTCAACCGCGCCGGGCAGCGTCGGCGATAAACGCATCGATATTGTGCGCCAGCTGCGGCAGCACGGCGGGGTTGAGGTAGAGCATGTGCCCGACGGGATAGTAGTACTCGTGAATGTTGTGCTCCAGCGAGTCAGGCAGACCCATGTGCGCGATCGTATAGTTCGTCGCGAAGAACGGCGTCGCCATGTCGAACCAGCCGTTATTGAGCATCAGCTGCATGCCGGGGTCGTTGCTCATCGCCCGGGCGAGCGCCGGCGCCACGTTCTCGACGCGCATCACGCTCTCGTTGGTACCCACGCCCTGGTCCAGCTCGCTGAGCGGGGGCTCGTAGCGCCCCCAGTTCCAGGCCTTGAACGCGGCGGCGCTGCTTTGCACGTACAGGCGGTCGCTGTGGTAGTCGAGCCCGTGCTGAAGGTAGTCGTCGAACCCCGCGCTCAAGGCGCCCCAGATGGCAGTGGTGGCGGCCCCAGCGGCCGAGTCGCCCTGCTCCGGCATAAGAGGTTGCAGCTCCGGCGTGGTGAAGCGCGCATCGAAGCGCGCGGTGCTAATGCCGGCGCCCAGTAGGCGCCGCTGGAAGACCGACAGCGGGATACGCAGGTTCGTCCGCTCCCACAACGTCGCCGGCAAGCCGGTATACCGGGCGAGCCGCGCGGCGAGTCGCACCTTCTGCCGTGCCGGCAGCGCCGAGCCCTCGAACAGGGCTTGCGCATACGGCCCTCCGGCGAAGCGCTCGACCTTTTGCACGAAGGCCGCAAGATCCGGCGGCTGCGGGTCGAGCCGATGGTGGTACCAGGCCACCGCCGCATAAGAGGGCAGGTACAGCTCGTAGGGGAGGTCGTTGCCCGGAGTGAAGTTCAACGTCGGGAAGTCCAGCACCGTCGAGCACAGGATGACCCCATCGAGATAGACGCCCTGGCCCACCAGGTCCTGCGCCAATACCGCGGAACGCGTGGTGCCGTAGCTCTCGCCCAGCAGGAACTTCGGGGATTCAAAGCGGCTGTACTGCTGGATGTACCGCTCGATGAACTGAGTGAAGGTCCTGGCATCGCCATTGATGCCGTAGAACATCGCCGGCTTGCCGGCGCCGACGATGCGGCTATAGCCTGTGCCGACCGCGTCGATGAACACCAGGTCGGTCGATTTGAGGATGCTGTAATGGTTCGGCACCAGGCGGTAGGGCGGTTGCTCGGCCTCGACCTTCCCTGGCGCCGGCCAATCAAGGCGGCGGGGCCCGAAGCCGCCGACGTCAACCAACGCCGAAGCGAAGCCCGGGCCACCGTTGTACGCGAAGGTTACGGGGCGCTTGCCCGGATCGTGGATGCCGTCCTTGGTATAGGCGACGTAGAACATGCTGGCCGTGGGCTTGCCCGCCTTGTCGCGCAGGATGATCGTGCCGGCCGTGGCGGTGTAGGCGATGCGCCGGCCGTCGATCACCACGCTGCCGTGCGTGACCACGGTTCTGGCCTTGGGCGCTGCGGGTACGGCGCCGTGCTTCGTCGCGGCGCGCGCGGCGAAGCACACGGGCGCCAGTGCCAACGCGGCGGTAGTGAGAAACACTGTGAGAGTTCGTCGCACGCGGGGCTCCTTTGCGATTCGAGGTGTGCTGCCCAGGCTCGCGCGATCCTACGCCGCCCGGACCGGCGGGTCGAGCCGGCGCAGAGCGGAGGTGATGTCGGAAATCGCGGGATGTTAAGGTCGGGCGGCAGAACCTGGCGGTCGCGGACACGCTGTTCCCGCGAAAACCCGACCGCTCCTGCAGGCGGGAAAGAGCATCATGGTGGGTACTGAGGCACTCGAACCCCCGACATTCGCCGTGCAAGGCCAGAAGGGCGTCTTAACGTGCCCATGGACGAATGCGCAACACGTTGATATTACAGAATATTACCGACTGGCGCCTCTGGGCGTACCTTCTAGAATTTCCGTACCAGCGTCCGTACGGTAACTTTCGAGAGGCGCCATCATGTCGAGAGCAATACACCAGGGAACCGTCCGAGCGAGGCTCGCGCCGCGACGCGAGCCGTATTGGGGCGCGCCGCTCGAGCCCGGCCGCTTTCTCGGCTATCGCAAGATGGCGGACCAAAAGAATTCGAAAACCGTCGCCTCCGAAACATGGGTTGCGCGAGCACGCACCGAGGATGCAGGCGGACAGCGATACAACGCGCTCGGCGCAGTGAGCGACACCTTCGGTTACGGCGCGGCGTGCAAGGCGGCTCGAGAGTGGCTCGCCGCACTCGACGCCGGGGTCGTGCGGACCGAAGAGTTCACCGTCCTCATGGCGTGCGAGGAGTACATAGAGACCGGGCGCATCGCGCCCACCCGAACGGAGGGGATCAATCTGCGCGGGGCGGGTCGTCAGCTTCCCCATCGAGCAGTACGCCGCGCAGCTGCTGCCATCACTCTCGGCAGCGAAATCAGAGCCTGCCGCCGCCTCGTAGGAGTGAAAAAGCGCGCCGCGTAACACGCCTTCCGAAACGAACAGAACACCCACTCCGATCAGCCTCTTACAGAGAAGCACTCCGAAATTCCCGAGAAAACGCCCTCTCGCGACCGGCACTTTTGGCACCGAAATCAAGGCGACCCCGATTAGACTTGTTTTCCGACCGCCCTCGTACCGCCGAGAGCTCAATCCCGGCGAGCGCTTCCGGAACGATTCGAAGAACGAAGGGCACCGCCGACCGGGTCAGGCTCAGTGGTTCCCAGGACCTGCGCCGTGCCGGCATCGGTCGAACGCGCTTTGTGCAGACGCGCCTCGATGGTGTCCGCTGCGGTGCGCGCGCAGCATGAAGACGCTTGCGTACTGACTGGGAATTTGGACAACAGTGATTGATCGGTGATAATTTTGAGCAACAAAAAGTTGTCTCACTCGCGCCTCGGGTCTGTGGTGCTGGTGGCAGACCCGGAGATTTTCATGGATGCCAATGCATATCCCCATGGCTCGGTCTCGGTAGCGCGCATCGTGCGGCGGTGCTTTCGCAGTTTGGTGGGGTGTCTCTGGCTGGCTGGAACGATCGGTATGGGGACGGCTCTTGCCGCTCCGCGCCCTCCACTGCTGCTCGGCACGGCGTGGTATCCGGAACAATGGCCCGAGGCGCGCTGGCCGAAGGATCTGGCGCTGATGCAGGCGGCCCACATCGACGTTGTGCGGGTTGGGGAGTTTGCCTGGAGCACACTCGAGCCGCACCAGGGTGTCTATCACTTCGGCTGGCTCGAGCGGGCGATCGCGCAGGCGGCGCGCCATCATATTTACGTCGTGATCGGCACGCCCACGGCCGCCCCGCCGGCGTGGCTGACGAGCCGGTATCCCCAGACGCTGCGCGTGCACGCCGATGGCCGGCGCGCCCAGCACGGCAACCGGCAGCAGTTCTCCTTCTCGAGCCGACTGTACCGGAAGTTTTGCCGGCAGATTGCCGCGCGCCTGGCGCAGCACTTCGGCCACAATCCCGACGTCATCGGCTGGCAGATCGACAACGAGATCGCTCCGCCCTCGTTCGGGGCCCAGACCCGCCGGCAATTTCACGCCTGGCTGCGCCACAAATACCACACCGTCGCGTCGCTGAATCGGCACTGGAGCACGACGTATTGGAGTCAGACGTACGATCATTTCAACCAGGTTCCGATGCGCGCCCGGAACGAGAACCCTGGGCTGCTGCTGGATTTCAGGCGCTTCGTGACCGCGACCTGGGCGAGCTACGTGGAGAACCAGGTTCAAGCCATCCGCCGGTACGCCTCCCCCCGTCAATTCATCACGACCAATACCACCCACTGGGGTGATCAGTTCAACGAATACACCATCAATCGCGAGCTGAGCCTGGCGTCCTGGGACGACTACATGCCAAACGGCCGGTACCGCTGGGTCGGCAACGCGCTCGAGGATGATCTGGTGCGCGGCTACAAGCGCCAGGACTTCTGGGTGATGGAGACGCAGCCGGCCTTCGTCGACTGGGGGCGGATCAATGCCTCACTGTCCCCGTCCGAGATGCGCGAGCTGGCCTGGCAGGACATCGGACACGGCGCCAATGCCGTGCTGTACTGGCAGTGGCGCAGCGCCCTCAACGGCCAGGAGCAGTACAACGGCACGCTGGTCGGTCCCGGCGGCCAGCCCGTGCCCGCCTACTGGGTGGTCAAGAAGATCGCCACGCAGTTCGCGCTGGCCGGGCCGGTGCTGGCGGGCACTTCCCCGCGCAGCCGCGTGGCGCTGCTGCAGTCGTATCCGAGCCGTTGGGCGATCGGCTTTCAACGCCAGACGATACGCTTCCGCGTGGTGCCCGAACTCACCGCCTTCTACAAGCCGCTCGAGCGCTTCGCGCAGGCGGTGGACGTGGTCTCGCCGCGGGCGCCGCTCGGGGGGTACCGGCTGGTGGTGGCCCCGGCGCTGAACGTCCTCTCGCGCGCCGAGGCACGCCATCTGGCCGCCTACGTGCGCGCGGGCGGGCATCTGATCCTGGGGCCGCGCAGCGGCATGAAGAACTCCGACGATGCGCTGTGGACCGAGCGCCAACCCGGCCCGCTGGTGCCGCTGCTCGGCGGTCACGTCGGACAGTATTACTCGCTCTTGAAGCCCGTGCCCCTCGCCGGCGCACTCGGTTCCGGTCAGGCCTCGATCTGGGCCGAGACACTCGTGCCCGTCGCCCCCGACACGCACGTTCTGATGCGTTACGGGAAGGGCAACGGCTGGCTGGAGGGCAAGCCGGCCATCATCACCCGTCACGTCGGCAAGGGCACCATCACCTATATCGGCGCATGGCTCGATCCGGCGCTGATGCACACGGTGCTCGACACGCTGGCGCGTGAGGCGGGCGTGCACGCACTCATCCCGGGCGTGGCACGCAACGTCGAGGTCTGCCGGCGCATCGGCGCCGGCAAGCGGGTGTGGATCCTGATCAACCATGGGCGCCGGCCGCATACCGTACACCTGCCCTCCCCGGCGAGCCCCGTGCTCACCGGTGGCGCTGCTCACCGCACCGTGGCTCTCGCGCCCCACCAGGTCAGCGTGCTGTTGGCCTCGCGCGCATGATGCGCCGGAGTGGGTGCCGATAAGCCAGGACGGTGCTTGCGCAACCGGCGATCGCGGCACCATGGTGCTCGATACCCGATCGAGTCGTCCGATCGCTCGGGGTCACATTCCGGCGCTTCTTTGACGTGCGCCGGCAGCATCGTGTGCTTCGGCGTGGCTCATCAAATCCAAGGCGCCTTGAATGAAGTCGCTCATCTGTGTTTCTGCTTCATGAGAGTCGCCGTCCAATATGGCGGCGGCGATTCGATCGATCGCATTGCAGATCGCCGTCTTGGCGGCTACGTCGGCACCAAGAGCAGCTCGGGGAGCAGCCTTCAGCTCCATCGCCAGACGCACTTCCGTAAAGTCGATCAGGAGATCAATCGAGAAGCTCCGCTGCAGAAGCCCGCACACCACGTCCGGGTCGAGAAGATTCCCGTGTGCCTCGCTGAGTACTTCGATGCCTAGCCGGGGGTCGCGAGACGATCCACCCCTTTGCCGTGAGCGTCTTGACCGCTTCGCGAAGTACGCTGCGGCTCGCATCGTAGGTGCGGCCCGAGGCCCCCTCCGCAAACGTGGTCGCGGCGGGATATTCGCCCTTGATGATGGCAAAGCCGAGTTCCTCCGCGATCCCATGGGTCAAATCCCCTTTCCGTAACGCTTCGCTCGAGGGAATTCGCGTCTCGTTAGAGGCTGGTCGCCGACCGTTCTGAATGTAGGCAGTTCACGACCAGGCATCGAGAGAGTCACCGTGATCCGCCTTCGGCGCCCTGCGCTGTGTCGCGTGGGCAATCTGTCCCGCGTTGCGCGACAGCATGCCTGCCGGCTTGCGAAGGCATCGCACTTATATTATTATTCATATTAATCGACACGATCTGGAACGGGGGCCAGAGACGATGACGCAATTTACCTTCCGCCAATGAGCGAGCCGTCGAACGGCGTGAGCCGCAAGACAGCTGAAATTGCTCCGTCCGCAGAAATAAACATCACGACCTGTCGGCGGCGGCTGCGCAGACATTCCATTAAGTTCAAGCGCGGACGCCGAAATTGACGTCGGTGCCTTCCGCCTTGCAGCGAAGAGCTCTACGTTCCGGAGCGACGCAGCGAGAAGGAATCGCGGCGGCCGCACACCAGAATCGCGGATGAGCCCTGTCAAGAACAGACCGGTGTCATCGCAACGTGATTCACCATATCGGCCAATTCCGTGAGGACGGGCTCACGCGCTGCGTTGCTCGGCAATCACTTCAATCGAGACGTGCCAGGCGGCACATCATTGAGAGACTACAACATGCCACACGCATGCGAAGCGAAGACCCAATGTTCGGTCGCGCGACGCTCGAAAACTTTCGCGTCTCACGTTGCGCCGCTGCGAGGAAGGCTCTGTCGGCTCTTCCTCCGCCGAGCTTCGCCGAGTCGCGTCGACGCGCGCCCGTCTGCCTTGACGTCTGCGCTGGCTGGTCCGGCCGTGCGCCGCTGCAGATCACGCCGGCCCGCGCGCGATACATCCTTGCTTGCCGGCGCCTGCGAAAACGTGCGGTGGCCAGCCGATCGTCATCCCAGGATCCGGGAACTCAATATACGGCACGCCCATAGCCGCCAACCTACGAATCGATCAGAGGGGGACTTTCATGCGAGTTGACCAAAAACTGCTATTGGCAGCGTTCTTCACAGTGGGCTCCGTGGTCGTCCGCCCGGCGACCGCTGCTCCGCGACATGCGACAGACAGTTCCAAAACGAATGCGGGAGAGCCGCAGACGATATTGCCGGACTCACTGCGGCCCGTCCTCGTCACCGCAACATATGCCCAGAGCCTGCAAAGCGCGCTGAACATCAAGCGGTACGCGCCGGTCATAGTGGACGCTATTTCATTTGCCGACATGGGGCAGCTCCCGGACGTCAATGTTGCGGCGGCCCTCGCCCGTCTTCCGGGAATAGCTACGGAGCGCGACCCGAATACGGGGTCGGCCAGCCAGATCGCGATCGGCGGCATGCCGGAAGAACTGACGCTGGGGGAGCTGAACGGAGCGTCAATAGCGACATCAACGTCGACAGGGAATATCCGCTATAACATGTTCCCGCCAAACCTCATTGGCGGAGCGGTGGTCTACAAAACACCGATGGCATCGCTAAATTCAGGCGGAATCGCGGGTACGGTAGATCTGCGCACCATCCGGCCCTTGCAATTTCCCCACAATACGATAATCGCTTCGGTGGAGGGTGATTACTCATCACTTGGCGCCAAACTCGCGCGGGCGTCTGATATCGGTTGGCGAGCGGATCTCACCTATGTCGGGAAAGCGCTAAGCAACAAACTGGGATTTGCGCTTGGCGTCGCGCTCCGATCGGATCCGATTCAGTACGTCGAATCCGAGTTCGACCAATACGATCCTTCGGCCAATTACGAAAACCTCACGGGGAACGGCAAGCCGGTCACGGCGAATTACGGGGTATTCGCCGGTACGGTCCACGGAATCGACCGGCGCCAAGGTCTCATGGCCGCACTTCAATGGAACCCGTCAAGAAAACTCAACGTATATCTCGACGGCTTCTACTCGCATGCGCGATACACGGAAACCCAAAATGGCCTTCTGAGCAATACCGCGAATGGCGAATTCACCAATTCGTACACAAATGTTACGTCCTCCAGTATCTGAGGCGTAACGCCTTCCGTTTTCCCGCGCTCGTTCAGGATTTCTGAAGGAGCATTTCCGGTGGCAGTCCGAGACATTCGGCCCGAG
>JAJZLX010000676.1 GCA_021850555.1 Pseudomonadota bacterium | reverse complement strand
CATCGATAGTTGCGCTGCGCTCAATGACACCGTCCCGCTCTCGGCCTTCGGCCAGACGAACTTCCCACCGCGCAGTCGCTTGTAGAAAAGACAGAGCCCGTCCTGGGTATCCCAGAGAATTTTGATCCGGTCACCTCGGCGACCTCGAAAGACGAAAATCTGTCCGGAATACGGGTTCAGACCCAGCGCGGTCTGCACCAGCGCGCTCAAACCCTCGAACCCTTTGCGAAGATCTGTCACGCCGGCCGCCAGCCAGATCCGCACGCCCGCCGGGTGGCCCATCATGACCGTGACAGCTCCGCGAGCACCGCGCGCAGCATCCCGGCGTCGACCGTTCCCCGGATGCACAGCCGCTGCCCTCCCGTCAGCTGCACCTCAATCGCTCCGCCGCCTGTCGGGCTCGCACCGCCTGGCGCTGCTGCCTGCTGAGCTCGCCGCGATGGGCCCGTCTCCTCGCTCGTCACGCAAACCGGTACCAGGCGCGCGCGCCCAGTCATCGCCTGGCGCGCATCAAACTCACCCGCTCGATACTGCGCACGCCACCGCTTCAGCATGCTCACGTGCGCACCGTGCCGCCGCCCGATCTCGCGCATCCCCGCCCCGGTGCGCGCCATCTCCCGCACGATCCGAACCTTCTCCGCCACCGTCCAGCGGCGCCGCGCCCGCTTCCTCACGGCCCCAATCCGCCGCCCGCCACCTTCTGCTCTGATCCTCGCCATCTGCCCTACACCCGCTCGCTATCACTACGACGAGCTCATCATCCTCATCGCGCGAGATGCCAATCCATGGGCCACGGCCACACGCTTTCGACAAGAATACATAGATACCATTATGAATGCAGACGGCGGCGGGGGGCGCGACGCGTGTCGTCGGAACTGTCAGGCGCGAAGAAAGCGCAAGACCGCATCGACGATCATCTGCCGGTGATGGCGCCGCGTCTGCACATCCGCGAGATCGCAATCGAACAGAGCCCCGAAGGTGTAGCGGTTCGATACCCTGAAGAAGCACAGTGCTCCAACTACTAACCGCGCGTCTATCGCATTTATATCGGTGCGGAATTGACCGCTCGCTACGCCTCGGTCGAGCACCGACTGCATGAGCTGTAGGACGTTGGAATATCGTTTACGGATGGAGGCCAGTTTTGAGACAAATTGACCGTGATTGACGTTCTCAACGTTTACCAAACTGATGAAGTGCGGGTGGCTCTCATCATAATCGAACGTCAGCTCGACAATCCGGCGCATCGCGTCAATGGGCGAAAGCGAATCGATATCGAGCTGACTCTCGACCGTCCTGATTTGCGAGTAAACGCGCTCCAGTGCCGCCTTGTAGAGTCCCTCCTTACTCTCGAAATAGTAGTAGATCATCCGCTTGGAGGTCCGGGTGCGCTCTGCGATCGCATCGACACGCGCCCCCGCGAGCCCACGCTCCGCGAATTCCTCGGTGGCAACGGTAAGAATCTCCTCACGCGAACTCTCCGCCGCGCGAGGTCGCGCGGTTCGGCGGCCGGAACGCTTGCCCGCCCGGGACTTCGGCTTTACTGCTGAGGATTGTGTATTCATCTTAGATGTACTCTGCCTTGGCGCCTCCTCGGCGCTTACAGCATAGTACAAGCAACTGCGGCTTCTTGCGACCGTTGTCGCGTGAGCGGCGCACGTCTGGCGGCGCTCGCCCGCGAGCGGGGGCACAAGGCGACTGGACGTTTATCCGCTCTGCAACTCTTGGTGGGAAGTCGCACTGGTGTGCCCGAAGGGCAGATCATGACGATGGGGGTGTTGTGAATCGCGGTGATGCGTGTGGTGGCGGTGACCGCGGTTCCGGCAGCCGATGGCGCCCCGGTCCACGCTGCCCGCTCTGGCGTCGCGAAGTTGACGTTTCCGTATTACGGGCGCCGGCTTCTCCGTGGCAACTGAGTAGAGTTTCCGGATCCGCATCCTAATCTATGCCGAGAGCGGCATCGCCGCAATCACCTCTGCGCACCGGTCCCGGGGTTCTTTTCGACCCTGGACAGTCCGCCGGATCCCGTCGCGCCCCCCGGAAGCATTCGCCGCAGCGTGTCGTCCTTGAGAATCCAGTGATGCCTGATTGCAGCCGCGATGTGTAGTAACAGAACCAGCCCCAAGGCGAGGGCCAGAATCGAATGAGTCGCGTACAGAGTGTGCCCGACTCGAACGTCCTTCCCGATGGGGTTCGGTACCTGAAATAGATTGAACCACCTGAAAGTAAAACCTAATGCCGCTGAGCCGAACCAGCCGGTCAGCGCCATTGCGATTATCAGAGCGTAAAGCGCGCGGTGCGTAAAGCGCGCCGCAGAGCGCTCGCGCGGATTCAGAGTATCGGGCAGGTCGGGAACGGCGTTGGCCCAGCGCCAGATGAGCCGGATCAACGCAACCACCAGGATCGCCAGTCCAAGCGACTTGTGGTCGTTGACGATCGCAAATAGCTCCGGTCCGCGCGGCAATTGCTTGAAGATCAGCGCAAGTGCGATCTGCGCGAAAATCATCGCCGCGATCAGCCAATGCAATGCCTGCGATACTATGCCCCATGTGGCGCGATCATTCCGAATACGCATAGTTAAACCCGTTGTGGAATCGACTTGTTTACTCTGACGGCGCTGGCCATCCGGCCGCGGCTTGCGCGATCGAGCCCGCCTGAGGCGATAGATTGGTTACGGAACGCAGGCCGTACTCGCGCTTGGCATGGATGAATAAGTCCCGTTTCGAACTATCACGCGAGCGGAAGAATGAGGGTCGCCAAAACCGCGTGCAGACTGTGGAATTACGCGTCCCGTGATTTCACTATGGAAGAACGCGCACCGGATCACTGCTCGCCTCTCCATTGGCACCAGCGCGCTACACTGCGTGCTTGCGAAGCTTGAGCGCCCACTCCGGACCGCAGGGCGGCGGAGGCGGTGCAAGGGTCGCAGCCGGCCCCGAGACCTCCCGCATCGCATGCGGAGCGATATTCGCATCCTCGAGACGGAGCGCCCACCTCAATCCTTCGAAATAGATCCGCTGGATGTCGGGGATATCCCACGTTGTCCGTGCATGACCGAGGGCGCAATAAAATATCCGCCCTTTTCCGTACGTCTTGGCCCAGGCCAGCGGCCAGTCGGGCGTATGATCATGCACTCCCGGATGATTCAAATTCAGGTGGCTGGTGTCGAGGCGCAACACCACATCCACCGTATCTCTGGAGACATCCTTGAATTGATACATCTCGTCGCGGAGAGTGAACTTCGCGGGCAGGAACCGTGTGGCGGGGAAATGCGGGTCGTCGACGACGAGCGGGGCGTCGATGATCCCGAAGGGATGGCCATCGAATTCGCCGCCCAGCATGCGATTGAATGCTGGCCAGGGCTTAAATGTCGGATGACAGTAGGTGACATCGATGTGTTGCTTGCTGAATGGAGGCCAGGGCAGGAACATCGTAGATGCCGCATGAACTCCAACGAAGCCGCCGCCATCGCGGATCCATTCCAGAAGATTGGCGCGTTGTAGGTGACGCAGAAATACTTCTCGGACGCCGAAGCAGAAGATGGCGTCATAGTTGGTTAAGTCCCGTCCGAATACCTTTTCGCCATAGGTGCCGATCATCCCTTGAAGCGTGATCGGCTCGTCGTCGGTATAGATATACATGTCATAAAGTTCCGATACGTATCCGAGTTGCTCCATGACCGAGACGGCATGCGATATCGAGTTGTGCTGGAAGCCGTTCGCAATAGGCACCCACGCGAGCACGTTTTTGCGGCCCGGCCGCCGCATGTAGCGCTCGAGGAAGCGCTCACGCGCTTCCGCCGTGAACTTAAATGCGCCGCCCCTCTGGGATTTCGCATTGGCGACGCCGGGCAGACTCAGGCCGGTCGCGGCTCCCGCGCCGAGCGCTGCCATCGCGCGTTTCAGCATCTGCCGTCGATTCATGATGCGCCTCCGCTTCCTGTCATTGCGAGTCTGAGTTGCCGAAGTTGTGCACCAGATAAGCGAGCAGCGTCTTGTACTGCGCAGGCGTGACCGGTGCGCCCCGGTTCATCATGGTACGCAGTGTCGTCTGCCATCCGGCGCGGCTGAAGTGGGATTGTGTGATGTTGCCGACTCCGTGACAAAGACTGCAGTCCTGCTTCACGATCTGCCGTCCCGGGCCCGCAGGCAGCTGAGTCATCACAGTCTGGACGGAGGGGGCGACTTTGGTGCTGCTGAAATTCTCTGCTGCGGATGCGCCTGTGGGCACCGAGGGTTTGCCGCCGACCGCGAAAGCGATGATACGTAAGGCCGCATTTGCGACGCTGTGGTGCACTCCCTGCAGGAGACCAGGCCCTCCGACCGCTATCGCGACGTATTGCTTGGCATTGGGTCCAACGTAGGTCATTGGGGTTGCTTCTCCATACCCGTTGAGCCCGGCTTCCCACAGAAGCTGTCCGGTACGCGCATCGAAGGCGCGAAAGTCGCCGTCCATGGTCGCTCCGATGAAGACCAACCCGCTCTTGGTGACCAGACTGCCGCCTAGGTTTGGCGTTCCAGTTGGCGGTACTCCGGCGCGGGCAAGGCCCGGGTAATTGCCGAGCCGGATTTGCCAAGCGATACGGCCGGTATGCATGTTCACCGCGGTCAGCAGTCCCCAAGGCGGCTGCTGGCAAGGAAAGCCGTTCTGATCCACGAACCGCACGCCGACATAGGCGTTCTGGTACGGCATCGGTGTGATGTGGGCGAGGAATTTTGCGTAGGGGCCGCTGGGCTTGAAGGCGTGCATACTGCCGATTTGTGACCCGGCTCTCACCATCTGCCCGATGCTGCCCATGTCGCTCGTATTGATGAAGGCGTAACCGAGCTCGGGGTCGTAGCTCGCGCCCCCCCAGTTGGCGCCTCCGACGGTTGACGGGAAATGCGACGTCGGTTGCAGCTGGAATGGTGTGTAGGGCCCTTCGTTGGGAAATTTGTCGAATAGTTGGCGACAATACGCCTCGGCCGCGGGGGTAACGGTGCTGAGGTCGGCGCGAGTGATGCTCTGTCTGGCGAGCGGCGGCGGCTCGAGCGGATAAGGCTGTGTCGGCCAGGAATGCTCGTTTGGCACATCGCTGCGGGCGACCGGCTGGTTGTAGACGCCGAAAAGCGGCTTGCCGGTGCGACGATTGAGGACGAACAAAAGCGCCGACTTGGTCAAAGCGGCTACTGCAGGGATTTCACGGCCGTTTTTCCATGCTTCGACCAGGCTGGTACTGACGGTGTCGTTGTCCTGAAGGTCGTGGTGCACGAACTGGTAATACCATCGCAGCTTTCCGGTTTTTGCATCGAGAGCAACCACGGAGTCGGAGTAAAGGTCGACGCCGGGACGATTCGCGCCGTAGTAGCTGTCGGTCGGGTTTGCCACGGGAACGAATGCGAGCCCGAGCCTTCGATCGACGGTGATATCGCCCCACGCATCGGGTCCGGCTCGACTCTTCCAGCCTCCCGGTCCCCAGCTGGCGTTACCGCGCTGTCCAGGCTGCGGCGTGGTGTGAAACTCCCAGACGATGCGACCCGTTATGGCGTCGACTCCCGTGATGATACCCGGAGGCCCCGAGCTCGGGCCTTCCTGTCCGGAGGGTCCCAGGATGAGGAGGTTTCGGTAGACGGCCGGAGGCGAAGTAAACCCGAACGGCGCGTACGGATACCCTGCGGCCAGTACGGCACGCAGGTTGAGCACGCCTCGGTTCGCAAACCCGGGGATCGGCATTCCCGTGCGAGGATCGAGTTCGATAACATGGCCATCTGCGGTCGCAACAACCAGCCGTGAAGGAATGTCTCGTGTGCCCGGCCAGTAGGCGATGCCGCGACTTACACGCGTCCGCTTCTCGTGCGGATTGTAAGTCCAGATTCTTCGCCCGGAATCCGGGT
Source organism: Pseudomonadota bacterium (assembly GCA_021850555.1). The sequence goes on along the minus strand of JAJZLX010000676.1, from coordinate 1,917 downwards.
CAAGGGCGACGACGGCCTCATTCGGCAGCAGGACATACATTCTTCCGGCAACGACAAGCGGAGTGTCTTCGAACGCGCGATCGCGCAACCCCGTATCGTAAACCCAGGCGACACCCAGATGCCTCACATTGCGCGGCGTGATCTGCGAAAGCCGCGAGAAATGTGCGCCCGAGTAGCCCCAGTCCCCGGTTGCCCCACGATCATGCGTGGAGCTCGCCGACGCCCCTGCGGCGAGAACACAGGCGGATAACAAGGCGAAGAGAACTGCGATACGCTTCAAAGCCATTCCCCTCTCGGTGAGGCTGACGAGTACGCTGATGAGCGTAACAGCGTGGTGCAGCCAGAGAGTATACGAACTAGGTAGTTACGGTCAATGGCGGCGCGGAGGATTCACGCGCTGGTTGCGGATATCGCTGGAAGCGCATAGATCGTGAGGTCCTCGATCTATCAAAATCCAAGTGGGCAATGTGTCTTGGGTTGGCGCGGGTTTCCGGGTAGGCCACAGGCCACACCCGAGGGCTGGCGCGGTGTTTTTTCAGTCGCGCCAATTGGCCCGGGGGGGGTGCACCTATGTTCCTGTCAAGCAGCCTTGGGGGTGACCGGGTGGTAGAAGGTCCCATCCCGCAGCATGGCGAACAAGACGTCACAGCGGCGCCTGGCGAGCGTGATCAGGGCTTGGTTGTGCCGCTTGCCCTGACTGACCTTGCGATCGTAGTAGGCCCGGGAGACCGGGTCACGCAGGGCGGCGAAGGCCGAGAGGAACAGCGCGCGCTTGAGCACCTTGTTGCCCCGGCGGGAGGGGTGTTCTCCGCGGATCGAGGATCCGGAGCGACGCGTCACCGGGCACAGCCCCGCGTAAGCGGCCAAGTGCGCTGCGGAGTGAAAGTCGCGGCAGACGACCTCAGTCAGGAGTCGTGCGGTGGTCCTGATGCCGACCCCTGGCAGGCTCATCAGGAGCGGGCAAAGAGGGTGCGCGTGCACCCGGACCTCGACCTCTCGGGCGAGATCCTCGCGCTGTGTGCGCAAGGTGCTCAGCTGCTGCACCAGAGGGGGCACGACGAGCCCGACGACCTCGGTTCAGGGCGCAACCACATGTTGCTCGATGAGCGCCTGGTAGATGCCCTCCGCAAGCCGCTCAGCCATGCGGGGAGCAAGTTTCTTCAGACGCGTGACCAGGCGTGGGGGGCGCACAGCGGCGAGTGCGCCGGGCGTCGGGTATCTCTGCAGCAGATTGAGCACGGCCGGATGGTCGAGGTGCGGACCCAGCACGCGCTCGAGCGCGGGACGGATTTGCGTGAGCAGGCCCCGCAGGCGATTGCTTACCTGGGTGATCTGTGCCGCCAGATCGTCGTCGAAGCCGCACAACAGCATCAGTTCGGCGAGTGCGTCGTCTGCGAGTCGCAGCGTGCGCAGCGCATGGGGCATCGATCGGGCCGCCTCGGCGATGATCGCTGCATCCCGGGCGTCCGTCTTGGCGTCGCCCGCGTGCAGGTCTGCGATGCGACGCATGGCGAGGCCGGGCAAATACGCCACTGCGATGCCTTCAGCACGTGCGACAGCGATCGGCAGCGCCCCGATCGAGGCGGGCTGATCAACGACGAACAGCAGCGTCCCATGGGATCTGAGCTCCCCAATCAGCGCCTTGAGCTGCGCTTCGCTGTTGGGAAGCGCTCGGCCCAGGAGCCGCTTTCCTGCGCGATCGAGCGCCGCGGCGTGGTGCGGGCCCTTGCCGACATCCACGCCGATGAACACATCGATGGTCTCCGGATGAGCTGCTACCCTTGGTAGGGTCTCCGAGGAATACGAAACGAATGTGTCCTTCCGGCAGGGATGCGTGACCAGCGGCGGTGGAGGTTGGTAGCGTTGGGCCGCGCCCATTCCGGGCGACGGGAGCAACGCATGTGCAGAACCGAGAGC
>JAJZLX010000008.1 GCA_021850555.1 Pseudomonadota bacterium | reverse complement strand
TCGTCGTCTCGGGCAATGACGACCCCGCGACGATGAGCGAAGCGCGTCTGGCCGGCGCCGCGGGCTATGTCCCCAAATCGGCGCCCGGCGATGTGCTCGTGCAGGCCATTCGCCTCGTCATGGCCGGCGGAACCTACCTGCCCGCGGCGGCGGCGCTGCGCCATTCGATGTCACTCGGCTCGCCCACCGCCGACCCGATCGGCGAGCCGCTCACTTCGCGGCAGATGCGGGTGCTCAGATTGCTGACCCAGGGGCTGTCCAACAAACAGATCGCACGCGACCTCGAGATCAGTGAGATCACGGTCAAGGCGCATGTGTCGGCGATCTTCAGAAAGCTCGGGGTATCGAACCGAACGCAGGCGGCCAATGCGGCCCGCAGACTCCTGAACGACTAGGGCATTTGCGCCCGGGCGAACCCGCCGGCCGCGCTGAGGGGTGTCTCAGCCGATCAGGCGCTCAATGAAGGCCCGCAGCTTGGCGACGTTGAGCGGTTTATCGAGCACCCGGAACCCGCGCCTTTGAAGCCGTTCGCGCAGCGCCGGATCGGGATCGCTGGTCATGATCAGTGACACCGGCGAGCGGTCGAATTCCCGGCGGATCTGCGCGATCGCCGCATCGCCCTTGAGACCGCCGGCAAGATGATAGTCGCTGATCACCAGGTCAGGCTCGACATCGGCCGATATGAGCTGTACCACGGCATCGCTCGCGGTGGCCGCCGTCACCGGCCGGCAACCCCACTTTTCAAGTACCGCCGACATGCCGAGCAGGGCCTCGGCGCTGTCGTCGATGACGACCACGGTCAGTGGACGGGAGCCACGCTTGGTCCGCCGCACGCCCGGCCAGGTGAGATCCTCGGGCGAGTCCGCGGAAGCCGCCCCGTAGGGAACGATCACGGCAAAGAGCGATCCCTTGCCCGGCCGTGAGCGCAGCACCCGCCGAAGGCAGAGCATCTGGCAGATCCGGCTCACAATCGACAGACCGAGTCCAATCCCGACGCCATCGCCTCGGGTGCTGTGCGGGACTTGGTAGTACGGGTCGAAGATCGCATCCAGGTGCTCGCGCTCGATCCCGACCCCCGTGTCGTAAACACAGATCATGAGGCCGTCCGGGCGACGCCGGCATCCCACCAGCACCCGGCCTCGAGGAGTGTAGCGGATGGCGTTGCTGATGAAGTTCCGCAATACGGTCTCCAGCAAGCGCAGGTCCGTATGGACCCGCGCGTGACTGGCGATGATGCGCAGCTCGATCCCGGCCGCGTGCGCCACCGCCTGGAATTCCGGACCCAGCCGGTCGAGCAGGGTCGAGACCGGAAAATCGGTCAGCTGCGGCTCAATCCCGCCCGAGTCGAGCCGCGCCACGTCCAGCAGCGTTGCCAACAGGTTGTTCAGCGAGGCGAGCGCCAGTCGCGAGCGATGGACCAAGGCTCGGTCCCCGCTCGACAAGGCGTCATCGTCGATGGACTCGAGAAACAGGACCGCTGAATTGAGCGGCTGACGCAGATCGTGACTCGCCGCCGCGAGAAAGCGGGTCTTGCTCTGATCGGCAAGCTCGGCCTGCTGCTTGGCCTGCTTCAAGGCGAGCTCGATCTCGCGCCGCGACTCGAGCTCCCGCGAGAGACGCGCATTGAGGACCTCGTACTGCTCGGTGCGCTGGCGGATGGCCTCCTCGAGCTTTGCCGCGGCCTGGAACCAGGAAAAGGACGTACCTTGCGCGTCCACCTCCCGCTCGACGCGCGCCATCAGGGCTTGAACGGTCTTTCGGAGCGCCCGATTCTGTTCCTTGAGCCGCGCGAGCCGCCTTTCGAGATCCGCACGCTTGGAGCTTCGGCGGGTGGAGAGGATGGACATGGTTCGCCCGCCGCTATTTTCTTTGCGCCACGCCCAGGCAAGTGAAGGAGTTGTTCACGTGAATGGTATTGAATTGCTCTCCAAGCGTGGAGAACCCGACGACACGGTGCTTCTCGAACAGTCCGGAGACGGCCGTTGACAGACCGTGCCGTTCCATGTCCCCCGTGCGCGCCGCACAATCGAAGCCTATGACGAGCTCCGGGGTGCCGAGCGCTTTGCTCAGGGTATCAAAGGTCCCGGTCAACCGCTCGAGCATGTCCACCGGCCTCGCAACGGTGACCACGAGCCCCGGCTCCATCGCGCAGGCGAATTCCATGGAGCCGTCCTCATAAATGCGTTGCATACCACGAGGGAAGTATTGGCCGCCGACCTTGATCATCAGGGGGAAGGGGGCAAAGACGCCAGCGTCCTTCGGCACGGATTTCAGGCCGCATGCCGCGGCGTAGACCTTCAGGGCGCTTCGTCCGTCGATCTCTCGCACGAGCCGCCTGTCCGGATCGGCGTCGGTCACCACGAGCCTCCGCCGGCCGGGCACGAAATTGTGATGGCTGAGCGCCAGCACCGGATCGCGCCCGGCGACGATGCAGAACACGGCTCCGCCGCGGACCGCGCGGCGCTGATGCAGCACACGGGTTGCGGTCGTGGTCTGCCCCAATGGATTGAAGTAGACATCTCCCGCCGAGCCGCCGACCAGGGGCACGCCCCCCAGCTCGGTGCCGAGCGCGGCGACCAGCCGCTCCTCGCACCTCGGCTCGGCATCCACCAGAACCATGGCGAACAGATGAGGCCACTCGGCGTCCGTGGCGTGTCTCAGGCGGCGCAGCAGCGACTGGACTACATGCCGTGCGTCGGGCAGGCCGAATTCGGCGACATTTTCGATGAGCGCATCCGCCACCTTGAAGCGGCCGGCCGGCAGATGGAATCCCGTGATGCCGTTGGCGAGGAATCCGGTGGGCCCGATCGCGCGGCTGGTGGCTGCCGCGACCACGCGGTCATGACCTGCCGCGCTCAAGCCGTGGCCGAGCCTACCCAGGTCGTACCGACCGCAGCAGAACAGCGTCGTGAATCCGTCCTGCCCGCCCGGCAGCTGCTTAGCAATGGCCTCTGCCGCAGCCTGCTCGCCGGCGGCCTCCGTGCTGATCAGCACGATGGGTTTCGGGTCTTGCTGCTGCACGCTCATTTTGACCACCGATGGCGGGCCGACCGTCACCGGGCGGCTCCCGGACTAACGCCTTGGTCCGGCCGGAAACTCCGAGAAATCCTCTTCCCAGAACTCGTTGGCATTGCGCTCACCGGAGGCGCGCGCCAGTTCGGCGTTACGCAGCTCCACGCGGCGGATTTTGCCGGATATGGTCTTGGGAAGCGCCTTGAACTCCAGCCGCCGGATGCGCTTGTAGGCGGAAACCCGCGTGCGTACGTGCTCGAAAATCGAGCGCGCCGTATCCGCATCGGCGCAGCACCCAGCTCCCAGCGTGACGAACGCCTTGGGCACGGACAGCCGCATCGGATCGGGGCTCGGTACGACCGCCGCTTCCACAACTGCCGCATGCTCGACCAGGACGCTCTCGAGCTCGAAGGGACTGATCCGGTAATCGGACGACTTGAACACATCGTCCATCCGGCCGACGTAGGAGAGATAGCCGTCGGCATCCCGCGAGGCCACATCGCCCGTATGGTAGTACCCGTCGCGCATCACCTCGGCGGTGCGCTCAGGATCGTCCAGGTATCCGCACATGAGACTCGCGGGACGCCGCGCGAGATCGATGCAGATCTCGCCCTCCTCCCCGATTCGCCCCTCCGGGTCGCGCAGCACGATCTCATAGCCCGGCAGAGGCCGGCCCATGGAGCCGGCTTTGACGGGTTGACCGGGAGAGTTGCCGATCTGAGCGGTCGTCTCGGTCTGACCATAGCCGTCGCGGATCGTCAGGCCCCAGGCTCGTTGAACCTGCTCGATGACCTCCGGGTTGAGCGGCTCACCGGCGCTGACCACCTCGCGCAAGGCCACGGGCCAGCGCCGCAGGTCCTGCTGGATCAGCATGCGCCAGACCGTAGGAGGCGCGCAGAAAGTCGTCACACGGCTGCGGACGATCTGATCCAACAGCCCCGCAGGATCGAACCGCTCGTACTGGTAGGCCAGCACACAGGCCTGCGCGCTCCAGGGAGCGAAAAAGCACGACCAGGCATGCTTGGCCCAGCCCGGCGAGCTCAAGTTGAGATGGACGTCGCCGGGCTTCAAACCCAGCCAGTACATGGTCGAAAGATGCCCGACGGGATAGCTCGCCTGGGTGTGGGCGACCAGCTTCGGACGGGCGGTGGTTCCGGAAGTGAAGTAAAGAAACAGCAGATCGTCCGCCCTGGTGTTGACCGAGGGGACGAACCGCCGCTCGGCCTGCCAGGAGGTCGCATAATCGAGCCACCCCGGCACCTCCTCCCCGACCGCGATCCGGATCGGCGCTCCACCCATTCCGTCCAGCCGGTCCGTCAATCGCGAGTGCGTCACGACCGCCTTGACGCGGCCCCGCGCGATACGATCGGCCAGGTCCCCGTGCTCGAGCAGCGTGGTCGCCGGAACGATCACCGCCCCGATCTTGATTGCCGCGAGCATCGTCTCCCACAATGCCGTCACGTTCCCGAGCATGACGAGGATCGGGTCCCCGTGCCCCACACCGAGCCCGGACAGCCAGTTGGCCACCTGCGAGGAGCGGCGGGCGAGATGTTCAAAGGAAAGCGTCTCGCCATGGCCCGCACCATCCACGACCCTGAGCGCCGGCCGGTCGTTGTCGCGGGCGATCACATCGAAGTAATCTCTCGCCCAATTGAACTCGTCGAATTGCGGCCACGTGAATTCCCGCCGCGCCGCGGCCAGATCCTCCCGCAACCGCAACAGCCGGTCTCGTGTCTCGATGAACCGTTTCGTGGCGCTCATGACGCCCCCCCATCGCAGAGCCGCGTCCCTTGTTGGTGCCGAGTGACATCCTGCACGCCGGTCATGATGCCACCGGCTCGGCCCATTACGGCTGTGCGTCGGACCAATTGACGGATGGCAGGTTATTTGCTAGGCGCGATCAACACAGCTCGACCTTGGCTGCGCAGTATTGCCGGCGGCCGACCGGCGTATCGATGTGGGATTGAGCCGAGCCCGAGCGGCGCGGCGCCCTGGTTGCGCAAAGCATCATACCTCACCCCAGATCGGGTTCCCCGCAGTAGCGCAGAATGTGGTCGCGGGCGGCGTCACGCAGCCGCACCGCCGCCGAGAAGGTGTCCTCGGTGCTCTTGCGCTCGAGCGCTGCACCCACGGTGATCCTGACCGGCCAGCGGCGCGGCAGCACATGCCCGTCCCGAAGGATCGTGCGCGTGCCCTGCACCGCCACCGGAATGACGGGAACGCGCGCCGCCGCGGCAAGCTCGAAAGCGCCCAGATGAAAGGGACGCAGCCCGGTGACATCCGTGAACGTGCCCTCGGGGAATACCACCAGACTGTCGACCGCCATATCGAGCGGCGGTTTCACCCTCGCGCCACCGCTGCCGATCGGCTCGCTGCGCTCGATGAACACCGTGCCCAATCTGCGCAGCCACGCGCCGAGCAGCGGCACCCGGGCGAGCCAGCTCGTCGCGAGGAACCGGTGAGGTGTTGGGAGCAGCGCGGCGAGCAGGATGGCGTCCGCGTAGCTGCAATGATTGGCGACGATGACGTGGGGGCGCTTCAGATCGCTCATGATCGGATTGACGGACAAGGGTATGCGGGAAGCGCGGACCATCGACCTCGCCGCCCAGCGCGCCAGGCCCCGGACCTGCCGCCGGCTGGGAACGAGCAGCGACACCAGACAGGCCGGTGCGCCGATGGCCGCGACCGCGAGCAAGGCAAACACGCCATAGGCGACCTGTGCGCCGCGGCGCCGCGACCGGCGCAACAGCGGCACCACCGCCGCAACGCTCAGCCGCAGCGCCTGAAGGACGAGCGGGGATCGGGCCCGTCCGAGGGAGCCCGCCTCGTAAGCCGCTCGCGTGGCGGCGCGCCGCAGCTTGCCGCTGGAGGTTTTCAGCACGGTGTGCGCGGGAACAAGCACGATCTCCTCGGGGGGCTCCCCTACGATGTCGACGACCCGTGCGTTGATGCGCGCGGTCAGCCCGATGCGCTCGTGCGGCTCGCTGTACCGGGTCTCCGCCAGAATGACGAGCCGCTCGGTCGCACTCGAGGGTCCTCTCGACCCAAATGCAACGACGCACCCCTTGCGAACGCCCTCGATCGCCCCGACGGCCTCCTCGATCTCCTGTGGATAGATATGGCGGCCGCGGCGGATGATGAGGTCCTTGTCCCGGCCGGTCACGAACAGCTCCCCGTCCGCGAGGTAGCCTCGATCCCCCGTCTCCCGCCACTCGCCCTGGCACAGGCGCGCCGTGGCGGCCTCGTTGCGGTAGTAACCCGATGTGGCGGAAGGACCCGTGAATTGCACGCGCCCTTCGATCCGCTCAGGCTCCTCCGAGCCGTCCGGCCCCAGGACGCGCACGCGGTAGCCCGGCAGCGCCCGCCCGCAGGAGACGATGCGCTGCGTATCGGCTCCGCCCTCGAGTACCGGCACGGCGCGTCCGGCGGCCGTCATCGCGGCCCGTTCGATGGTGTCGATCCTCGGTCCGCGGCCGACGGGAGAAAACGTCAGTCCGACGGCGGCCTCGGCCAGCCCGTAGACCGGCGTCATCGCCTCCCGCCGGAACCCGTACGGCGCAAAGCGCCGCTCGAACCGCTCGAGGGTCTGGGGAAGGACCGGCTCGGCCCCGTTGAACGCGATCCGCAACGAGGACAGGTCGAGGCCGCGCAGCTCCTCCTCCTGCGCCCGGACCGCGCACAGCTCATAGCCGAAGTTCGGAGAGCCGGACAGCGTCGCCCGATAGTGGTGAATTGCGCGAAGCCAGCTGGCGGGCCGCACCAGGAACGCCATCGGCGACATGAGGATCAGGGTGCAGCCGAAATACAGCGATCCCAGCCAGGCGCCGATCAATCCCATGTCGTGGTACAGGGGCAGCCAGCTCACGAACGTATCGGCGTGAGTCACCTCGCCCGCCTTGCCCATGGCGCGGATGTTGGCCAGGAGGTCGCCGTGCGTCAGCACCACTCCCTTGGGATCTCCGGTGCTGCCGGAGGTGTACTGCAGCAGCGCGATCGATCCGGCGCCGACGCTGCGGGGAGTGCCGCGCAGGCCCTCCCCGCCCCGAAGATCTTCGAGCGCCAGCACGTGCTCCAGACCCGGCACCATCGAGCCGAGCAGGCGCCCGACCGCGCGCGCCTGCGCAAAGGTGACCAGGGCTGAGATGCCGGCGCTCGTGAGGATGCCCGCATGGCGTCGCACGTGCTCCTCCAGCTGCGACAGCCGCGTCGGCGGATAGATCGGCACCGGCACGGCGCCCGCGAGCAACACGCCGAAGAACGCCTGCAGATAGCCGATCCCGGTAGGCAGCATCAGAGCCACCGTCGAGCCGGTCTGCACACCGGCGCGCAGCAATCCGGCGGCGACCGAGCGCGCGCCCCGCCGCAGCTCGGCGTAAGTGAGCGGCGTTGGAACATCGTCGACGATCACGATGGCATGGACGGACTCGGGCTGCCGGTCCGCATGCCAGTCGAGGACATCGATCAAGGTGGCCGCGGCCGACGGGACTCCCGCCCGCCCGGCCGGTCGCGGCATCGGGAATACAACACCAGGCGCGGCGGCAACCGGCGCCGCAAGCGACGCCTCCGCCGCACCGCACGCCCGCAGCAGATCACGCACTGTGTCGGCGGACGAGAGCGTGGCTTCCGGCAGCTTCAGGCGGAAGCGATCCTCGAGCCGCCGCAGCAGCTCGACCCGCGCAAGGCTGTCGAAACCCAGGTCCCGCTCCAGGGTGCTGCCGAGATCCATGGTCTCGTGCGGCGGCTGCCCGCGGTGCAGCTCCGCGTACAGCGAGCGCACCACC
>JAJZLX010000553.1 GCA_021850555.1 Pseudomonadota bacterium | reverse complement strand
AAAATGGACACGCAATATCTGGCTCGAGGAGCCGCCGGCTTCGCAGACCGGCCCGGCCGATTTCGAGAACCCGCAAGGCGTGTTCTCCCCTCAGGACAACAGCATCACCGTCCTGCAGCGGCGGGGCGTGGTGTTCCTCGCCTGTCACAACGAGGTCTGGGAGCTCACCTTGGCGCTTCGCAAGCAGGGTATCAATCCGGACAACCTCGACCATGAGCGCATGGCGGCCGAGTTCACCAATCACCTCATTCCCGGGGCGGTTTTGACACCGGGTATCGTGGGCACTCTGCCGGAGCTTCAGAAGGCCGGCTTCGAGTATGCCAAATGAGATCGCCGCGGGAGAATGCGATGCGGGGAAGAAATCGCGTACGGGCGCTTCATGGCGTGCTCGCCGTCCTCGGAGTGCTGCTGCTTGTCCCGGCGCTCGCGCAGGCGAGGGACTCCGCTTGGGCGGGCCGGGCCGAGCCCCCCCGGTATCAAGAGCAGGTGTTTCCGCCCTGGAGCCATGGGCGGAACAATCCGGCAATCGACAAGGGGCTCGTGTTCACCGTACCGGAAGTGGACGATCTGCCGGATTTCCACGGCAGCCTCGACAACCCCCGGCTGGTGATCTTCGTCGGAGGGAACTACTACTTCGCGATGGCGCCGCTCGTTGCGGCTTTCGAGAAGGCGCACCCTGAGATCAGGGGGCGGATTTATTATGAGACCCTGCCGCCGGGAATTCTCATCAGGCAGATGGAGCATGGGGGAACCATCACCATCGGCAACATGACCTGGACAGTCAAGCCCGACGTCTACGCCGCCGGGCTCGAGAAGGTGGACGATTACATCCACCAAGGGATGCTGCGGGGGCCGGCAGTGCCTTACGTCACCAACGACCTCACCATCATGATCCCCGCAGGCAACCCCGCCCACATCAGCGGCCTCAAGGACCTCGGCAAGCCCGGGGTGCGTCTCGTCATGCCCAACCCCGCCTGGGAAGGCGTGGCGCGCCAGATCAAGCTCGCCCTGAGCAAGGCCGGGGGAGCGAGCCTCGAGCACACCGTGTACGTCGGCAAAGTGGCCGACGGGCAGACTCTCCTCACCCACATTCATCACCGCCAGACGCCGCTTTACCTGATGCAGGGTCTCGCCGATGCCGGTGTCACCTGGAAGTCCGAGGCGATCTTTCAGGAGCAGGCCGGACATCCGATCTCCCATGTGGACATTCCCGCCTCCGAGAATGTCAGAGCGGTCTACGCGGCCGCCGTGGTGCGCGGCGCCGCCCACCCGAGGGCGGCGCGCGCATGGATCGAGTTCCTGCGCTCGCCCACGGCGCTGCGCATCTTCGAGCGATACGGCTTCAAGCCCGTCGCGAGCCGGCGCAAGACTCATCGCCCTGCGCCATAACCCGTTTCGGAAGAGACCATGAGCACCCCCTCCCTTCAGGCGCAACGCGCCGACCCGGCCGGAACCTGGCGCCAGCTCGGGCTCGCGATGCTGGCCGTGCGCTTCGTGCAGGGCTGGATCTACTGGGGTGGCGGCAGCCGCCGCTTCATCTACGCGCCCGCCAAGCTCGATCCGCACGCGCCCAGCTGGATGGCCAACAAATTCCAGTCGGCCATGCCGGGGGCGCTCTTGGGGATGAGCCACGTCGTGGACTTCATGCTGCACCACTTCGCGCTGCTGTACGCCGGAGTGATCGTCTTCAGCGCATTGGAGCTGGTCTTCGGCCTGTTTCTGCTCCTCGGCTTCATGACCCGCCTGTCGGCGCTGGTGACGGTCGGGCTGAGTGTGGTGTTGATGCTGCTCTTCGGCTGGCAAGGCGCCACCTGCATCGATGAGTGGACCATGGCTTCGGCCAATTTCGGCATGGGTATCGCGCTGTGCCTGGCGGGTGCGGGAGCCTACTCGATCGACGGCTGGCTCGCGAAACGCCATCCGAGACTCCCCGACACCGCCTGGTTCCAGTGGCTCGCGAGCGGTCCGTGGCCCGCGCCTCGCCTCAAGCGCTGGAGCCTGATCGGCGCCGGGGCGACGGTGCTGTTCGTGGTACTGACGTACAACTACTACCGTGGCTCGGTACTGACACCCTTCCATGGAGGGCCGGTCAGCCCCGCGGCACACCACATCAGTCTGTCCGCGGGTCGCCTGGACAGGGACGGGCAGGTGCGATTCACGGCGTATCTCGATGGCGGCACGGCCGCGGTGCCTGCCAACGTGGTCCGCGCCGATCTGTTCGGGCCCGGCGGGGTCCCAGTGGAGCACTGGAGCGGCACGGCGCTCTCGGCCCTGCCGCCCGGCAACTTTCTCAATGAATACGCCTACAACCGCTTCGGTCCGGGCTATGCCGGCATCACCGCGAAGATGGGCGCGCGCGCCATCATCACGCTGCCGCCCGCACGAGCGGATCTGCACCTGAGCGGCGGGCGTTACCGGCTGGTGCTGCACTCCGTCGACGGACATCCCTTCACGCTCGCCCTCGATCGGGGCGGCTGAGAAGACCGGCACGGGCGCAAGCTCGCCCGGCGCTCGCGCCCCCCTCGGGCCTGATGCGTTCCCGCCCTCGCACGGCGGGCGCCGGGGCGCGTACGACCCCGAGGAAAAGTACTGATTGCCGGGCCTCACCGCTTGCGTTGTGATCCCGGTGGACATGATTCCCCTTCCCCCGGCGAGGCGTACGGGCCGGCTCCTCACCGCCTCGCATCGCCCGCACCACCCGGCCGTATTCCACAGACCCCGGCCGCTGTCGGCAGCGCCCCGCGGCGGAGGCGCAACGCTTCGCGGCGCGAGTCCGCGCGTGCTCCCTGACCCGCGGGTGTCGATCACCTCAACGAGGGATTGCCCATGATACTTCCGCTTCAGATCACCTTCCGTCACACGGAGCCCTCTGCCGCGCTCGAGGCCCGCATCCGCGAGCTGGCCGCAAGACTCGACCGGTTCAGCGCGCACATCATGCGCTGCCATGTCATCCTGGAGCCCTCGCCCCATCACAAGCGCCAGGGTGCTCTGTACGATTTCAGGATCGATATCACGCTTCCGGATGAAGAGATCGCGATCCGGCACGCGCATCCCGCAGATCACGCCCACGAAGACCCCTATGTGGCGCTGCGCGATGCGTTCCTCGCGGCGCGTCGCAAGCTCGAGGACTACGAGCGTAGGCACCGTGGGGATGTAAAACGGCGCACGGAGATCGCTCACGGGCGCATCTGCGAGCTCGACCTCGAGCGCGGCTCCGGTCGCATCGAAACCGCCGACGGACGTCTGATCTACTTTCATCGCAACAGCCTGATCGGCGGCCGGTTCGAGGATCTCGCTACCGGCATGGAGGTCAGATTCTCCGAGGAAGCCGGTGACCTCGGCCCGCAGGCGAGCTCGCTTCACGTCATCTAGCGAATTCACCGGCCATGAGAGCCTGCTGCTCCCGGCTCGGCTCCACCTCATTCCAAGAGGCGGGCGAAAACAGCGCGACGCAGTAGCATGCGTCCCGCCTCCGCGCCGGGCGCCGAGCCCTGCGGCGCGGCAACTCCCTTGACCGAAACGTCTCGGGCCCGGCCTGCCCCGCGGGTCGGCGGATGCCGCCCGTGCCCCTCACTCGTACCGCAGCGCCTCGATCGGGTCCAGGCGCGCGGCTTTGCGCGCCGGGTAATAGCCGAAGAATATCCCGACGCCGGCGGAGAACAGGAAGCCCCCACCGATCGCCCCCACCGAGAGCAGAGTCGGCCAATGCGCGACCGCCGAGACGAGGAGCGAGACCGCCACACCGGCGAGAATCCCGGCGACGCCCCCCGTGACGCTGAGGAAGATCGACTCGACGAGGAACTGCAGAAGCACGTGCAGGCGGCGCGCTCCGATCGCCATCCGCAATCCGATCTCGCGCGTGCGCTCGGTGACCGACACCAGCAGAATGTTCATGATGCCGATGCCGCCGACCAGCAGCGAGATCGAGGCCACGACGGCGAGCAGCAGCGCCATGATGCGCGAGGAGCCCTCGGCGGTCTGGGCGATCTGGCTGAGGTTGCGGACGGCGAAGTCCGCGGTATCCCCGGAGGTGATGCGGTGGCGGCGCATGAGGGTGTCGGTCACCTGCTGCAGGGCCCTCGGAACGAGGGCCTGGCTCGCGGCCTGCACAAAGATCGCGTTGACGTACCCGGTCATGCGCGCCGGTATGTTATAGGGGTTCGGCGGTGGGGGGAACGCGGACGCAGAGCTCGTCACGCTCATCGTCGCGTTGCCGATGGTGGTCGTGGCGATGCTCTGCGCGGCGCTCGGCGCCGCCACACCCAACACCTTGTCCTGCGCGGTGGTGAAGGGAATCATCACCACATCGTCCTGATCCTGACCGAAGGCGGTCTGCCCCTTGGCGGCGAGCAGCCCGACCACTACCATGCTCTGCCCTTTCACTTCGATCCGGGCCCCGATCGGATTCTCGAAAGGAGAAAAGAGCTGCCGGTAGACGGTCTCGCCGATGAGGGCCACCATGGTCGCGTTGCGCTCGTCGGACTCATTGAACATCCGGCCCGCCGCAATTCGCCAGTTGGTGATCTGCAGGTAATCCGGAGTGACACCCTGGATGCTGGTCGTCCAGTTCTGGCCGCTGTACTGCACCTGGGCGAGCTGGCGGATCATGTAGCCGACGGCGGCCACGGCAGGATCATCCCGTCGCAGAGCCTCGGCATCGCCGATGGTGAGCGTCGAGGCGCTTCCGAAGCCGGCGCGCACGCCGCCGGCCGTCGTTGCCCCCGGCACCACCACCAGCATATTGGTCCCCAGGCTTTGAATCTGCCGGGCCACCGCCTGATTGGCGCCTTGGCCGACCGCCACCATGGCGATGAGCGCCGCGACGCCGATGAACACTCCCAGCATGGTGAGAACAGATCTCAACGCGTTTCGTCCCACCGCCTGGGCGGCGCTCGAGAGAATCATCCGGGCAAAGCCGAGCGACGCGGGAACGGTGATCGCCGGCAGCGCCCCTTGCCCCCGGGAAGACGGGCCTCCGCCGTCGAGAGCCGGCGCAGTCGCATCGGCCGCCGCGACGGCCACGGGGGTGGGATTGACCTCGTCCGAAACGATCTTCCCATCGCGCATCAGGATGATCCGGTCGGCGTAGCCGGCGATATCACGCTCATGGGTCACCACGATGACCGTCACGCTCTGCTCGCGATTGAGTCGCCGCAGGGTTTGCATGATCTCGTGAGACGTGCGGGTGTCGAGATTTCCGGTCGGCTCATCGGCGAGCAGCACGTCCGGGCGGTTGATGAGCGAGCGTGCGATCGCAACACGCTGCTGCTGTCCGCCCGACAGTTGGCTCGGGGTGTTCCCTGCGCGCTCCCCCAGGCCGAGATCGGCGAGCGCCGCGCGCGCCCGCGCGAGCCGCTCACGGCGGCTCAAAGGACCGGAGGCGCCGTAAAACAGCGGCAGCGCCACGTTCTCGATGGCACTCGTGCGCGCCAGAAGATTGAAGCTCTGAAAGACAAAGCCGATCCGCTCGCTGCGCAGACGGGCGAGCGCCGGCTCGCTTGCCCGCGACAGATCGACCCCCTCGAACAGATACTGGCCGTCGGTCGGCCGATCAAGGCAGCCGCAAATGTTCATCAAAGTCGACTTGCCCGAGCCCGAAGCGCCCATGATCGCGACGAACTCGCCGCGCTCGATCCTCAGATCGACCCCATCGAGCGCGCGCAGCTCGGTTCCCCCGACCCGGTAGAGCCGGCTGATATGGCGCAATTCAATGACGGGGGAGGCCATGGCGCGTGCGGCCGCTGTGAAGCTACAGATGCCAGAAGCGGAACGTTTGAGCTTTTCCGGACGCGCCGGCGGACTGCTCCCCGACGATCAGCTCATCGCCCTCGCTCAGATCCCCGCTCACGAGCTCGCTGTACGTCCCGTCATCGAGACCCACGCGGATCGGAACCGCAACCGGCCTCGATTGCCGCAGCACCCAGACCTGCGCGGGCTGTCCCTCCCCCTTGACTGCCGCCGCCGCAGCGCCGGCCCCGCCGCCCGCCGCGGCTGGTTGTGCCGCCTTGAGCCCGCCCGGCGAGAACCGCAGCGCCCGATCGGGTATGCGCAGCACGTCCTTGCTCTGTGCCGTGATGATCCCTACCGTCGCGGTCATGCCCGGTTTCAATAAAAAGTCCGGATTTGAGACACCGACCACCGCATCATAGGTCACCACGTTCTGTATGACTTGAGGCGCCTGTCGCAGCTGCACGATGCTGCCTCGAAACGTGCGACCCGGATATGCCGCGACCGTGAAGTCGGCGCGGTCACCGTCCTTGATGGAGCCGATATCGCTCTCACTCACGTTCGTGTCGACCTGCATCCGGGTAAGGTCCGTGGCGATCAGAAAGAGCGTGGGTGTCTGGAAGCTCGCCGCCACGGTCTGCCCGATCGTGATATTCCGGGCCACAACAGTTCCGTTCACCGGAGAGATGATGTTCGTGTATCCGAGATTGACCTTGGCGTTCGCCACCAACGCGCGATCGACCTCGACCTGCCCTTCGAGCTGGTGCACGAGCGCCGCCTGGTCGGTATAGGTCATGCGCGAGACGAGATTCCGATTGACCAGCGCCGCGTAGCGGGCCAGGTCGACGCGCGCGCCGGCGAGCTGTGCGCTGTCGCGCGCAAGCTGACCCTCGGCCTGTCTGAGCGCCGCCTCATAGGGGCGTGGATCGATCCTGGCGCAAAGCTGCCCTTTTTTCACCTTTGTGTTGTAATCGCAGTAGACATCCCGGATGACGCCCGACACGTAGGACCCGACGATGATCGTCATCACGGGGTTTACGGTTCCGGTTGCCGTGACGGTCGGGGAAATATCGCCCCGTGTCACAGGAGACGTGAGATAGGTCGGCGCAGCTGCCGGCCGAGCGGCCCACCACCCTGCCAGGGCCGCAACGACGAGCACCGCGAGCCCGACCATGACCAGGACAGTCCGCCGCCGCCCGTGCGGCGCACGGACCCCGGCCGCGGACACATCGGTCTTGATCCGGCTGCGCTCGGCGTCTATCTGACTCATCTGCTGCAAGACCGACCTCCGCAAGCCGGCGCTGTCCATCGTGCCCGATCCATTTCACTTTGAGCCGCGAAGCAGCCCACCACCATCCGTAGAGCCCGCAGCGTGGCCATCGACATGCACCTGACGGCCCGCAATGCCCGGAGGCGGTCTCGCCGGGGCTGCGGGCATCTGTGCTGCTCGCAAGTCTACGCAGTTCTGCGCATGGGCAACCCCGATCCGCCGTAGGAGGATACGGTGCGCATTGCGCTCAGCAGGGCCGCCATGAATCGACGAATCAGACTGTGGACGACGATCCTCGCAGGAGCGGCGTGGCTGCTGTGCGTCACGAGCTACGCGCCAGCGGCACAGGAATCCGCTGAGCAACCCGCTGAAAGCCCGGCAGCCGAGCCGAGGGCGCAGACGGCGCCGCCTCTCACCCCGGCTCAGTTGGATCAGCTCACCGCCCCGATCGCGGTCTACTCCGATCCGCTGCTCGGCATGATCCTCACGGCCGCGACTTATCCACTGCAGATCGTCGAAGCGACCCGCTGGCTCGATGCTGACGACCATGCATCGCTTCGCGCAGCGGCGCTCGATGAGGCCCTGGCGCAGCAAAACTGGGACACGAGCGTCAAGGCGCTCGTGGCTGTTCCACAAGTGCTGCGCATGATGAACGAGCATCTCGAATGGACCGCACAGCTCGGGGACGCGTTTCTCGCCCAGCAAGCCGATGTCATGGACTCGATCCAGCGGCTGCGCCAGCGTGCCGTCGGCTCCGGGGAGCTGCGCTCGAGCCCGCAGCAGAGCGTTGCCACCGAAGAGGGAGAGGTCATCATCG
>JAJZLX010000395.1 GCA_021850555.1 Pseudomonadota bacterium | reverse complement strand
CGCCTGCCAGAATACGTGGCCGAGCCCCTTGTGATTGCCCAAGAACAGCGCGCCGAGGGTCTCGAAGGCGACGGTGCCGTATTCCAGGCCCAGCTGGTTGGTGCGGGACATGATTCCATTGTTGTCTTGCTTGCTCAACCGGTAATCGATCCCGAAGGGGCCGTGACTCGTCCCTTCGTGGATTCTCATCGCGGCGAGGAAGGCCGTCAGCCCGATGGCCGGCAGTGCCCACTCGTGCTGTTGCCACCATGCCTTCGGGTGCAGGTGCAGCTTGGACGAGCGGGCGGTGGCCGACGCCTGATTGCGCGGCGCGGATGAACCCGCCGGCGCAGGCTCGGCCCCGAGCGGACTCGAGGCGGTGTCTGCACTGGACTGAAAGCCAAGCCGCGGTGCGCGGCCCGCGATTATCGCGTCGGTGGGAGGCGACAGGCCGGCGGCCGACTGCGAATCGATGTCGATCGGGACGACGGCGGCGCGGGGCTGCAGATGCAGGCGTGGCGCGTGAATCGACGCAAACGCAGCTGTTTGGGCCGACGAACGGGCGGCGGGCGCGGCCGGGGTGGCGAGCAGTGCGGTTGCCGCCTGCGCGATTGGCGACAGGAACGCCACCAGCACCAGCAGCCATCCTGCCAGCGGGTGTGGGCGCGATCCGCGCGTAGCGTTGCAGCGATTCGTCATGAGCATTGGACTCTCCTCAATGGACGGACCCTCGCATTCAGCTGCGGCTCAACACAGCGTCCAGACTATCCAACGGAAACCATCGAGCGCGCCCCGTCAGGCATTGTGGCAAAAGTTGTTTTCCCGACCCGCGCTCCGGTCAGGAGATCCAATCATAAACTTTATGCCACAAAGTACAAGATGGATGCGGAGGCGATTGGGAAAACGCAGCGCTCGAGCTCATGTGGCCGTCCCCGCCGATGACCGCGAGGATGAATTCCACGTGACCACGCCGGCTCGATCGAGCGGTTGGGCGCGGCCGGCCGCCGGCCTTGCAGTTGGGTTCGCTCCGGCGCGCGCTCGAGCGCGCCAGCGAAATCTCGCCGGACGGAGTCACCCGCGCGCGGCCGCCGGCCGGGAAGCCGCGCTCGCATCGGCGCTCATTGCATCGGAAGCGTCGAGCAGCACTTGTTCGAGGACCTCCAGGTACTCGAGCAGGCGCTTGCGGCCGCTCGGGGTGAGACGACAGATGGTTTGGGGCCGGCCGGGTCCGAGGGCCCGGGTCACGCCGACCAGACGCTCGGCTTGCAGCACTTGCAAGTGGCGGCTGAGGTTGCCGTCCGTCAGGTCGCACAGCTCCAGCAGTTCCCCGAATGACAGACCCCGCGGATGAGCGAGCAGCGAGGCGAGGATGCCGAGTCGTGCGCGCTCGTGAATGACGCGATCGAGTCCCTGGTAGGAGAACCGGTGCGCCTGCTCCGGCTTCGCGTTACGAGAATTCATGTGTCTCCCGATAGCCGAACCACAGGACCGCGGCAACCACGACCTGTCCGACGCCGAAGGGAATACCCATCGCCCACGGCGAAAGCGTACACGAGCAGTTCGCGTGCGCCAGCAAAACCAAGCCGCTCGTGAGGTACCACAGCCCGACTGCGAACATCGGGCGCGGCAGCAGACGGCAGGATGCAAATACGCCCAAGCTGAAGATCACCTGCCAGAGGCCCGGCAACATCCAGATGTCGCGGACCGAGTCGTGCGCGATCGCCACGGTGATCAGCAGACCGGCCACGATCGCGGGAAAGAACTCCTCGCCGGCGGATCTGAGCATCGGCAGAGCGAGCCTCGAGTGGCTGCGCCGCACGCGGGAAATCGTCTCGCCGGTGATGAGCGCGAGGGAGAGGGCGGCCGTGCCGACCCACAGCTTGAGGTATTCGACCGGATGTAGCGCGGGCCGGTTGATCAGCGCCGTTTGAAGTGCGGCGGCGAGCACTGCCAATGCGCCGGTGCCGGCCAGCGTCACAGGCCCGTAGCCGCGAAACTCCATCGCGCGGGCAACATGACTTCTGATCGTCTCGATTTCCGCCAGCGCTTTTTGTACGTCCGTCATCGGGCGGCCAGGGGCTGCTCAGGGCTGCAAACCGCTGGCGGGGGATTGCGGCCCGCGGCGCAAGGGGTCAACGGATCGAGCGCATGCATTGCGGTAGTCAGGCGAGAGAACGCCATCCCTCGGTGTGCATTCCAGTCTCCACGCGCAGGCAGTCTTGCGTGCCGCCCACGGGTTGTCAACCTGGCGCGCGCGCGCTTCGAGCAGCCGATGGCGCCGCGAAAGACTGTGGCCAACCCCTTCTTGCTGCGCGGTAGAGATCGACATTCTGACCGATGCATGCGCCGCCCAGCGAGGCGCAGCCGCTCGGTGCGGGGAGCGAGCGCGTTCCGCGGCCGTACGGGGTCGCGGCGGCGCCGCGACCGCTCGGCGGTCGCCGATGCCGTCTCGTGATGATCCGTGAACTGGTCGCGGCGCGGTACGGCAGGCGGAACTGGACCACCAACATCCAGCAATGAGTACAGGACCTGGGCGGCAAACGAGTGGAACTCAAGATGCGAAAAATATCGCAACATACTGATAAATAATACAATAATATAGGGTCTGTCCAGGTATGGAGCGCGCGTGCCGACGAGGGCCCCCGGGAGTGTGGGCGAGTTCAATGCCGCGACGATCGGCCGGATACGCTGCGACGCGCCGGCCAGGAACGAGGAGACGGACGACGAGCAGGCCGCCTATGGTAAAAAGAGCGCTCTCATGCAACGGCCATCGGGCTGATCGCGCCGGTCTCGGCATGACCCGGGGCATCGCTTGCGGAGCACGCGTCGCAAAACGAAGGAAAAATCGTAATGTCTCTCTTGCACGTCATCATCCTCGCCATCGTTCAGGGCTTTGCCGAGCTGCTGCCCATCTCCAGCTCCGCGCACGTGATCGTCGCGGAAGAGTTGATGGGGATGAATCCTGCCGCGCCGAAGATGACTCTGCTGCTGGTCATGCTGCACACCGGCACGATGCTGGCCGTGATCGTGTATTTCTGGCAGCGATGGCGGCGGACGTTTTTCAATTCAAAATCCGAGTTCAAGAACTTCGCGATCGCTCTGGTGATCGCAACCTTTCTCACGGGTCTGGTCGGCGGCGGTCTGATCGAATTCATCGAGCGAGTGCTGATGCGCAATCAGCCGCATGCCTGGATCGAGCAGCTCTTCAGTCATCTCGGCCTGATCGCCATTGCATTGGCCGTCGGCGGCGTGTTCATTCTCGTGGCGGGCCTGTTCGAGAACCGCCGGCACCAGACCACGGCGACGCACGACATGACGCCCCGGCAGTACGGCTGGATCGGTGCCATCCAGGGGCTGTGCGTGCCGTTCCGCGGCTTCTCCCGTTCGGGCGCGACGATTTCCACCGGCCTGCTGACCGGCGTGACGCGCGCGTGTGCAGAGGATTTCAGCTTCGCACTGGCGGTGGTCCTGACGCCCCCGGCCGATGCGCGGGAACTGTGGCGGCTCTATCGGGCGCACCATGATCACCTCGCGGCCATGGTGCCGGCCGCCATGCCGAGCGTTCTGGGCGTCATTTTCGCGTTTCTGGCGGGACTGCTGGCGCTGCGGTGGCTGAGTCGCTGGCTGGAAAAGGGCCGGTGGCATTTCTTCGGCATCTACTGTCTGGTGGCGGCCGGAGTCGTCGGCTATCTGCGCTACCGGGGCTTCTGACCCCGTCGCCGGGGCCGGGGAAGTGAGGATGTAACGTCTTAAGAGCGTTCGCCAAGACGTTGAGTAATAACGTGATTTGTCGAAGATGACGCCTGAAGGAATGCGCGGCGTCCGTGCGCCGCCGGAGTGGGTCGCCGAGATTTCGACGACGCTCTACATTGGACTGATCGCGCTCGCCGCCCAGGCGAGCGGCTACTTCTACATTCTGTTCCCGGAACTTGGGGCGCTCGGTCACGACATCCTCAAGCGTCCCCGGGGTGCTTGGGCCCGGGCCCCGCTGATGCTGGTCCTCACACCGTTGGCGACAGCAGGGGTTGGCACGCTGATCACGCGTCATCTGCCGTACGGCTTGACGTCGGTTCTGCTCGACGTGGGCTTCTCTGTGCTGGCGATCACCGGACTGCGATCACCGATCGCACCGGCCATCTCCGCGGGCCTGCTGCCATTGACGCTGGGGATTCGCAGCCTCCGGTATCCGCCGTCGCTGTTGATCGGTACCGGCATGCTGGCGTGCATCGCGCTGCTTCGGGCCCGCATGACTGCCCCGGCCGCCCCGACGGTCGCGCCGGCACGGGACCGCGTGGACGACGAGGTCGAGGAGGCCCCGGTCACCTTGAGTTGGGTGCCGTTCTTCGTCGTGTTCATCATCCTGGCGGTCGTGGCCGGTGAGCTCACCGGGTGGCGTCTCGTCCTGTTTCCCCCGCTCGTCGTCATCGGCTTCGAGGCGTTCGCGCATCCGGCCGTTTGTCCTTGGGCCGCACGGCCGCTCGCGCTGGGGGCCGCCTGCGGCCTGGCCGCCACCGCCGGTGTACTGTGCGTCAGCTTCCTCGGGGCGGATCCCCTCGGTGCGATGTGCAGCATTCTGGCGGGTATCCTCATCGTGCGCGCACTCGACCTGCATGTGCCGCCGGCATTGGCCGTGGGTCTGCTGCCGTTCGTCATGGCGCATCCGAGCTTCAGGTTCCCCGCCGCGGTCGTGTTGGGGACCGCGATCGAGACCGTGGTGTTCCTCGGCTGGCGGCGCTTGGCACGCGCGGCGCACGCCCGGGCCGGCTCGAGCGGCTGACGGCGTGGCGCCTGCCGGCCACGCAGGAGCGGTCGCGCTGCGTTCAGTCGCGTGGAACGCCGGCGAGGGCCCGTCTGCCCTCGAGCAGTTGCCACAGTCCGAGTCCGGGCGTGCCGATGAGGAATTCGCGCACCCGGCGAACCAACGACAGAGCGACGGCGGGGGCGGCGGGAACACCGACCAGCGCGCACACCAGAACGTAGCCGGCTTCCTGAACGCCGAGGGCGGCCGGAACCGCGAAACCGAACGTGCGCAGTCCGCAGAAGAGGCTGTCGATGACGAATGCCTCGGTGCCCGAAACCGCTATTCCCATAAGATGCAGGGCGACCCAGGTCTCCACCGCGCCCAATACCCAAGCGGCGGCGTGGGCGAGAAAAGCCGACACCGTCGGCCAGTTCACGGCGAAGAGCCGATCGAGCGTCAGCCGCAACGCCTCGGGGCTCCCGATCCGCAGGCTTGGCATCCGTTGCGCCAGTCCCCGAGCACCGCGCTCGAGCAGCGACTCGATCGGCTTGCGCCACAGCAGCAGGGTGATCATCAGGGCAAGCGCCGGCAGCAGCGCGTAGGCGATGACTGCGGGCGATGCGGTTCGCGAGCCCCTCAGCAGCAGGATCGCTCCGGCCAGCACGTACGGCAGTTTCGCGGTCTGCTCGATGACGAGATCCGCCAGCACAGAGCCCGCGACGGACACGGCGTCGATGCCGCTCAGGGCGAGTACCCGTGCGCCGGCCACGACGCCCCCGAGTTGGGACAATGGCAGCACTTCCGCGGTCGACTCGCGCACGTAACGCGCCCACACGTATCGCCATGGTGAGCCGTCGCTCACCACCGAGCCGATCCGCGACCAGGCGTAGCCCATCAAGGCGATGGCCGGCAGATGGATCAGCGCCAGCAGCGCGAGTCCGGTGAAACCGATGCGTTGCGCCGCGTGTCCGACCGCATCGAAGCCCGCGTAGCCGATTGCCGCAAGAAGTCCCGCGGCGCCGCACAGTGCGGCGAGCACCTTCCATCGGCTCATGCGGTGCCCGAGTCCCCGACATTCGCCGCACAGAAGCCGGTCCGCTCGGGCCGGACATCGAACGTCTGCATGTACCCGGCAAAGCGCTCGCGCAGCGCCGCCGCCTCGAGCCCGAACGACTCGAGGCGATGGGCGTGCACGGCGTAGCCGCCTCTCGGTCGCGCGCGCAGGAATTCGGCCATACGCGCTTCGGCCTCGGCACTGAGCGTCATGCCACAGTGATCGTACAGGGCCGAGATCGTGTCCATGGGTGCGCTCACCAGATCGTGATAGTGCAGGTGCAGCATCTGTGCGCCGCTCGAGCGTGCGGCCACCATTCGTTCGGCGCCGTCGGCCCAGCGCGCGCTGATCTCCGCGCCGATCTGCTCGCGATCGACATGACGCGTGAAGGGACGCCTGAGTATCTCGGTCAGCTTGGCGACCGAGGCGAGGACACACAACGGGTCACGGTGCAGCATGACGATGCGGGCATCCGGATAGGTCCGGCGCAGAGCATCCAGCGCGAAAACGTGGTCGGGACTCTTCAACACCCAGTGCCTTGCGGATGCCGCCTGCGCATCGAGGTGCTGGAGAAACCGCCGGTGAAAGCGGTAGGCGCCGTCGTGACCGTGTTGATCCAGCCAGTCGCGATAGGCGGGGATGCGGTAGATCGTATCAAACCGCAGGCTCTGGAAGACCTGGGCGGTGATATCGGTGCATTCCTGCGGGGCGTCGGCCGCCAGTGGATGCATGCCGGCGAGCTCCGGTGAGAGCAGACGAAACAAGGCGAATTGGCGCGCCACCCGCGCGCGGCGGTTGTCGGCGCCGGCCAGCAGGCTGCCGGTTGGGTAGGGGTACATGAGCTGCCAGCTGCGCGGTACGGCAACGGCCGGATCGAGCGCCAGCATGGAGTGCAGAAAAGTGGAGCCGCTGCGCGGCAGCCCGGTGATGAAAATCGGTCGCACGATGCGGCGGCGCGCGATCGCCGGATCGGTCCGCTCGGCGATATCCAGAGCCAGTTGGTTGTCGAGACAGCGCAAGGCATCGAAGCGGGCCGCGAGCCGGCCGAATGTCGACAGCTGCTCTTCCTCGTGCAGGGAGCGCAGCAGCCGTTGCAGCGGTGTGGCGAACGTCCAGTCGGAAAACTCGCGGCACCCGCGCCGACGCAGTGCGGTATCGATGAGTTCGGCCGCATCGAGCGGCGCGATGCGATCGAGCAGCCGAGCCCCTGGCCGTCGCGCCGCCCGCGCCGGTCCACGCGCCGGGAGCGCAACCCGTTCCACCGCGCCCGCCGACCCGTCCAGCAGCGAAGCGTGTGCGGCATACGAGGGAACGTCGCGTGGTTCGCGGGTTGGTATGTCGCGGCGGTGCGTCGCGACGGAGCGTGACAGGCTCGCCATCCGGCGCAGCAGGGGCGCAGCGACGGCGATCAACAAGGCCAGTACGAGGACCGTGATCAGCGGACCGTAAATCATACCGTACCATCCTTCGTAACTACCCACCATGCCGGCCCTGCACCGGGCCGGCACCTCCAGCTTCGGGCCGTGGCTCCTGTTGCCACCGGAACCGCCGTGTCCCCGAAGCACCGCCGGCCGTGGTTACGTCGGGTGCGAGCGGTGCGGTGGCCGCTCGCACCGCAATCGTCAACCGTGCGCCGCGACCTTCAGCTAGGAAACGACGCAAGGAGCCCCGCCGACAATAGGCAGTTGCCACGCGGCGTACGTGCAAACTGCGCATACCCTACAGCGGGGAGCGCATGTGCTCGGCCGACCCGAAGTCCCGATGTGTTCGTCTTGCGCCCGGGACCTCGGGCATGGATGTCGGGCGCGCGAGCCGAACCAGTCTTCGCTAGATCGCTGCGGACCTTCCTGCCGGCGCCGCTCGCGGCGAATAATACGACGCATTCTGGCGGCCTGCGAGGGCCTCGCGCGTATAGCTGATCAGATGGTGGGCGACGAGCCCTACGTGAATCACCTCCTCCACGCGTCCTTGCCGCAGAAGCGGCCAGGCAGTGCGCCAGAATGTCGTGCGGTAGTCCGACGCGATACCGACCTTGAACAAAAGGTTGGCCATGATCGTCAGGCCACGGCGCATGTTCGACCATGAGGCCCG
>JAJZLX010000258.1 GCA_021850555.1 Pseudomonadota bacterium | reverse complement strand
ACAGCGCACATCGGTACCGCTCGTTTTGATTGGTCGGAGCGCCGAGATTTGAACTCGGGACCCCTTGCACCCCATGCATTCACATCGTGTGCGAGGATGAGATTACTTGAAATGGAACAAGAGCGCAAATACCTTAATTTCTGGAGTCTATGCCATATCAAGTCCAAGCATTGCCTTCCACCCTATTTCATATAAAGTGGACACAAAGCGGACACAAAATTTTCACGAATCGTGGCCAAGGGCTCCCTCACCCCTGCAGCAAAACCCCCATCCAGGCGACGCCCTGGGGTGGATTCAAAGGCGGAAAGCCGGACACAGCGGCTGGTTGCTACCCGTGTGGCCACCCTTCCTGCAGGAACCTATACCGACCCTGGGCAGACGGGTCTCCAGCTGCGTGTCCGTGAGAAAGCGAGCGGGTTCAGTCGGACGTGGCTTCTCCGCTTCAAATTCAAAGGGGAGGAGACCCGAATCGTGCTGGGGCACTTTCCCCAAACCAATCTTGATTCCGCCAGGGGCGAGGCCCGGAAGTTCCGCGAGATTGCCTCGCAGGGAATTGATCCGCGTCGAGCCAAGTCAAGACGACGGGAACCCTCTATCCTGCCGACCACATCTGCCGCAGCTATGGCAGCCGAGCACACGATTGAACATCTGGCCAATGAATTCATGGAGCGGTACGTCAAACCGCACAGAAGGCGTCCTGAGTATGTACAGGCAATCCTGGATCGAGATGTACTTCCGGATTGGAGAGGAAGGGATGCGCGCACTATCAAGCCGCGCGAGGTCATCGACCTCCTCGACAAAATCGTTGACCGTGGTTCACGCGTCATGGCAAATCGTACCGCAGCCGTCATAGACCAGCTCTTTAAATTCGGAATTCACCGCGCAATCCTGGACGACTCGCCTGTCAAGCTGCTCGTCCGACCCGGCGGCAAAGAAAGGCCTCGCGAGCGAGTTCTTTCAGACGAAGAGTTGAAATCCTTCCTGCAAAACCCACGCGCGTGCACGCGTTTTGAGCGCCTACAGCGGATCATCATGATTCTACTGCTCACCGGTCAACGTCGTGGTGAACTCGCAAAATCCAAGTGGAATGACATTAGCTTCAAAGCGAAAACGTGGACTATCCCAGACGCGAACAGCAAGACCGGACGGGGTCATGTCGTGCCACTCAGTGATTGGGCCGTAGATGAATTCAACGCCCTGAGACGCGAGGCTGAGGGATCGAAGTGGGTACTACCGGCACCAGACCGAGAGCAGCCCATCGATGCAAAACAGCTGACTCGCAGCCTGGCAAAATGCGCAAAGCGATTCAGGGAACGAGGCATAAAGAAATTCACGCTGCACGATTTGCGCCGGACCTGCCGCACAGGACTGGCGGCACTCAAGGTCGAGCCGCACGTCGCAGAGCGCGTCCTAAACCACACCCAGCCCGGCGTTGCCGGCGTCTACGACCGCCATGCCTATCTTCACGAGAAGCGTGATGCGCTCGAGAAATGGGCCACTCACTTGCGAGGACTCTCGCCGCCGTGACGAACAAGATCAAAATTGCCAACCGCAAAAAATGGGTCAGCCTCGCCGAGGCGGCAAAAATACTGTCAGACGAAAGCAGCGAGAGTGTTTCGGAAGCAGACGTACTGCAACTAGCCTTGGAGAACGCTATCGATCTCGCAATATATCTAAGCAAACCAGTTATTGCATATACAGGCCCACCGCTGGAGGTCACTAAAGTACCACAACAGGGTAATGATCCTACCACCCAATCACATACGTCATACCCTCACCAGGATGGCTCTCAAACACTGGACTACCCTGCATGGGTGCATACTGACCTGCGGAAACGCGAGTTGACCATTGTTAGAGACTCAGACGCAACTGTGACGATTTTAAAGAACAATCACTGGGAAGAAATATCCGGACTGTGGACACTGATAATGACGGGCATTGCTCCAAGTGCTATTGAAAGTAGGATATGCGAACTCCGCAGCATGCCAATACCGCCCCCGGGCGGTATGGGCGTTCTATTGAGCTCCGACGATGGGCGCGTCGCCGAAGTGCTCGACGAAGAGAACTCTGAATTTGAAAATTACCGCAAAGGGAAGCCCGCGGTAAAATTTCCGCCGGAGCATACATTAGTGGTGAGCTCATCGGCGTTGAACTCGATTCTCGAGGTCGAAGGTCATCAACGATCCGCACGATCACTCAGCACGAGAGGACGAAACAGCCTGTCAACCCACCCGCCCAAAGAGGATAAGCAACCACCTAAAAACTCTCTGTCAACTCGCGAAAGAAACACTCTGCTCAAGATCATCCGATCATTACTCGAAATAAGTAAAGTCACAGTCCCATTGGACCAGCCTTACAAGGCGGGACAGATGATCGCAGAAGTAGCGCAGAAACTCGGTCTAGATCTGGGGGTAAAAGCCGTCGCGCACCACCTCGAAGACGTTGCCAAACTTTTACCCTCGAGACGACCCAAATAGTAATTACCACGCAGTGCTTTGGTAATTACCACATCCAGGCTGATCTGAATGCCATCTTCGCCCCATCCGATTACATGACGATGGAGAACGATTCATGGCATCTCGTCCCAATACCCGCCGCACAACTGGCACGAACTGCATCTGGCCCCGTGGTCTGGAATTGCGCTACGGCATCTCCGCACCCACCCGCTGGCGCTGGGAGAGGCAAGGATTGCTTCCACCGCGAGACGTCTACATTGGCGGCCGGGCCGTCGGCTGGCGGCCCGAAACACTCGAAACAGCCGAGCGCGGTGGTCAGGTTGCAGAAGGGAAATGAGTCATGGATGCGCAAATTACCGTCCCCGGCGAAGGGTCGATATCAAAGAGAAATACCAGCCCGAACAGGACCCGCGCGTGTAGTGAAGCACGCGATACAGCCGGAGACGCCGTAGATCGCCTACTCGACCGTCTCAGCGGCGTGCGGCAAACCGGCACTCACCGATGGATCGCCAGATGTCCCGCACACGACGACCACTCACCGAGCCTGAGCATCCGAGACATTGACGACCGCGTGCTCGTGCATTGCTTCGCCGGGTGCGCCGTCGGTGACGTGCTCTCAGCTGTCGACCTGACCTTGGCTGAACTTTACACGCACCCCCTGCCCAGTGCCGGACCGGCAGGTGGACACTCCCGAATCCGATCACGCCTGTCCGCCAGTGACGCGCTGGTGGCGCTCGATCACGAGCTGACGGTAGTGGTGATGATTCTCTCGGACATCGTGGCGCGGAGGCGGATCAGCGAGACGGAGCTGTCACGACTGATGCAGGCCACCGCCCGTATCGGTGCGGCGCGCGACCTGATATCCCCGGCGGAGGTGCGCCATGTCACTTGACAGTGCCTCCGTCACTACGATGCTGGATGCCCACGCCGATATAATGCGGTCGCGCTCGGAGCCACCGCTGGCCGAAGAAATGCCGCGGACCGTCTACGACGACGAACCGATGGCGGGCACGGCTGTGCGCCGAGGCACCGAGCCGACACGGAAGCCTGAATGTTCGCCCGGTACCAACCAGAGTGCAGACTGGCCGGAGCCCCGACCCATCGCGCACGAACTTCAGCCCATCCCACCGTTTCAGCCGGAGATGCTGCTGCCCGAGGTATTGCGCGCATGGGTGATGGATGAGGCCGAGCGCATGCCTTGCCCGCCGGATTACGTGGCGGCGGCGGCGCTGGTGGCGCTCGGCTCCCTGATCGGCGCGGGATGCGCAATTAGACCCAAGCAGAATGATCCGTGGTTGATCGTTCCCAACCTGTGGGGCGCGGCCGTAGGAGATCCCTCCACCAGGAAATCCCCGGCGCTCGACGCTGGACTCCGGCCGCTCGATAGGTTGATCGCGGACGCCCATAAGACGCACGAAGCTGCAAAAGGAGAGCACGCGGGCCAGATGCTAGTCTACGACGCCCGAAAAGACGCGATCGCGAATCGCGTCAAACAGCAGGCGAGGAAGTCGGGCCAGGGCTTGGCGGAAATTGCCCGGGAGCTGCGAGATCTGACTGCGCCTGATCTGCCCAAAGAGCGGCGTTATAAGACCAATGACACCACCGTCGAGAAACTGGGCGAGCTGCTGCGGGATAATCCAAGCGGGCTTCTGGCGAAGCGCGACGAACTGGTCGGCCTGATAGCCAGCTGGGATCGGGAGGGACGCGAGGGGGAACGGGCATTTTGGCTGGAAGCCTGGAACGGCAATCAGCATTTCGACACCGATCGCATTGGTCGCGGTCATGTACGGATCGAAAATGTCTGCGTGTCCCTCATCGGCGGCATCCAGCCGGACAAGCTGATCGCCTATCTCGAACAAGCGGTCAACGCACTCGCCAATGACGGCATGTTGCAACGATTCCAGTTGCTCGTATATCCCGATCATCGAGTCTGGGAATGGCGAGACAGGTCACCAAACAAGGAGGCTCGGGACGCCGCCTATGCGGTGTTCGAAAAGCTGGCCGCTACGGACCCGACGACCCTCGGGGCGGCTCCGGCAGATGACTTCGCCAAGTTTCCCTATTTTCGCTTCAGTCCCGAGGCGCAATCCGTGTTCATCGAGTGGTCAACGGACCTGCATCGAAACCGCATTGAGGTAGAAGAAAACCCGATCATCCGGCAACACCTCGCCAAGTACGACAAACTGTTTCCGGCCCTGGCACTGATCCTGCATCTGGTCGATTGCGTACACCTCGGCATCACCGGGCCGGTGCCCAAGGGTGCGGCTCTGCGTGCTGCTGCCTGGTGCGACTACCTGGAACGACACGCGCGCCGCTGCTATGGCCTCCTGGCCGATGCGGGACTGAGAGCGGCGCAAGCTTTATCGGACCGGATCAAGCGCGGGATGCTACCTGATGGGTTCACGATGAGAGAAGTGCGGCGTAATCAATGGCGTCATCTGACCGCCGATGAGGCAATCCGGGCCGCGCTCGACTGGCTGGAAGGCGACGGTTGGGTGCGGCGAGAAGCAGCCGCAACGACCTCTGCGGGCGGCAGGCCGACGATGCGTTACCGGATCAACCCGGGGCTACCCCGAAAGGGGGACCGATGAATTGGCGCGAACGGGTTGCCCGCCCACGAAATCTACGATACGGCCGGGCGACGTCCTGCCGAAACTGCCAAAACCCCCGTTTCGTCAGTTTTGGCAGTACCGCATGCTGGCGTTTCCCAAAAATCAGAATAAACGGACGCTCATCGAGCACGACGCGACAGCAGCAGGCCAAATCAGCTGCGCTGCTCGGCAAAATGAGCCCGGGTCTGCTTGGCAGGCTGAGCCCTGCGGGGTGACGGGATAGCGCGCAGGATTCCGCGCGACATTGATCGGAGACGGTACGATGCCCGCGACGGTAGGTGCGCCGGTGACCGGATAGAGGGAGTCTGGGGGCCCTGGTACGATCAGCCGGTCTGCTGCCGTAGGCACGGCCCATCGATGAGGATGGTGTGGCAGCGTTCGCGAAGGCGGCTGAGGAGCGCCTTGGTGAGGGCGGGATTGCCGAGGAAGTCCTGCCAGGCTGGGTACGGGAGATTCGTGCTGATGAGGGTCGGCTTGCGCCGATGCCGCTCCTCCATGAGCTTGAAGAAGATGTTGGTCTGCTCGGTCTTGACGTTCAAGTATCCAAGCTCATCGATCGCGAGGAGGTCGACTCGGGCGAGCGTGTGGAGCAGCCGCCGGGTGGAACGATCGGCGAGCGAGGCGTACATCTCATCGAACAGGTCCTGCGCCTTGATGAACAGTGCCCGGTAGCCGTTCTGCACGGCCTTGCGCGCGAGGCCTATCATCAACCCGGTCTTGCCGACGCCGGTTTCCCCGATAAACACGATGTTCTCGGCCTTGGGGATGAAGGCGAGTTCGGCAAAGGTGCGGATCTGACGCTCCTTGACACCCTTTTGCAGCTTGAACGGGAAGGATTCCAGCGTCCAGTCCTCCGGGAAGCGGGCGCGGCGGATGCGCCGACGCAGAGTCTCCTCCTGGCGCGCCGCCCACTCGGCACGCAACAGCTGCGTGAGGAAGGTTTCGGTCGGTGTGCCGGCGGACTCCGCGGTGGCGAGCATCTCATCGAAGCGCGCCGCGATTGCACGCAGCTTCAGGTTCTCCAGCAGCTGTTCGAGCTCTTCAGTCATGGTCATCGTCCTCTCGATCGAGGGCGA
Organism: Pseudomonadota bacterium; assembly: GCA_021850555.1. Next base: position 1,730 of record JAJZLX010000258.1, on the reverse strand, counting down.
GGACGAAGAAGTCGTGCGCGATCTGGCGCAGCACCATCTTCTCGAGCCGATCGAGATTGAAGAGGCGATACTGCTCGGCGAGTGCCACGGCGGCGAGGAAGGCTTCCCGCGGATACTCCTGCAGCATCGCGAGCAGCCGACGCAGCGGTGCCCGCCGATCCCCGATCTGGTGTTTCAGCCCCGCCAGATAGTTCGCCATGCGCGGCTCGAGCTGCAGCATCTCGAGTGCTTCGGGTGCCGGTTGTTCACGCTCCCGCTTGTGCTCCCCGCGCGGCGGCCGGTGCGCAGGGTCGGTGACGCGCGTATCGAGCGGGCTGCACACCCGTTCATGGCCGGCCACCCGGCGCGGGCCGTCGTAGAGTTCCACCCCTTCGAGCGTCTCGCGCACTTCGAGCGTGCGGCCGATGAGCCGCCAAGGGACCGAGTAACGGATACGGTTGAGATTGACGTAGCCTTCGGCATCGACGATGCGGCTGTGCAGCTGGTAGACCTGCGGCACGTGCAGCGGCAGCGGCTTCAGGTGAGGCCGCTCGGCGGCGAAGAGCTCGCGGCGGCTGGCGTGCAGTTTGTCGGAGAACGTCGCGTTCCACTTCTCGCACGTCTGGCGGGCGCAAGCGTTGAGTTCGCGCCAGTCGCAGAACTGCGAGCCGGCGAGGAAGGCCTTCTGGATGCGATGGAACGGCGCCTCCACGCGCGCCGAGCGGTTCGCATGCCCCACCTTGTGGGCCTTGAAGGCAAAACCGTAGCGCTCGGCGAAGGCCGCCATCTCGGGGGCGGGGATCATGGTCTCCCCGGTACCGGCGGCGACGATGACATGGGTGTTGTCGATGACGCAGCGACCGGCGGCGCCGCCGAAGTAGCACAGCGCCTCGGTCAGGAACGCCTTGCACTCAAAGCGCGTGAAGCGCGGATAGACCTGGAAGAAGATCATCCGCGAGTAGCACAGCACGAGGGAGGCGATCTGCACCCGCACTCGCTCAGCGCCGAGGGTGGCCCAGTGCGGGCTGGTGTCGTGCTGCATCTCCTGGCCGGCAGAGAACTCGTAATGCCCGGCCGGCGGCGGCGGGGGCGCGCCGATCCCGTGCTTGCGACAGAAGGCGGTGAGCGCCTGATAGGACAGCGCGGCTCCTCGGGCGAGCAGATCCTCGTGGACGCGGCCGAGATGGCCCTCATAGCGCGCGTACAGCTCCAGGATCGCTTCGCGCCAGGGCTCGGCGAGCTCGGCGCGCAGGATCGGCGGCGCAACGGCCGCGCCGCTGGCGATTACGCGGCGCACCGAGATGCGCGCCAGCTTAAGCGCCTTGGCGATGGCGCGCGTGCCGTGGCCGGCCGCCTTGAGCTTCAGGATCGCCGTCCGGGTCGCTTCATCGAGCATGGCCGTACTCCAGATCGATGCGCTGGAACAGGCGCTCAAGATCCGATTTCGCGCGCGCGAACGCCTGGTGGACCTCGAGCTGCTCGCTCTGAAGGAGCTGCTGCCACAGTCCCGCCTCGAGCGCACGCAACGCCCGGCGGGCAATGCCCCCAAGCGCGCCAAGATCATTGAGGAAGCGTTGGGTCGCAGATGGCGGTGGCGGCTCACCCGCCGCCTTCGCCTCGAGATACACCTTGGGGCTCTCCAGGATCAGCGCGCGGGTGCGGGCGGTGCCGGACTGCCACCCGGCATACAGCGCCGCCACTTCCCGCGTCGTCGGCCTCAAGGGCAGGATCGCCGTGGCAAAACGCGTGGC
>JAJZLX010000671.1 GCA_021850555.1 Pseudomonadota bacterium | reverse complement strand
GGATCCCGGGAGCTTCAGCAAGGCGTTCAGGCTTGAATACGGCATGCGGCCGTCCCAGTGGCGGGGACGGGAGCCGGAGAAAATGACGGAAGCCCGGTTCTTAGGGACTTGCGCCCGACACGGCGACCTCGCGTAGATCTACGCTGCGGGCAATCCCTCTCTGCCCCACCGGGTGGCGGGGGCGCTCTTCGGAATAACATCAAGAGACGACGGTTCGGGGGAAATACGCATGACGAGGTACCTGACGTTCCGATCCAGGCAGCTGGCGCTCATGGGAGCCATCTGCCTGCTCGTGCCGCCGCTGCTGGAACGGGCCGCCGCCCGGAACCAGTCGAGCACCCTCGGCACGGCCGCCCGGAGCTCGCGGCAAGCTGCGCCGGTCACCCTCGAGCAAGTGGTCGTGACGGCGACCAAGCAGCGCGAGACCCTTCAGAACACTCCCGTAGGCCTGACCGTGATCACGAGCGCCAGAATCCGCGAGCTCGGAATAAAGGGCTTCAATGACTACATGCAGTACGTGCCGAGCCTGCAGATATCGAGCGAAGGCGGAACAGGACTTGGCGTACCGATCATCCGTGGCCTCTATTCCGGGCCGGAGCAGACAACCTCCACGGTAGGTGTCTATATCGATGAAACGCCGCTCACGCCGAGCAGCGCCGGATTTCCGGGCACCCTGGTGATGCCCGATCCGGATCTCACCGATGTCCGCAACATCGAGGTGCTCAAGGGACCGCAAGGCACTCTTTACGGCGCAAGCTCGCTCGGAGGGCTGATCCGCATCGTCACGGCAAAGCCCTCCCTCAAGCGCTTCTCAGGTGAGGCCGGCATATCGGGATCCGCGGTGGCAGGTGGTGGCGATGGCTACGGAGTGCACGGCTGGGTCAATATTCCGCTGATCGGTCATGAGCTCGCGCTGCGCTTGAGCGCATTCGACCGGCTGGATCCCGGGTTCATGACGAATGTCCTGACCCATCAAGACAACGTCAACACGGCACGGGTGCAGGGCGGTGCGGCGACGTTGCGGTTCTCTCCCACGGCACGGCTCGACATCGATTTCAATGCATCCTATCAGGACATCCATAACAATTCTCTCGCGGGATCGGATCTGAATGCGCAGACTCTGCAGCCGCTCGAGGGGAAATACGAGTACTCTGCGTTTACGAACACGAACATCGATACCTCGTTCCTGATCGGAAACGTGACGGCCACATACCGCCTGGATGCCGGAACGATCACCGACTCCACCAGCTATGCGCGATACAACTCCGCCCAGGTGTTCGATTACACGACGCTTTACGGTCCGATCCTGGGCTTCGTATCGCCGGAGGCGGTGTTCGGCCACATTGCGCCACGGATGAACAAATACACCGAGGAGCTGCGTTTCAATTCGAACCGCATGGGTGCGTTCAGCTTCCTGGGGGGCTTGTATTATACCTACGAGCGGGATACCTACGGCTTCGTCATGAATGGTGTGGATGGGCTGAACGGGGCTCCGCTGCCAGTGCCATTGTATGATCTCCTGACGGGCGATACCACGAACCATTACCGTGAATACGCCGCGTACGGAGATGTCACGTGGCATTTCGCGCGCCGATGGGATGCGACTGCAGGCATCCGCGAGAGCCATAATTCGCAAAGTGGCGCCACCAACGGCGGCGGACTTCTGGCCGGGGGAGCGGGCGTTTCGCGCTCGCGGTCCGCGAACTCCGATACGACCTATCTCGCGACCGTCAAATGGCGGCCCATGGCGGAGCTCACTGCGTATCTTCGCGCGGCGAGTGGCTATCGTCCTGGCGGTCCGCAATTCAGCGCTGCGGCGGGGGTACCGTCATCGTTCGGTCCCGACACGGTATGGGATTACGAAGCCGGCGCGAAGGGCGCGTGGCTCGAGGGAAGGCTGTCGGCCGATGCGGACGTCTATCGCATGAACTGGAGCAACATTCAGTTGAATGCGCTCGTGAACGGGCTCACCGTCACAGGCAATGGCGGCAACGCGCATTCACAAGGGGTCGAGTTCCAGAGTCAATACGCGCCGCTGCACGGACTGGTGCTCAGCGCCAATGCGGCGTATGACGAGACGCGTATCGACTCCATCTCTGCAAACAGCGACGCGGGTGCCCAGGTCGGCGACCCATTGCCGAACACACCGAAGTGGAGCGGGGCCCTGGCGGCGGACTATTCGGCTCCGCTCGGCCGCGTCGTCGGTATCGTCGGTGCCACTTACCACTACCAAGGGACGGCCTCGAGTTCCTTCTCGGGCGTCAATAGTTACATCGATGCGCGCATTCCTGCGTATTCGGAAGTGGACTTGCGCACTGGCCTCCAATGGCGGCGCTATCGTCTGATGTTCCGCGTCTCCAATCTGCTGGACAAATACGCCCTGTCGAACATCAGTCTGACGCAGCTCATTCCCGGAGACCCGTTCGATCCGGTGTATGGAAGCGGTGTTCCGTTGCAGCCGCGGACGTACCAACTTTCGCTCGAGGCCCGGTTTTGAGGTCGTCGCGGTGGTGGTTCGAAAGAATGGGTGAAACCGAGCCGAGGATCATCCCGGTGGGAGATCTCGGGCCGCTCTATTTTGGTCCGAAGCCGACCGTCGGAGGGCGCCCTTGGGCGCCAGACGCTGGTGCCGGGATTCAAGGCCGGTATTCAGGCGTTGCATGATCGCTTCGGGAAGTTGCCATTCCGGGTGCTGTTCCAGCCGGCAATCTGGTACGCGGGGCATGGGGTGACGGTGTCTCCCATTTTGGACAGCTTCTTCAAGATGCGGCAAAAGTACCTTTCCGGCACCCCCGCGGGAAGGCGGTTCCTGCGCCAGGGAGGCGATGCGATGCCGAGGGTCGGCGACAAGTTCGCGCAGATGCAACTCGCGCATACTCTGAGGGAAGTCGCCGAGCGCGGCGCTGAGTATATGTATACGGGACCGTGGGGGAGGGTGTTCGTCGCAGCCGTTCGCAAGGCCGGCGGCAAGGCGACTCTAGGCGATATGCGAGCGTACCGCGTTCTGTGGAGATCACCCTACAGCGAGCAGTTTCTGGGCCATACGCTCTATGTGAGCGGGCGACCCAGCGATGCCGTGTATCAGGTTCAGAAGGGGCTCAGTAGCGCGCCAGCTTTGAAGCTGAAGCACCGCGGTCCCTATTGGAGCGAGCCGCGGAGCTTCCGCGATCTCTCGCGCGTCGACCCCCTGGTGTCAGAGGCGTCGCGATTGTCCCCGAGTGTCGCCGCCTTCCTGTGGTCCCAGCGGATAGGCATTTCGCGCTCGGCGCAACGCCGTAAGGGCTTTGCCGGGGCTGTGGCGTCGATTTTGGAGCACCTGTATGTCCCTTTGCAGAAAATGACTCCGCAGAACTCGAATTTCATCGTCGTCTCGGACATGGGCGGAGACATCGCGGTCATGACGCACACGATCAACGCCGTCGTGTGGGGGGATACCGGAATCGTGGTGGAAGGCATTCCCCTTCCCGACTCGGCGGGATTCCAGCAGAATCTCCGCGCGCGGTTGAAACCAGGAAGCAGAGTTCCCGATCCCATCGCCTGTACGCTCACCTTCGAGGGCTCCCAGCCGGTCCTCGCCACCGCGTCGATCGGCTGCTTGCTGACGGCGCAGACGATCGCGACAGTCTTCAGCGTCATTGCTCAGAAGCAGACGCTCGCGAGCGCGCTGGCCGTGCCCCCCGCACTGGATAATTTTGCACAGGCAGGGTTGCCGCTCAATGCGCGCAAGGTAAATGTTCCGGCGTGTGGATATCCTGAGAAGTTTATCGCAAGCGTGAAGGCCCTCGGTGCGTCGGTCGTCGACGTGGCCGCAGGGCAGGCTGCGATGCTGCGCGGAAGCCTGGCGGCTGCGGTGATCGATCCCAAGACACATGTGGCATCAACCATGGAAGTGTCCGGTGTCATGGTGTTTGCCGGAAGCAACTGATGCCGGGTATGAAGTATTGCAACGTCAGGCATTAGCGTGAATTCAGTGGTAAAGCGGCAATTCGAAGCTACCGCGGAGCCGCCGCAACAGGCCGCCGGGAGTCACGGGTATTCGCTGTATGTTCTTGCGATCCTCGGGATCGTCACCGTCTTCGATTACTACGACCGCAGCCTGATCAGTATCCTCATCGAGCCAATCGAGCGTGGGCTGCATCTCGATGACGCCCAGATTGGCCTTCTCAGCGGTGTCGCATTCGCCTTCGCGTATGGGGTGTGCGGCATACCGCTCGCCCGACTGGCCGATCGCTACGGTAGGGTGCGGATACTCACGGCGGGTGTCTTTGTATGGTCGGTGATGACCGTGGCGACCTCCAGAGCGGTGAGCTTCGCCACGATGGCACTGGCCCGCTCGGGAGTGGCATTGGGGGAGGCGGGGGCATTTCCGTCGATCCAGGCGCTGGTCTCGGACTACTTCCCCGTGCAGCGACGGGGCACCGCACTCTCGGTCATCGGCGTCTGCGGAGGCATTGGGTTGACGTTCGCCCTGGCCGGCGGCGGCATGCTCAATGACTGGCTGGGCTGGCGGGGCGCATTCCTTCTCTCCGGCGCTCCGGGGCTGGTGCTGGCGGTGCTTCTCTGGTTGACCGTACGGGAGCCCAAGCGCGGCGGACTCGCCGCAATCGGGGACGCCAGCACCGATAATGCGAGCCTCGCTACATCGCTGCGCATCCTGGCTGGGCGGCGCTCGTTCGTCCATCTGTGTATCGGGCTTGCCCTCGTATGCATTGGCGCCTACGCCCAGAGCACCTGGACGCCCGCGTTCCTCATGCGAACGTATCACTTCTCTACCGGGCAAGTGGGTGCGTACTATTCCGCGGCTGTCGGCCCAGGCACGCTGGTTTCGATCTTCCTGGGCGGTGTGCTCAATGACTGGTTCCTGCGGCGCAAGCACTATGCCGCCCCGGTCTGGATTCTGGTGGCGGCCTTCGCGCTCATGGTGCCCCCGGCCATCGTGACGTACCTTACGCGCAATTTCGCTCTCGCGATGGGGCTGACGCTCGGAACCACATTGCTCGGGGGCGTCTGGGTTGCGCCCCTCTATGCCGTTGTACAGAGCCTGGCGGGATCGAACCTGCGCGCGCTCGCGGCGGCGGTTGCCAGTGTGATCACCAGTGTCATCGGACTGAGCGCCGGGCCTTACGTGGCGGGCCTTTTGAGCGATCTGCTCGCCCCGCGCTTTGGCGCTCGCTCGCTCGGAATCAGCCTGTGTCTGCTCAATGTGACTTACGTGATGGGCATCATTCACTTTCTGCTCGCCATCCGCACTATCAAAGCGGACGTCGCCGAGGCCGAGGGCCTCGCCATCCCATCCTGCGATCGAGGAACAGCATGAATCGAGATCTTTCGCGATACCTGGTCAATCCCGGTCCGAAGCGTCCGGTCACGGGGGTCAAGGCGGCCGTCACGACAGACTCCGCGATCGTCACCGAGACGATGGTCGAGGTTCTCAAGTTCGGGGGAAACGCCGCCGATGCGGGTATCGCGGGCTGCATGGTCCAGGCCGCGGTGGAGCCGTTCATGACGAATCACGCCGGACTCGTGACGTTTCTCTATTACGAGGCCGGCACGGGCAAGGTGCACCAGTTGGACAGTCTCGGAGGATTCCCGTCCGGCCTGCCTCCCTTCAAGCCCGTCCCGGCGGGCACCGGTCCTTACGCGGCGATGCCGCCCTCGGCCATCATCCCGGGTTTCATGCCGGGACTGAAGGCGATCCACGAGAGGTTCGGCTCGCGTCCCTGGGCGGAGCTCTGCGCTCCAGCGGTACGCTGGGCCGAAGAGGGCCATCCGGTTTCGACGTTCGAGTACGGCGTCAACATCTTCGCGGACAAGTTCATCACTTACTTTCCGGAAAGCCGCGAGTTCTTCCAGCCGAATGGCTATTTCCCGAACGTTGGGGAAATCTTCGTTCCCCGGAAGCTCGCGCAAACCCTCGACGGGGTGGCACGGCAAGGACCCGATTACATGATCACCGGGCCCTGGGCCGAGCGCTTCGTGGAAAAGGCCAACGAGATGGGTTGGAAGATCACGCTCGAGCACATGACCGAGACGCCGCCGCGCTGGGTGGAGCCTTTGCGCATACCGCATCACGAATACGAGATCGTGAGCCTCGGTCCGCCCCAGGCGCAGGGCATCTACATCGCAATCGTGCTCGGCGTCTTGAAGCACCTCGGTATTCGGGAGATGAAACCCGGTTCGGCGGAGCACATCTGGGCCATGGGTCATGCGTTGCGCCAAGGTGGGCGCCACTGGGAGTATGCGCAGGATGACGAGGTATACGGGGTGCCGCGCGAGGAGCTGCTGGATGAGGGCTACCACGCCCATCTTGCGAAGATGATTCGCAAGAGTCGCCCGAAGGTTGATCTTACCGAGCACATTCGACTCGCGGGTGACTCCGGCGCGGCGGGCGATTTCATGTCTGCTTTCGGCGGGGCAAACGGGAAGCCGCGCCTCGCGAAATCCCACTCGGATCAGCCGTCAGGCTCCTGCGAGCTGGCGGTCGTCGATTCCAAAGGCAACTGGGTGCAGATGATGAATACGCTGCAGGGATCCGGCATTCCCGGCATGGTGATTGGCGGGGTGCCTATGGTCGGCAGCCATTCGACTTTCGGAGCCCTGACGAGCCCGATGGATGCCACGCTCGTCAAGGGTGCCAAAGCACGATGCATCATTGGCAACACCATTGTGATGAAAGAGGGAAGACCCGTGCTTTCCGCCGGATCACCGGGAAATGTCTACTGCACGGTGCCGCAGGTTCTCGCGTACGCGCTCGATTTAAAGCTCGATCCGCAAGTGGCAGTCGAATCGCCCCGGATGCTTCCAATGAGCGAAGGACGCTCCGTCACAATCGAGGATCGACTGGCGCCGGGAGTCGTCGAGGATCTGCATCGACTCGGGGTCCGGGTTGCGGTCACACCGAGCTATGACTACCACATGGGGTCTTTTTCCGTCATTGCGAGGGACGAGGGGTCTGGGACCTACACGGCTGTGGCCGATCCGCGCCGTTGCGCTGTTGCCGACGGGCTGCGTTGAGAAGGCAGCTGCAGGTGCCGATCAGGGAAGCGGATGGACGGACGCGGATCAGCTTGGATAGGAGTGACAAACGATGAGCGAGAATCGCGATGCGCTGTATGAGACCCTGGGAAAGCTCAACCCCACGGAAGTCACTGCCAGCCGAGGCATGGTGACGGGCACGACGGGCAGCGCGGCAGTCGAGGCGGGTGTGGAAATGCTGCGTCAGGGAGGCAGCGCGGCTGACGCTGCTGCGGCCACTGCGCTCACTCAGATCTGTCTCGCGGCCGGCTCGTGGGTGAGCTACGCGGGCATCTACACCATGGTGTATTTCGAGGCCTCGACGGGAAAGCTGCACAACCTCAATGCCGGCTTCAACACGATACAGGCGGAGGATGACCCTGTGGGAATTCCCGGTCCCAACCTGGGAGATCTCGGCAAGGGAGGACTGAGCGCATTTCAATATGAAGCGAGCGGCAAAACTGCGCTGACGCCTGGCTTCATGGCCGGCATCGCGGCCACACACCGACGCTTCGGCAAACTGCCGTTGCAGGCGATTTTCGATCCAGCCATCCGCTACGCGGAGGAAGGCTTTCCTTGGACCGCGGGGCACGCACAACAGTACGCGTTTCGTGCATCGGTCCTCTCGCGGCTGCCTCATACCCGCGGGGTTTTCGCGAAGGCGAACGGATCAACCTACGAGGCGGGCGAGAATTTCAGGCAACCGGCCCTCGCCAGGACTTTGCGACGGGCGGCCGCCGAGGGGATTCGCGAATACATGTACCGCGGCGAATGGGCCGAGGCGCTGGTTGCGGCGGTGAGAGCCGATGGCGGCAAGATGACCATGGCCGATCTGCGCGACTACGAAGTCATCTGGAGCGAGCCGACGCATGC
>JAJZLX010000684.1 GCA_021850555.1 Pseudomonadota bacterium | reverse complement strand
CGCCGGTGCCCGAACAGGTTCCCGAGCAGCGCGTGCCGAGAGCCGGAAGGCCGCTCGAACAGCAGCGCGGGGCCGCCGGCCTTGAGGGCGCGCAGACAAAAGGAAGTGCTCTCGAGCTCGGGGCTGACCGGGGAACCGACGCGGCGCAGGTCGCCGCCCTCCTCCAGGCGAGCGAGGAACGAGCGCAGATCATGGAATGCCATCCCTGCGCACGCTACCGCAGAGCGCCTGTACGCAATTGACGGGGATCAAAATCCCTTCACGCGCTCCGCGCGGGATTCCGGGGGACTGGCCTGGGGCCAATCCGGTCCATGTGGCCGGCACTGCACACCGGGGGAGTCACTGCGCCGGGATCACTCCGCAGCGGCCGCGGCAGCCTCGGCAACGAGGCCTGCCGCCTTCTGCCGGTCCTTTTCGTGGTCCTGCGCCAGCAGCAGGTACACCGCCGGCACGATGAACAGGGTGAACAGCGTGCCGATGGACAGGCCGGTGCAGATCACGATACCCATAGCCCTCCTTCCGGCCGCGCCCGCGCCCGTGGCCAGCACCAGCGGCAGCACGCCCACGACCATCGCCGCCGTGGTCATGAGGATCGGGCGCAGCCGCACCTCGGCGGCCGCCTCGATGGCTTCGAGCTTGGTCTTGCCGGAGCGCTGCTCATCGTTGGCGAACTGCACCATGAGGATGCCGTGCTTGCTGATCAGCCCGAGCAGCGTCACGAGGCCCACCTGGGTGTAGATGTTGATCGTCGTGAAGCCGAGATTGATGAACAGCAGCGCGCCGAACAGCGCCGCCGGCACCGACACCAGGATGACCACCGGGTCGCGGAAGCTCTCGAACAGCGCCGCGAGCACCAGGAACACGATGATCAGCGCAAAGCCGAAGGTCGCCACGAAGCTGTTGGAGCCCTTCATGAACTGCCGGGACTCGCCGGCATAGTCGGCCTTGTAGCCGGTGGGAGCGATCTTGTGCAGCGCGTTGCGCAGGAAGGCGAGCGCCTGCCCCTGCGAGACGGCCGGAACGCCCGCGATCAGGGCGGCATTCAGGCGCTGGAAATGCGTGATCGCCTCGGGCACGACCTGCGGCTTCAGGTGCGCCACCGTGCCGAGCTCCACGATGTGCCCGGAGGCCGTGCGCAGGTGATAGTCCAGGATCTGGCTGGGATTCAGCCGAAATCTCTGCCGCACCTGCGGCATCACCTGGTACGAGCGGCCACCGAGCTCGAAGTAATTGACATAGCCGCCGCCGAGCGCCGCTCCCAGCGTCGAGGCGACGTCCTGCTGGGTGAGGCCGAGGTCGGCCACCTTGTTGGGATTGACCACCAGCTCATCCTGCGGCTGATCGATCTTCAGCTCATCGTCCACGAAGAAAAACAGTCCGCTCGCCCGCGCGCGCGCGAGCACCTGCCTCGCGACGGCGTTCAAATTGGCGATCGGCTCGGCGGTGGTGATCTCGAACTGCACCGGCAGGCCCTGCGACCCGGGCAGCGAGGGGAACTGGAAGGCCACCACGCGCGCCCCGGCGATGTGATTCCAGCGGCGCTGCAGGATCTGCTGCAGCTGCGTGGCGGTGCGGGTGCGCTCGTTCCAGGGCTTGAGCAGCACGCCGCCGAATCCCTGGTTCACCGACGGGGTGCCGGTCATCTGGAACACCTGGGTGGTTTCCGGCAGCGCGCGCGCATCCCGGTAGATCTGGCGGCTGTAGCTCTTCATCTGGTTGAGGGTCGCATCCGGAGGGCCGATCACCTGATAGAGCACCACGCCCTGATCCTCCTGCGGCGCGAGCTGGTGCTTGGAGGTCATGAACAGGTAGAACACGCCGGCGAGCAGCACCACCCCGAGCACGATCAACACCGGCCAGGTCGACAACCAGTTCTGCAGCACGCGGTGATAGCCGCCGCGCAGCCTGGCGAAGCCGCGATCGAGCAGGTGCGTGAAGCGGTTGTCCTCCTGCTCGGCGCGAAAGATGCGCGAGCACATCATCGGCGAGAGCGTGAGCGCGATGATGCCCGAGGCGGTGACCGCCCCGACCAGGGTGAAGGCGAACTGGGTGAACAGCGTGCCGGTGAGTCCACCCTGGAAGGCGATCGGCACGTAGGCCGCCACCAGCACGGCGGTCATGGCGATGATGGGCCCGCCGAGCTCGCGCGCGCCCCGGATGGCCGCATCGAACGGTGTGCTGCCCTCCTTCATGTGCCGGTCGATGTTCTCCACGACGATGATGGCATCGTCGACCACCAGTCCGATCGCCAGCACCAGCGCGAGCAGCGTCAGCAGGTTGATGGAGTAGCCGAGCGCCAGCATGACGATGAAGGCGCCGACGATCGACAAGGGCATCGCCAAGGCCGGCACGGCCACCGCCCGCGGACTGCCGAGGAACAGGAAGATGACCGCCGTGACGATGAGCAGCGCCTCGACCAGCGTACTGATGACATCGACGATGGAGGCGTGAATGAAGCTGGTGGCGTTGAACACCACTTTCTGGGTGATGCCGTTCGGCAGCTGGTGCGCGATGACCGGCAGCTCCGCCTTGACCCGCTGCGCCACGTCGAGAATATTGGCGCTCGGAGCGGCCTTGATGCCGATGAACACGCCCGGACGGCCGCTGAAGCGCACGCTGAAGTTGTAATTCTGCGCGCCGAGCACGACGGTGGCCACGTCCTTCAGGCGCACGATCGCTCCGTTCTGATCGCGGATCACCAGGTTGCGGAATGCCCGCAGCGTCTTCGGATCCGTCGAGGCGGTCAGATTGATGCTGACCATACGTCCCTTGGTATGGCCCGCGGCCGACAGGTAGTTGTTGGCCGCCAGCGCCTGGGAGACGTCGGCCGCGGTGACGCCGTACGCCGCCATGCGGTTGGGATCCAGCCAGGCCCGCAGCGCGAAGATGCGCCCGCCCAGGATCTCGGCGTTCTGCACCCCGGGGATGGCGTTCAGCTGCGGCTGCACCACGCGCAACAGGAAGTCGGTCAGCGCGTTCGGCCGCAGCACGCTGCTGAAGTAGCCGAGGTACATCGTGTCGGTCGTCTGGTTCTTAGCCAGTGCGATGACCGGCAGCTGCGACTGCGGCGGCAATTGGTTGCGCACCGCGTTCACCTGGGCGCTGATCTGGGTGAGCGCCTTGTTGGCGCTGTAATTGAGGCGCAGCGTCGCGGTGATGACCGACTCGCCGGGCATCGACTGGGAGGACATGTAGTCGATGCCCTGTGCCTGGGCGATCGCCGTCTCCAGCGGCTGGGTGATGAAGCCGGCCACCGTCTGCGCATCCGCGCCGTAGTAGTACGTGGTGACCGTGATCACCGCGCTCTGGGTCTTGGGGTACTGGGTGACCGGCAGCTGGAATATGGCGCGCACGCCGAGCACCAGGATCAGCAGGCTGACGACGGCCGCGAGCACCGGCCGCCGGATGAAGATGTCGGTGAATCTCACGCTGTCACCGATCCTGCGCCGCGGCCGCGGAGTTACGGTGCGGCTTTCCGCCGTTGCTGATGCTGATGGGGGTTCCGTTCTTGAGCTTCATCGCGCCGCTGGTCACGATCTGCTCGCCCGCCGAGAGGCCCTTCAGGACGGCGACCTGATCGCGGCGTGTCGGGCCGAGCGTCACGAACACCTGCTGCACCCTCGGGTCGGCGGCGGACTTCGCGCCGCGCTTCACCACGAACACCGTATCGCCGTAAGGGTTGTAGCTGATGGCCGTCTGCGGCAGGGTGAGGTAGCGTCGCGGCGCGCCCGACTCGACCGCGGTATCCACGAACATCCCGGGCATGAGCCGGCGCTGCGGGTTGGCGATCGTGGCCTCCGCCTCGAAATTGCGGGTGGAAGGATCGACCTCCGAATCGATGGAGGTCACGCGGCCGGTGAACACGCTGCCCGGGAACGCGCTCGTGGTGACGTGCACGGTCTGGCCGACCCTCACCCGGGACAAGTCCACCTGCGGGAGCTTGAAGTCGACATAGATCGGGTCGAGCGACTCGAGCGTCACGACGGCGGCTCCCGCCTGCAGGTACTGCCCGGGATTGACGGTGGTGATGCCGAGCCGGCCGTTGAAGGGCGCCCGGATGGTCAATTCCGCTATCCGCGCCTCTTCAGCCGCCTTCTGGGCCTCGGCGCTCTTCCAGTTGGCCGTCGCGGCATCCAGCACCGCCTTGCCGATGGCCTGGGCCTTGTACTGGCTCACATCGCGCTGATAGGTGAGCAAGTCGTAGTGCGCCGTGGCGCGCAACGAGCGCAACTGTGCGATGTCCGGCGCATCATTGAGATGAATCAGCGCCTGTCCCGCATGGGCATAGGATCCGGACTTGAAGTCGACGCTGACCACCATGCCGGCCACCTGCGGGCTGACTTCGACACCGTGCACCGCGCGCAGGCTCCCCACGGATGTCAAGTGGGGCTGCCAGCTGGAGTATCGCACCACGGCCGTCGACACCGTCTGGGGCATCGAGGCGTTTTTTGCCATGAACTGGGCGATGAAGTGCGCCTTGATGTGGTTCCAGGCCACCACGGCACCCAGCAATACCCCCATCGAGACCAGCACGATGACCAGTCGTCGCGCCATCACGTTCTTCATCACGGCTCCTGTCCTGATATTCTGGCCAGACCGCCCCCGGGCGATCTCGCTGCAGCCCGCCTTTAATATGGAGCAACCGGGAGGCGGCGGGCATCCCTAAAGGGATGCCCGCCGGGCTCTCGCTACGCGCGCTCGGTACGGCTGGAGATGGGGTATTTTACCTGTCGGCCGGCCTTCTGAGTTCGGCTCGACGCACCTGAACGAGCCCTCGTCGCACTCGGGCGCGGCTCCTCCCTCGAAGGGAGGAGGGAAATCTCCGCCCTCGGAGCTAAAGCGGCTGCTCGGCCGCTTGCGCCCGCCGCCGGCGCTGGATTTCTGCGAAAAAGGATTTCTGCAGGAAGGATGTCGCCTGCACCCGTCCGTTGAGCTGAAAGTGCGCCACCGCGAAACCGCCGTGACCGAGCGGAACCGCGAAGCCGACCTGCGCCGCATGCGCAATGCTCTGCTCGAGCTTCCCGCGGTTCATCAGCGCCATGCCATAGATACGCTTGCCCACCGCGCCGACGCAGAAGATCGCGACGGGATTGGCGCCACTGCTGGAATTGGCCAGGACCGGGTACACGTCCCCGAACCGGCAGCGCGTGCGAACGGCGAGCAGCCATCGGCACGAAGCCGACTTGTAGGCGCAGAACTCCCCGAAGACCTCGCCCTGCCGGTTCTCGGTGGCCGCATAGGAGTAGCTGCCGTCATCGGAGGTGGCAACCAGCCAGTGGCCGAACGTGAGCGAAGCGGCCGAGGCGCGCCCGGCGAGCCCCAGGAACAGGACCACGAGCAGCGTGGCGTAATTTTTCTTCATTGGCATTCTCCGTGGTCGCTGTGCGGACCGCGATCAGGCGGCCCTCTTTTGACTTAATTGCACCCTGCTCCGGCGGGCAGAGCGGATGAGTTTCGACTTTTGTGAATTTACTCCTTGCACTCGCCCGCGCCAATGCGGTAGCAGACATAATCCAGCGAACCTTCCGCGCTCCGGTGTCAAGTCACCGCCGGCTGGCCGCTTCAGTCCGTTTGGGCCCCTGTCGCAGCGACATGACTCCGGTTGCCGTCGCCACCAGCTCCCCGCCATCGCCGAGGGCCAGGCTGGCGTCCGCGAACGCAAGGCGTGACCCCAGGCGCTGGATGCGACCCTGAGCGATATAGCTCCCCACGCGTGTGGGCCGCAGCAGGTTGACCGAGAATGACGCCGTGGAATGGCTTTGACCCGGCGCAAGACGCGTCAGCACCGCGAGCGCGAGCGCGAAGTCCAGCATCGCGGCGACGATCCCGCCCTGCACGCAGCCATTGCCCTGCAGGAACTGGGGCCCGGGCGTGAAGCCCAGCCTCACCGAGCCCTGGCGCGCATCGGCCGCGAGCAACTGCGTCGCGAGCCCACGCGCCAAGGGATTGGCGTCGAAAGGCCGCGGTATCCCGTCACCGGCGAGAAAGTCGCGGATCAACGCATGATCGGGATTGAGCAAGGTGGAATGGCTCATGCTTTCAGCCTCCGGATCCGGCCATACGGGCCGTGGGCTCGCGGGCTAGATAATCGCCCACCGGTACCCGCTCGATGATCCGCCCGGCATCCATCACCACGACCTCGTCCACGAGGCGCGCCAGGCCGCTCAAGCGGTGCGTAATGAGGAGCAGAGTTCGATTGCGCGCCGCCGCGTCCAATGCGGCGTACAGATCTCTCGCCGTACGCGCATCCAAGCCTTCGGTCGGCTCATCGAGCACAAGCACCGGCGCATCCTGCACGAGTGCGCGCGCGATGGCGATCCGTCGGGCCTCGCCGCCGGAGACGAGCGCCCCCCCCTCACCTAACACGGTGTCATACCCCGCGGTCAAAGACGCCACGAACGGATCGAGCTGAGCCAGCCCGACGGCGCGCTCGATCCTGCCGGCATCGGCCTCGGGCGCCGCCAACAGCAGGTTCTCGAGCAGCGACAGGTTGAACAGCACCGGCTGCTGCGCGATGACCGCGATATGCCGGCGCAGCACGTCCCCCTGCAGCGCCTGCACGGACTGGCCTCCGAACAGCACGCATCCTTCCTGCAGAGGGTACAGCTTCAGCAGCGCCGCCAGCAGCGAGCTCTTGCCCGCCCCCGAAGGGCCGACCACGGCCACCCGCGCCCCCGGCGCCAGCGCGAGATCGACGCCATCGAGCGCCCAGGGCGCATCCTCGGCATAGCGCAGGCGGGCGCCCTCGAACACGATCGCGGGAGCCGGCGGCAGGGGGGCGCAGCTGTCCGGCTCGAGGAAAGCCGGCGGCGTGTCGGCGAGCTCGAACACGCGTGCGCCGGAGGCGAGCGTCGCCTGCCACTGCGCGAGCGCCTCCGAGAGCGGTGCGATCACCTCGAACGAGGCCAGCGTCAACAGAGACAGCATCACCACCAGAGGCGGCGCCAGTGTCCCCCGATGCGCCGCCGCCAGAGCGAGCACCAGCACGGAAAGCAGCGTCAGCTGCGCAAACAGTCCAACCGCGCCCCCGGTCACCGCCTGCAGCAGCTCGATGCGGTTCCGGCGCGCCTCCACCCGCGCAGCCAGGGCATCGATGCGCCCGTTATGCGCGGCGACGCCTCCCCAGGCCAGCAGCTCGGCGTGACCACGCAGCGCATCGAGCAGCAGTCCACGCAACGCGGCGGCCTCGCGCACCGCGAGCGCCGCATCGTGCGCGGCACGCCGCTGCATCCGGGCCGGCAGCAGCACGCCTGCGACCAGCGCGCCAAGCAGCAGCACCGCGGCGGCGGCGGGTAGAACGATGAGGCAAACGAGCAGCCCCGCCGCCAGGGTGAGCAGCGCCACCGCCGCCGGCACCAGCACGGCGAGATAGAAATGCTCCAGCGCGTCGATGTCGGCACGCAGACGCGCAAAGAGCTCGGCGCTTCGCAACGCCGACAAGCGCGCCGGCGCCAACGGGATCAACCGTCGAAACAGCCAGGCGCGCAACCCCGCGAGACCGCGCAGCGTCGCCTCGTGCGTGACGACACGCTCACCGTAGCGCCCGCCACTGCGCAGGATGGCGAATGCGCGAATCGCCGCGGCGGGCGTATAGTAGTTGATGACGATGCCACCGGCGCCGGCCACCGCCATGGCCGCGATGAACCAGCCCGAAACCGCCATCAAGCCGATTGCGGCCAGCGCCGCAAGGAGGGCAAGCGCCGCCCCGCCGGCCATCCAGCCGCGATAGGGGTAGAGCGTGGCGAGCAGACGTCGCAGCACAGGGGACAACAGAGCGCTGCTCGGCGCCTCCTGCGCCTCGCCCTTGGAGGGCCGCGGCTTCGCCGCGTTAAAAATCGCTCCCGGCGATTTTTTACTCGGCGCCTCCTGCGCCTCGCCCTTGGAGGGCCGCGGCTTCGCCGCGTTAAAAATCGCT
>JAJZLX010000570.1 GCA_021850555.1 Pseudomonadota bacterium | reverse complement strand
AGGATAAAGCCAAGGGGTATCTGGTCAATCTGTTCGCCGCCACCACCGCGATCGAGACGAATTCACTGATCAGCCGCAGTGTTCACCGGGAGCGGCCGAACCACGCCAACGATCACAGCTTTCCGTCGAATCACACCACGACCTCGGCCGTGTACACGCGTCTCGCGATGCTCAATCTCACACAGATCCCGATGAATCCCCGTGTGCGCACCGCGCTCGATGCCGGGCTGCACGGTCTCACCTTTGCCACCGCCTGGGCGCGCATCGAGGGCGGCTGGCACTATCCGTCCGACACCCTGTTCGGCATGGCGCTCGGCAATTTCTGCGCTGATTTCTTCACACGCGCCTTCATGGGCCTGAACGACACGCGCGAAGTCATCGGCTTCTCGCCGCTGCCCGGTGGCGGGCTGTTGACATTCTCCATGGCCTTGGGCGGTCCCCGCTGAAGCCTCGCCCCGATACGGGCTGAAGCCGCGGGCAGACGACTGTTCAAGTGAGCCCGCCCGATGGTAACGTTCGCGCCTCTCCCTCGAGCTTTCTCACCCCCACCGAACTTCCTGTGCGCACCGGCGCAGCGTGGGCGGTGGTCGTAGTGGCGCATTGCCCGGCCTATCGGAGTCTGGATGAATACAATCGCTGCAGATCGAGTGGCATCGATCGCAACTTATGATCCGGTGGCGCGCGGCCTGCACTGGTTGACCGCACTGCTGGTGCTGGCCGAATACGTCGTCGGCTTCGCGATGCCGCACGTTCATCCGGCCCCACCGTTCGCCTTCCTGGTTGAAGTACATCCGGTCCTCGGCAGCGGCCTGCTGCTGATCGTGCCACTGCGCATTCTCTGGCGCCTGATCCATCGCCCGCCGCCGCCCGCCCTGCACAGACGGCTCGCCGGCGTTACTCACTTTCTGCTCTATCTGACGTTGATTCTCATGCCGCTGGCCGGCTGGGCATCGGCCTCCGCGGATGGCTACCCCGTACGCGCGTTCGGGCTGCTGCCGCTGCCGGCGCTCGTGCCCTACCGCGCGCGGATCGGCTTCACACTCGGCATGGTGCACGCCGACGTGCTCTACTGGATTCTTCTCGCGCTGATCGCCATGCACGTCGGGGCGGCGCTGTACCATCGCTTTGTCAAGCACGATTCGGTGCTGAACCGCATGCTGCCGGGCGTCTGACCGCACACCCAAGCGCGCCGGTGGTCGGCCGCGGCGCGCGCTGCGACGGCTGCTGTACTGCGGCGAATGGATCAGCAGCCACATGCTGCACATCGTGATGCTGCACGCGCCCGATTTCCCCGGCTGCGAGAGCGCCGTCGATTTGGCGCGCGAGCACGGGCAGCTGCCGCGGCGCGAGCCTCGTCACGGCCGTTTGAGGCAATGAGGAAGGGCCGGCCAGTACGTATCGGGCTGCGCACAGTACGACTGTGCGGCCGGCCGCCAGGATGAAAGGCTGCGCCCACAACCCACGAGCGCGCGCATCCGCGCTGGCCGGCCATGACTCCTCAGTCCCGCTTCATCCGCTTTTTCGACACCATCGGTGCCGCCGATGTGGCCGAGGTCGGCGGCAAGACCGCCTCACTCGGGGAAATGTATCGAACACTGCGCCCGCACGGCGTGCTCGTGCCCAACGGTTTCGCGATCACCGCGCAGGCCTACCGCGAGATGCTCGAGCGCGCCGGGGTATGGCCGGCGCTGCGCGCGGCGCTCGACGGCGTGCGGGTCGATGATGCGCAGGACCTGGCGCAGCGCGGCAAGCTCGCGCGGCGCATCGTCTACGAGGCTGGCCTGCCCGAGACCCTCGCCCGGGAGATCCTCGGCGCCCATGCCGCGTTGCGCGACGAATATGGCGTGGAGCTGACGGTAGCGGTGCGCAGCTCGGCGACCGCCGAGGACTTGCCGACCGCCAGCTTCGCCGGACAGCAGGACACGTTTCTCAACGTGCGCGGCGAGCAGGCGTTGCTCGAGGCCTGCCGCCGCTGCTTCGCCAGCCTGTTCACCGATCGTGCGATCCACTACCGGGTCGACAACGGCTTCGATCATTTCAAAGTCGCCCTGTCGATCGCGGTACAGAAGATGGTCCGCTCCGACCTCGCCTCGAGCGGCGTGATCTTTACGCTCGATACCGAGAGTGGCTTTCGCGATGTCATCCTGATCACCGCCAGCTATGGGCTCGGCGAGAACATCGTCCAGGGTGCGGTTGAGCCCGACGAGCTGATGGTGTTCAAGCCCACCTTCCTGCAGGGGCGCCGGGCGGTGTTGCGCCGCGCCCTCGGCGCCAAGCAAATCAAGATGCTCAACGCCGACCTCGGCGCTCGCGAGGCCACGCGCAACGTACCCACACCCCAGGCGGACCGCGAGCGCTTCTGCATCAGCGACGAGGAAGCGCTGAGGTTGGCCGACTACGCCCTGCGCATCGAGCGCCACTACAGCGAGCGGGCCAGCGCCGCGCAGCCGATGGATATCGAGTGGGCCAAGGACGGGCTCGATGAGCGGCTGTATGTCGTGCAGGCGCGGCCCGAGACGAGCGCGGCGCGCAAGCCCGTCAGTGTTCTCGTGGAATACCGGATCGAGAGCCACGCGCCGCCGCTCGCGAGCGGCCGTGCCGTCGGCGGCGCAATCGCCGCCGGTCTCGCCCGGGTGATCGCCAGCAGCGCGCAGATGGCCGAGTTCCGGCCGGGCGAGGTGCTGGTCACCGACAGCACGACACCGGACTGGGAGCCGATCATGCGCCGCGCCGCGGCGATCGTCACCAACCGCGGCGGCCGCACCTGCCACGCGGCGATCGTGGCGCGCGAATTCGGCATCCCTGCCGTCGTGGGCGCGCAGGACGCCACCGAGCGGCTGCGGAGCGGGCAGGCGGTCACGGTCTCGTGCGCCGAGGGCGATACCGGCAAGGTCTACGCCGGTACGCTTCCGTTCGAGGTGCGGCGCACGGACATTGCCAGCCTGGAGCGGCCTCATACCCACATCATGCTCATCCTCGCCAACCCCGAGCTCGCCTTCCGGATGAGCTTCTTGCCGAACGATGGGGTCGGATTGGCGCGCATGGAGTTCATCATCACCGAGTACATCAAGGCGCATCCATTGGCGCTGCTGCACCCTGAGCGGGTGAGCGCACAGGCCGAGCGCCGGGCGCTCGCGCAGTTGACGCGCGGATACGCGCAGGGAGCAGACTTCTTCATCGAGCGCCTGTCCGAGGGAATCGGCACGATCGCCGCAGCGTTCTACCCCAAGCCCGTCATCGTGCGCATGTCCGACTTCAAATCCAACGAATATGCCGGGCTGCTCGGCGGGCAGGGATTCGAGTCCAAGGAGGACAACCCGATGCTCGGCTTCCGTGGCGCCTCCCGCTACACCCATCCGGCCTACGCGGAGGGCTTCGCCCTGGAGTGCGCGGCCATGAAGCGTGCCCGCGAGGTGCTCGGTCTGTCCAACATCAAGCTCATGATCCCGTTCTGCCGCAGGATCGAGGAGGCGCAGGCCGTGATTACCCGCATGCGCGAGCTCGGCTTGGCGCGCGGCGAGGACGGCCTCGAGATCTACGTGATGTGCGAGATCCCCAATAACGTGCTGCTCATCGACGAGTTCAGCCGGCACTTCGACGGTTTTTCCATCGGCTCGAACGATCTCACCCAACTCACCCTCGGCGTCGATCGGGACTCCGCCCTGGTCGCCTTCGAGTTCGATGAGCGCGACCCGGGCGTGCGCAAGATGCTGCGGCTGGCCGTCGAGGGCTGCAGGCGCAATGGGCGCCACTCGGGCATCTGCGGCCAGGCACCGTCGGATTACCCCGAGATCGCCGCCGAACTGGTGCGCCTCGGCATCGACTCGATCAGCCTCAATCCCGACGCGGTGCTGAAGACGACACTGCAGGTGCTGGCGCTCGAGCGCGAGCTGCGGGCGGCGCACGCCCCCGCCGCATCCTAGGCCCTTATCCCCGCCGAACTCGAGAATCGCGGTGCGGAATAAGCGCCGGGAGGTAGTGAGGTGTTACTGAAAGAATTCTGCACATCCGACGTGGTGCAATACCCGCCGCAGACGAGCGTGCTCGCGGCCGCGCGTCTGATGCGCCAGCGGCACGTAGGCGACCTGATCGTCATCGAGTCGGCCGACGACCCCGGCACGGCCCTCGACAGCGCCCGCGGCATCTCGCGGCGGGCGGATTGCAAGCGCCCGATGCGCCGGTCATGGCACCTTGGCCGCCACGGGCGGATGAGGCTTCTTCGCGCCGGCCTTCGGCCCGCAACCGGTCGTCCAGGTCACCTTGCGGATGATGTCCTGTCGATCCGTCTGGACCGTGACGCGGCAGCCGGCATAGTTGTACTGGTTGAATTTCCAGATTGCCCGGCGTCCTCCGTGCACGTGCCGCAGCGCAATGGGAATACTCCAGTGCATTTCGAGGCTGAACAACGGTTTACCGATGAAACGTTGGGCCGTCTGCGACGGATAATGCGGCGGCGTGCTCGCACAGGCCGCCAGGAGCATCGCCGGGGCAAGCCAGGCAAGCCTGAGCGCGCGCCATGGTGCGCTGTTCGACTGCGAGGACGGCCCGAGTCCTGGGAATGCGCTGAGATCAGGTGAGGTTCGAACCAAGCGATCGGCTCCGGGAAGGCACCCCCGATGAGGTGCACTCACCATGATGCCGCAATCGGCGGCGGCGAGCATTCCCATTGTATTGCGCACGCTCGCGCTGTGAGCAACCGCCGGCGCTCGCGCACTTGGCCGGCCCAAAAGGCCTCGGGAGCGCATTCGCCCGCCAGATCCGCCCCCTCTGCCCCGGGCATCGCATCGCGGCGGCTCACGGCGGTACGCACGGCATGTCCCATTGACATGCTGCTGCAATAATTCCGCAATCGGGACGTCATCCCCGACTTCTATCGTACGGGTCCTCGGCGCGTGGCCACGCTCGCGCACTCCCAATGAACCTCACGAGGAACCGCACCATGTCTCGTCCGCCCTTGCGCCGTGTCACACATAGCTCACGCATCCTGGCGGCGGTGGCCGCAACGCTCTCTGGCGCTGCGGCCACCGCCGCTGCAGCGCCGGCCCCGGCGCCGGCAGCGATGCTGCCCATGACGTCGCTGCAGGAAGTCGTGGTCACCGCCAAGGAATTACAGCTCAAAAGCCTCAAGCAGCGGTCCATCTATGAATCGGCCTTCGGCGACAAAGCGCTCGACCGGCAGCAGCTGAAGTCCGCGGGCGTCGTCGGCGGGGCAGCCCAGGCGCTCTCCTTCGCGCCCGGCATCGCGGTTTCCGGTTACGGCCAGACCGGCGGAACCAAGGCGAGCATCAGCATCAACGGGCTGAATCAGGGTTGGGCCGGGGTATCCCCGGGGACGGTCGACAACGGAAACCTTGCCATCAGCCTCGACGGCATACCGATGGTCAATCCGGCCACCGGCCTGTGGGAGACCCCGGAGATTCCCCAGACCGCGCTGCTCCAGGGCGCGCGCATCACCTACGGCCCGGGCAATCCCCAGAGCCGCTGGTACAACAACATGGGCGGCGGCGTCAACTTCGTGCCGGTCCAGCCTGCGAGCCGGGCCGGCGCCTACGTGCAGCTCACCGGCGGCAGCTTCGGCACCGAGAACGCGGATCTCATTGTGCAGACCGGCACGATCGGGGGCTGGCAGACCGTGCTTGCGAGCGGCGCCGGACGCTCGAACAGTTTCCACACCTCGCCCGACGGATTCGCCTGGCCCACGCGCAACTACGCCGCCTTTCTCAAGACGCGCAAGGTATTCGACCACGGCAGCAGCATCAGCTTCGGCGCCTATCTCGGCGCCGGTCGCGGCTGGCGGCCGGTGCCGGTGCCGCTCACCCCGGTGCCCGGCCTGAGCGTCAACGGCATAGGGGCGCCCGGGCCGCTGCTGAGCGAGGCGACCACCGGATATTACGCGACCGTCAATCAGAATGTCTGGCGCAAGGACGACTCCAACCGCACCTGGCTCGTCTACGCGCGGCAGAACATCCGGGTCTCCGATCGGACCACATTGCACAACCAGCTGTGGTATCGGGAGGGCGATCGCCTGCATAACCACTACAACAACTTCGGCCTGGGAAGCCCGGGCCCCGGCAATCTGTACGAGCACAATAATCCGACCTCGCACATGTACGGCGACAAGATCTGGAGCGACATGTACCTGCCGTACAACACGATCGGCGTGGGCGGATATGCAATCAACAGCGTGTATGATTCGCGCAACGCGTTCTACAATCCGGGCGTGTGCGTCGTAACCCCGGGCCTGATCACTCTCGGCAATGGCGCCGGCGTTCCCGCGGGCACCACTGTGTGCGGCTCGGCGGCCGTGCCGAACGCGAATCACCGCAGTGACTTCTGGAACGTGACCGACCTCGCCGCGTTCCTCCAGGACGCGATCTCACCGCTCGCAAGCCTGACGATCACCCCGGGGATCCGCGTGGTCAATTTTCACACCGATTACTACCCGTATGGACCCACGTATTTCCAGCTGTCCGACATCTTGAGCACGCCCACGCCGTCGAATCCGAACGGCCTGAGCCTGTTCGGCGGCCACGACCAGGGCGAGCTGCCGGCAACACAGACCAATTACAACGAGACCGAGCCGTCGGTGAGCGTGCGCTGGCAGCCGCTGCGCTGGCTCGCCCTGTACGCCAATTGGGCGACGGCGTATCGCCTGCCGCAGGTCGGGGGCGGCGGCGGTCTCTATCAGAGCGAACCGGTCGGCGGCAACATCCTGCAGCGCAGCCTGGAGTATCAGGGGGGCGTCAAGCTCTATTGGCCGAGGATCGGCGAGTTCCAGCGGGTGCTCGTGAACGTGAACTATTACCACGATCACCTCAGCAACCAGATCATCGGCGTAAACAGCTCCGCCGGCGACTTTCTCGGCCTCGGCACCGGCGATTCCATCTACCGCGGCGTGAACTTCTCCGCCGAAGCCAACTGGCACGCTCTGAAGCTGTTCACGAACCTGAACATCGAGAGCGCCGACTTCAACTCTTACGCATTCACGCCCCCTGGCGGCGGGGCGACCGATTACTCCGGACTACCGGTCTCGGATACGCCCGACAAGACGTTCAACATCGGCGCCTACTGGACGTACAACTTCGCCGGCGGGCTCGCGATCAAGCCTCGCGCGTGGTATCAGTACGTCGGGCCGCAGTATATCTTCAACAACAACACGGGCGCGCCGTCGCGCCGGCAGATCGCCGGTTACGGAGTATTGAACTTCGCGCTCGCCACCACCCTGCCGGCATCCTGGTACAGCGGCGCCGCGAAATCGATCAAGGTGAAACTCGAGGTCATGAACGCGCTCGACACGCAGTACAACGCCTTCGAGTACATCTCCGCCGGCGGGTTATACGGTACTTCGAGCGCCGGTTATGCGCTCGCCTATGCCGGTCCCCCGCGCGCGGTCTACGTGACCGTTTCGGCGAGGTTCTAGCACGCCCCCCGCCCCCGGGCGGGAAGCATTCCCTGCTGCCCGCCCTTGAGAGCCGGGCAGCAGGGGATGGGGTCAATCGAGCTTGAATTCGATGGTATCCCAGCGCGTCGTATCCTCGTGACGTCCCTGGCGCCGGATGGCATCGACCAGGGCCCGTTCGTCCCAGTCGACCACCTCGTCGGCGAGGTCGAGCAGCGCCTTGGGGACCTCCGTGCCGGTCCCGAAGGGCTTCAGCAGCACCACCGGCTTCTGACTGGCCTGGGTATAAAGAAGCTGGAAGGTGAGCAGGTCCTGGTCCTGCGCATAGAGGCTGGCGAGCGCCACCACCACCTCCACGGGGCTGATCTGGGCGCGCAGCTCCTGCTTCTGCGCCTCGCGGTCGCCCGGGGGACGCCGATCCGGCGCGCCGAAATTCTTGTAGAAGAAATTCCGCGAGCTCTCCAGATACTCGAAAACCCGCAGATAGTCATCGGCGGGTTCCCAGAGATGGGTGACGAACAGGCGAATGGGATTGGCCTGC
>JAJZLX010000776.1 GCA_021850555.1 Pseudomonadota bacterium | reverse complement strand
CCCGGCGGTGCTGTACACGCTCGTGGAGCGCGGCCGGGCGCTGCAGCCGTGCCTCGCGCGCCCGGGGTCCGCCGGGTAGCGTTGCGGGCCCGGCCAAATGTATCGTTACTCGCTGTCCCGGCTCGTTCGGCATGCGCTCTCGGACCGGCCCTGGCCGCGCGCATGGCGGGAGGCGAAGCCGCGCAGCCATTACGATGTCGTGATCATCGGCGGCGGCGGCCACGGCCTCGCCACCGCCTATTATCTGGCCGCCAATCACGGCATGGATCGTATCGCGGTCGTGGAGCGGGCTCACATCGGCGCGGGCAACGTCGGGCGCAATACGACGTTGGTGCGCTCGAACTACATGATGAAGGGCAACACGGAGTTCTTCGAGTTCTCTTTGAAGCTGTGGGAGGGACTGTCGCATGAGCTCAATTTCAATGTGATGCTCTCGCAGAGAGGACAGATCGTCCTCGGCCACTCGCCCGCGCAGATGGATGCGCTCGCCCGCCGGGGTAACATCATGCGCCTGAACGGAATCGATGCCGAGCTTCTGGACCGTGCGCAGGTGCGGCGCCTGCTCCCTTATCTCGATTATTCCGCGGCCGCCCGCTTCCCCGTACTCGGCGGGTTGCTGCAGAGCAGGGCGGGCACGGTCCGCCACGATGCAGTCGCCTGGGGCTATGCCCGGGCCGCCGACTCCCTGGGGGTCGATATCATCGAGGGCTGCGAGGTCACGGGATTCCTCCAGGATCGGGGCGGTGTGCGCGGGGTCGAGACGAGCCGGGGGAGAATCCTCGCGGACCGGGTCGCCATCGCCGTCGCCGGTCACTCATCGCACGTTGCGGGCCTCGCCGGTCTCAGGCTCCCGATCGAGAGCCATCTGCTGCAGGCTTTCGTCACCGAGCCCATCAAGCCGTTCGTGAACCACGTGATCTCCTTCGGGGCGGAGCTCTTCTACATCTCGCAGTCGGACAAGGGCGGTCTGGTGTTCGGAGGCCATATCGACGGATTCAACAGTTACACCCAGCGCGGCCAATTTCCGAAAGTGCGGCAGGTGGCCGAGTGCGCCGTGGCGCTGATTCCGGGCATGTCGAGATTGAAGCTGCTGCGCCACTGGGCGGGCATCCAGGACATGACGCCCGATGGAGGACCGTTCATCTGTCGCACGCCGATCAGGCATCTGTATTTGAACGGCGGCTGGTGCTACCAGGGGTTCAAGGCCACTCCGGCGGTCGGCTGGTGCCTGGCCGCGACGATCGCCCGCGACGAGGAGCACCCGCTCGTACGTTGCTACGCCCTCGATCGCTTCGCACGCGGCGCGGAGAGCCTCGACGAGTATGGCCACGGCCACTGGCCCTACAGGCATTGACTCATGCTCGCAATCCACTGTCCGCTGTGCGGGGAGCGTCCGTACACTGAGTTCCGCTACGGCGGGGACGCCAGCAAGCGCCGGCCGGCGCTCGGCACGACGGAGCCCGATGCGTGGCATGACTATCTGTTCCTGTTCGACAATCCCAAGGGTCCGCACCGGGAATTCTGGCAGCACGAGCAAGGGTGCCGTCAATGGCTCCTCCTCGTGCGCGACACCGCGACCAATGCCGTGGGGGAGGTGATCTTGGCGAGGAATGCGGGCGCGGGGGCCGGGGAAGGCCCGGGCAACCGATGACCTCGGGGCCGCGAAGAGTCGGGGCCGCAGGCCGCATCGATCGGGACCGGCCGCTGGTGTTTTCCCTGAACGGCAGAGCGTTCACGGGTTACCAGGGCGATACACTGGCTTCGGCCCTGCTTGCCGGCGGCGCGAGGATCATCGGCCGCAGCTTCAAATATCATCGGCCCCGCGGCTTTGTCACGGCGGGGGTGGACGATCCGAACGGGTTGTTCATCGTGGGCGAGGGCGATCGCGCCGAGCCAAACGCCCAGGCAACCATGGTGCAGCTCGTCGAGGGGTTGAGCGCCAGATGTCAGAACGCCTGGCCGTCGGTGCGCTTCGACCTCGGCGCGGTCAACGCCTGGTTCGCGCCCGTCCTGCGGGCGGGGTTTTACTACAAGACTTTCATGGGACCTACGCGGCGCTCGTGGATGACCTACGAGCGTCTCATCCGCCGGGCCGCCGGCCTCGGTGCGGCCAGCCACGAGCCGGATCCGGACCGGTATGAGACCCGCCATGCGTTTGCCGACGTGCTGGTGATCGGCGCCGGCCCGGCCGGCCTCGCCGCCGCGCTGGCCGCCGGCAGGAGCGGGGCGCGCGTGATGCTCGCGGAGCAGGATGGATTGCTCGGCGGCACGCTGCTCGCTGATCCGGTCACGGGGGACACGGAGCTCTGGCGTATGCGGATGGAAGCCGAACTTCGGTCGCTTGCCGGGCTGCAGATCCTGCCGTACACGACTGCGGCAGGAATTTACGACGGCGGCACCGTGGTTCTGGTGACCCGGCGCAACCAGTGCCGGCCGGACCCGGCCGCCGGCGAAGCGCTCCAGATCGTCACCACGGTGCGGGCGAAGACGGTGATCCATGCCACCGGGGCGATCGAGAGGCCGCTGGTCTTCGGGGATAACGACAGACCGGGAATCATGCTGGCTTCCGCCGTACGCGCCTACCTTAACCGTTACGCGGTCGCTTGCGGCCGGCGCGCCCTCGTCCTGACCAACAACGACAGCGCGTATGCGGCGGCGTTCGACCTGCTGCCGCATGTCGACAGCGTGGTGGTGGCTGATGTGCGCCGCGACATCCACCCATCGTTGGCGGCGCAGGCGGCGTCACTCGGTATCGAGGTCCAGACGAGCGCGGTCGTCGCGGGCGTGCTCGGCCGTGCGGCCGTGCGCGGCGTCGTTCTCGGCCGGGGCGAGGGCCGCTCACGCTTGCGCTCGATCGCGTGCGATCTGGTGTGCCTGTCGGGGGGCTGGTCACCCCTCGCTCATCTGAGCTGCCATGGCGGCATCAAGCCCCGCTACCGCAAGGACCGCGCAGCATTCGTTCCGGGCGGCTATGCGCCGGGGCACTTCGGGGCCGGCGCGCTGACGGGGGCGTTCTCACTGCGGACCGCGGTGCAAGAGGGCTGGGAAGCGGGAAACCTGGCCGCCGCCTTCTGCGGCTTCACCCGCGCGGCGCAAGGTCTGCAATCCGCTCCCGAATCCGCCGCTCCGTGGGATTCGGATAGCCATAGGATCGAGCCCGTGTGGCAGCTGCCCGGCGCACGAGCCGGCAAGGCGTTCGTCGACTTTCAGAACGACGTGACGGTGCGCGATCTCGTGATTGCGCACCAGGAGGGGTATGGCTCGCTCGAGCATCTGAAGCGCTACACCACGCTCGGGATGGGCACCGATCAAGGCAAGACGAGCAACATCAATGCGCTCGGCATCATGGCGGGTCTGCGCGGCATCGACCTCGAGGACGCCGGCACCACAACGTTCCGGCCGCCTTTCACTCCCGTGCGCGTCGGCGCATTGGCCGGCAGACACGTCGGCCGGCACTTCCGGCCGCTGCGGCGCTCTCCACTTCACGACTGGCATCTGGCGCATGGGGCGCAAATGATCGAGGCCGGTCCCTGGCTGCGGCCCTGGTATTACCTCTGGGCGGGCGAGACCGTGGAGCGAGCCTACCTCGAAGAGATGCGCCTAGTCCGTCGCGCAGTCGGTCTATCCGACGTC
The DNA here is from genome assembly GCA_021850555.1 of Pseudomonadota bacterium. The sequence continues at coordinate 4,358 of JAJZLX010000776.1, read as the reverse complement.
TCGACGCTCGGCAAGATTGACGTTCAGGGCCCCGATGCGGCTGAATTTCTCGATCGGGTCTATGTGAACGGATTCGCGAGGCTCCCCGTGGGCAAAGCCCGCTATGGAGTGATGCTGAGCGATGCCGGCACGATCTTCGACGACGGCACCACCACACGGCTCGCGGACACTCGTTATTTCATGACGACGACCACGGCCGGCGCGGAGGAAGTCCTGTGCTGGCTGGAGTTCCTGCTGCAGACCGCCTGGCCCGATCTGCGGGTCCACGTGACGTCCGTGACGGACGAGTGGGCGGGCATGGCGATCGCCGGCCCCAAGGCCCGGGCTGCCCTCGAGCGGGCCTTCCCGGGCCAGGATTTTTCGGACCCGGCCCTGCCGCACATGGGCTGTCGGGAGCTGGTCGTGGACCGAGTGCCGATGCGGCTCATCCGCCTGAGCTTCTCCGGGGAGCTCGCCTACGAGCTGTACGCTCCGGCCGGCCATGGACCGGCGGTGTGGGAACACATGCTCGCAAGCGGGGAGCCTCTCGGCATGCGCCCCTACGGGCTCGAGGCGCTTGCGGCGCTGCGCATCGAGAAGGGTCATATCGCCGGATCGGAAGTCGATCCGCGTCTTTCCCTCGGTGACCTCGGCCTTGACCGGCTGGCGAGGCACGAGAAGCCCTTCGTCGGGCGGGAGCTGGCCGCTCGAGCGGCGAGCGGCCCGCAGCGGGCGTCCCTGATCGGGATCGAGTGCCTGGAGCCGGGCAAGCGCCTGCGCGGAGGGGCGATCCTGTTCGCGGCCGGGGAGCCGCTCAAAGGTCACGGCCGCGGCTATGTCACCTCGGTCACCTGGTCGCCGACCCTGGAAAAGTTCATTGCACTCGGCCTGTTTGCCGGCGGGCTCGATCACCTCGGCGAGGAGATCGTCTGTGCCTTCCCGCTCAAGGGCGAGCGGGTGAGGGCACGGATCACCTCACCGGTGTTTCTGGATCCGAAAGGCGAGCGTCTGCATGTTTGAGCATCGCACAGCCCTCGCCGGCCTGTTGCGGCCGCGGCCCGCAAGCTCCGCGGCGAGCCCGCTCGTCGTTGGCGAAGAGTCCGGCTTTGCGCTTCTGCAGGTGTCCGCCTTCATCGACACCGTGGGCGAGCTCGATCGGATCGTACGGCGTGTGCTCGGCGCGAGCCTGCCGCAACGTATGGGCAGTACGGGCCGCTCGCCGAATCACCACATCTTCAAGATCGGGCCCGAGCAGTTCTGGATCGTGGGTTCGCAAGAGGCATGGATCGCCTCCCTGCAGGACGGCGTGCCCCGGGAGATCGGCTCCACCGTGTCGCTGTCCCACGGCCGCGCCCGGCTGTTCATCGACGGCGCATCGAGCCGCGCGGTGCTGTCGAGCGGCATCGCGCTCGATCTGCAGCCCGAGGTATTCCGCCCCGACGCCTACGCGCTCACCGACCTGCAGCACACTCCGGTGCTGCTGCATCGCACCGACCAACACCGTTACGAGCTGTACGTGCTCAGAACATACGCCGTCTGGGTCTGGGAATGGCTCACGGATGCCGCGTTGCCGTTCGGCTTCGAGGTCGCCGCGGCACCCGCCCCGACAATCGAGGCGCCCGCCGGCCGGGAGTGACGCGGGAGCGAGTGGGCCCGGCGGAAGGTGAGGAATCACATGCCGGCGCAAGGGGCGGGCGGTGGGCGTCACCTTGACCACGCAGGCCCTCTGCTGTACACTCGTTCAATAGAAGAGGACAGGATCCCGGCCATGAGCGCGCCTGCGATTGATATCGTGTCCGCCTCGGACGACGAGGGGATGAGTCTTCCGGCATGGATCTACCGTGACCCCGAGTTCTTCGAGCTGGAGAAAGACCGCATCTTCCGCCCGAGCTGGCAGCTCGTGTGCCACCTCAATGACGTTCCCCGCTGCGGCGATTATTACTCCTTCGAGTTTCTCGACCAGAGCGTCATCGTGCTGCGGGGCGAGGACGGCGAGGTGCGCAGCTTTCACAATGCATGTCGTCACCGGGCCGCGCGCCTCCTCGACGGCTCCCATGGTCATTGCGGCCGGCGGATCACTTGCCCGTATCACGCCTGGTCCTACGGGCTCGACGGCCGTCTCCTCAGCCTCCCGCAGCGGGATTCCTTCAAGGGAATCGACCGTCAGCAACACGGTCTGGTGCCGCTCGAGCAGGAAATCTTCATGGGCTTCATCTTCGTGCGCCTCGCCCCGCACCCGCGGGCAAGCCATGCGAGAGGGCCGAGCGTGCGCCAGATGGCCGCCCCCTACCTCGATGAGCTCGCGGCGTACCGGCTCGAGGACCTGGTGCCGCAGGGACGGGTGACGTTGCGGCCGCGCAGCGTGAACTGGAAGAACGTGGCGGACAATTTCTCGGATGGCCTGCACATCCCGGTGGCGCATCCGGGCCTCACGCGCCTCTTCGGCGACAGCTACGGCATCGAGGCAAAGCCCTGGATCGACAAGATGTGGGGCCGGTTGCGCGATACGCGCTCGGGCAAGTGGTCCGAGGGGCGCTACCAGGGGCTGCTGCCCCGGGTGGAGCATCTTCCCGAGGAGCGACAGCGGTTGTGGATCTACTTCAAGCTCTGGCCGAACCTGGCATTCGACATCTATCCGGACCAGATCGACTTCATGCAGTTCCTGCCGATTTCCCCGACCGAGACCCTGATCCGGGAGATCGCCTACGTGCACCCCGATGAGCGCCGGGAGATGCGCGCTGCGCGATACCTCAACTGGCGCATCAACCGGCAGGTTAACAGCGAGGACAAGGGGCTGATCGAGCGCGTGCAGGCCGGCATGGCTTCCGACAGCTACACGGTCGGACCGCTGGGCGAGAACGAGGTGTGTCTGCGCAGCTTCGCACGGCACATGAGGGCCATTATTCCCGAGAGCCGCCTGCCGTGCGCGCCGGGCAGAGGCTGGAGCTTTTACCGTCATGAGCGCTGAGATGTGCGACGCCCTCATCATCGGGGGCGGTCACAACGGGCTGGTCTGTGCCGCGTACCTCGCCGGGGCGGGACTGAAGGTCACGGTGCTCGAGCGCCGTGAGGTGGTCGGCGGCGCGGCCGTGACCGAGGAGTTTCATCCCGGGTTCCGCAACTCCGTGGCCTCCTACACCGTCTCCCTTCTCAATCCGAAGGTCATTCGCGACCTGGATCTGCCCGCGCACGGCCTGCGCATCGTCGAGCGCAGGATGGCCAATTTCCTTCCCACCGCGGACGGACGCTACCTGTGCAGTGGCGAAGGCCGGACCCGCAGCGAGGTCGCGAAATTCTCGGCGGCGGACGCCGGACGGCTGGACGCCTACGGGGCACGGCTGGAAGCGATTGCGGACGTATTGCGCAGCCTGGTGCTCGAGACGCCGCCGAACGTCGTGCAGGGCAGCTGGGCCGAGGCCCTGCCGGAGCTGTTGCGCGCCAGGCGTGTCGGATCGCGGATCAGCAAGCTCGATATGAGTCTGCGCCGTGAGCTGCTCAAGCTGTTCGCCACCTCCGCGGGAGAGTATCTCGATGGCTGGTTCGAGAGCGACCCGATCAAGGCGGTGTACGGTTTCGACGGCATCGTCGGCAATTATGCGAGCCCCTATTCGCCGGGCTCGGCGTACGTGCTGTTGCACCATTGCTTCGGCGAGGTGAACGGCAAGAAGGGTGCGTGGGGCCATGCCATCGGCGGCATGGGTGCGATCACGCAGGCGATGGCAAAGTCGGCCGCGGCTCGCGGCGCCGTCATTCGGGTGGGCTGCGGCGTGCGTCAGGTGCTCATCGAGCGCGGTCGCGCCGTGGGGGCGGTCACGGAAGCAGGAGAGACGATTCGCGCCTCGGCGGTCGTGTCCAATTTGAATCCGAGGCTGCTCTATCTTCAGCTCATCGATGCCGCAGAGCTGCCGAAGGATTTTCTCGAGCGCATCGCGCAGTGGCGCTGCGGCTCGGGTACGTTCCGGATGAACGTGGCGCTCTCGGAGCTGCCGGATTTCACGTGTCTGCCGGGCAGGACTGTCGCGGATCATCACACGGGCGGCATCATCCTGGCGCCCACCCTGGGCTACATGGAGCAGGCCTATTTCGATGCCCGCACCCACGGGTGGTCCCGGCAGCCGATCGTCGAGCTGCTCATTCCCTCCACGCTCGATGACAGCCTCGCGCCGCCGGGCAGGCACGTGGCGAGCCTTTTCTGCCAGCACGTCGCCCCGCAGCTTCCTGACGGGGAATCCTGGGATGCGCATCGGGAGAGCGTGGCGGATCTGATGATCGACACGGTCAACCGCCATGCGCCGAACTTCAAGGCCGCGGTGCTCGGCCGCCAGATCATGAGCCCGCTCGACCTGGAGCGCACCTTCGGCCTGATCGGCGGGGACATC
>JAJZLX010000631.1 GCA_021850555.1 Pseudomonadota bacterium | reverse complement strand
CAGGCGCTTGAACCATGCGATGGTGAGGCTTGCGGGCGTCGTGTAGTCGTGCGCCCCGACGAATTCGATGACCGGGCAGCGGAAGTGCGTCACGTGATCGAAGTTCACGCGCAGCAACGGTCCGAGCAGGTGCTCGAGCGAGAATTCACTGCCCTTGGCGAGCGCCTCGATCTCATTCGGCCGGTAAAGAGGCGACAGCTCCCAGCTTCGGTCGTACCAGTAAAATTTCTTCCGGCCGTAAAACAGCGCCCCGTAGCGCATCGCCCATTTGTCGAGCACGGACACCCGGGCGATGGTCAGCGCCTTTCCGGGATACGGGGCGATGGAACGCAACTCGCGGATTGCCTTGGCATTACGATGGGCTTCGGCCGCATGCAAGGCGAACGCATATGCGATCTTTTCGCCGCGACGCTCGTTGACGACCTGACCTGCGCCGATGTAGGCGTAGAACCAGTTCGGATGACGCTGCGCCAACCTGACTCCGAGCACCGTGCCCCAGGAAAGCCCCAGGATGAATATCTTCTTCTTGTGAAATCGCTTGCGCAGATATTGCACGACCCGGGCCGCATCGTGCGTCATGCCGGCGATGGTCATGCCCGGGGCCATCTGCGCCTCGGTGTTTGCCTCGTACGTCTTGCCGGTCCCGCGCTGCGACCACTCGACGACGGTGAAGTAGTCCTCCCAAGGCGACTGGAAGGTCCAGGCAACCGGCATGACCGGTGATCCGGGACCGCCGTGCAGCACGAGCAGGATGGGATTGCGACGATCGCGACCCTCGATGGAGATCCATTGCCTGGTGCCGTTGACGGGCAGCAGGAAGTGCTGCTGAATGCCGCGCGGGGAGACGATGCGCTGCTGCGCGGCGATGATCGCCTTGGCCACGAGCAGCGACGGGCATTGCGCCAGAGCCGGCAACACGCCCATTGCCGAGAGGAGGCAGCCCATCAGCTTCGTGTCATGCCGCCATCGATTCATTGACGTGCCCCTCGCTGCAAGCGGGCGCACCCCTGTCGCGGGGACCGGATTTCGACCGAGTCTACCCCTCGATCCCGAGAGCTCGGGAAAACCCTGGAAGAGCTCGCACCAGCGCTGAGACCGTGCCGATCCTGGAACGCAACGGCGAGGGATCAGGATGCATCCGATTCAAAACGACGCTCGACTTCGAGCAGCGCTGCGCAGCCCATGTGCCTGAAGGCACGTCCCAGCTTCTCTCGCCCGACCGCCTCGGCTTTGTCGATCATCGCCTGGGACGCTCTCTTGACGAATCAGGATGTTGCGCGAGAATCCAGGCGGATGGCATCCATGAGCGGTGTTCGGCGCGCTCTCGGGCGGCCGCTCGAGAGCACGCTGCGCCGAGCGGATCCGCAGCGTGAAACCCTGACTGCCCCGGGATGCGGACGAAGTGGTGAGCGCGGCGGCGGTGCCGCTGTGCAAGCCGCTCTGCAGTGCAAAGCGCATGGCGCACGACAGCTGGAGCCGAAACGATGCCGATTGATGCCCTGGCCGGCCAGCCGGCCACACCGCAGATGCTGGTTGACCTGGCCTCTCTCGATCGCGCGTATTACGAGCGAAGCCCGGATGTGACGGATCCGGCGCAACGGGTGCAATTCGGCACCAGCGGCCACCGCGGCTCATCGCTGGATGGCACCTTCAACGAGGCGCACATTCTGGCCATCACCCAGGCCGTGTGCGAGTACCGCAAGACCCAGGGCATCGACGGTCCGGTGCTGATCGGCAAAGACACGCACGCGCTGTCGAAACCGGCCGAGCGCACGGCCATTGAAGTCCTGGCGGCGAACGGCTGCGACGCCGTGCTCGCCCAGGGCGCGGGCATCACGCCCGTGCCGGTCATCTCCCGGGCCATCCTCACACACAACCGCGGACGAACCTCTCATCTGGCCGACGGCCTGATCGCGACGCCCTCGCACAATCCGCCGCGTGACGGTGGATTCAAGTACAACCCGCCGCACGCCGGGCCGGCGGGCACCGAGGCGACCGCCTGGATCGAGCGCAGAGCGAATGAGCTGCTCGCCGGCGGCAACCGCGACGTCAAGCGCATACCGTATTCGTCGGCATTGAAGGCGGCCACGACGCATCTTGCCGATTTCATCACCCCGTACGTCAACGATCTCGGGCTCGTGATCGACATGGCGGCGATTCGGCACGCCGGCCTGTCGCTCGCGGTCGATCCCCTAGGGGGCGCAGCGCTTTATTGCTGGGAGCCGATCAACGAGCGCTACGGCCTCGATATCAAAGTGGTGAACGCGCAGGTGGACCCGAGATTCGCGTTCATGACGGTGGATCACGACGGCAAGATCCGCATGGACTGCTCCAGTCCCTACGCGATGGCGAGACTGGTGCAGCTGAAGGACCGCTTCCGGCTCGCATTCGGCAACGATCCGGATTCCGACCGCCATGGCATCGTGACACCCTCCCAGGGCCTCATGAACCCGAATCATTACCTGGCGGTGGCGATCGATTATCTGCTCACCCACCGCCCCGACTGGCGCCCCGGCACGCCGGTGGGCAAGACCGTGGTGAGCAGCAGCCTGATCGATCGGGTGATCGCCCATCTCGGCGGCCGCCTCTACGAGGTGCCGGTGGGCTTCAAATGGTTCGCTTCGGGGCTGCTCGATGGGACGCTGTGCTTCGGCGGGGAGGAAAGCGCCGGGGCCAGCCTGCTGCAGCGCAACGGTGCCGCCTGGACGACGGACAAGGACGGGCCGGTCATGAACCTGCTCGCCGCCGAGATCACCGCGGTCACGGGGCTTGACCCGAGCGAGCACTATCGCCGGCTCGCCGATATGCTCGGGACGCCCTACTACACGCGCATCGACGTACCGGCTACTCCCGGGCAGAAGGCGGCGCTCGCCCGACTCACCCCTGAGATCGTGTCGGAGGGGCAGCTCGCCGGAGAGCCCATCCTCGAGAAGCTCACACGGGCGCCGGGCAACGGCTCGCCCATCGGCGGACTGAAGGTGATCGCCGGGAACGGTTGGTTCGCCGCGCGCCCCTCCGGCACCGAGAATCTCTACAAGATCTATGCCGAGAGTTTCCGCGATCCGGCACACCTCGAGAGCGTGGTGCGGGAAGCCGAGCAGATCGTGAGCCGCGCCCTCGCTGCACAGTAATTGGAGTCCTGCCCTGACACGTCTTCGCGCCGTTTCTGACGGCGCTCGGCGTGTCTCGCGCCTTGCGGCGCTTTTAAGCGGTTCGCGGTTCGCCGTGGAGCGGCGCCGAAGCGGCCCGCCCGTTTCCGGTTGCGCCGAATCCGCCGCGCAGACCACTTCCCGCGCGTCACTTTCGGGCCTCTCGCCCGTAGCGGGCGATGAGCCGCGCATGCCCAGCACGCGCAGACCCCGGTCATATACCCGAAATACGCACACTGGCGCGCACGCACGTAGTGGGGCTTGCCGGCGAATCCGTATGGTGTCCTCACTGGATCGGATGGCGTTGTTCTTCCAGACCGGACCCAAAGGCGAAAAATCATTCCCGCCGATCGGGGCCGCACAATCTCCCGCAGCGCCCATTACACGGTCATCGGGGCACTCCAGGTTTGTCGCGCCATTGGCGGTACGTCAGGACTCTCGCCGGCGAGAGTATGCGCGAGACGTCAGGAGAATCCAAAAATGATGCTCAGTTTATGAACACGCGCGAAGACGAGGCGAGACGCCTCCTCCAGCGCCCTGCCCTCCCCGTTTCCTGCTCACGCGGGGTGAAGCCTCAGATGACCCCGACGACCAGCAGCAATGCTCGGTCCACCGCCTTCATCCGCTCCTCATCGAGATGCCCGAAAGGCTCTGTGACATTGGCGCGCGGTAGCGTCGAGAGTTTGTCCACCATGACCTGCGAGAGCGCGCGCAGGCCATTGGCGGGATTGGGCTCGACGGTGACCCGAAATGCCGCATTGCGCAGCACGCTGGTCAGCGGGCACAACACCACGCTGTCCAGCTCCTCCAGCAGGTCCGACTGGACGACCAAGGCGGGCCGCGGCTTGCCGTTGTCCCCTTGCAGGGAAACCCTCACCAGGTCGCCTCGCTGGGGATCATTCCTCCCAGCCCTCAATCTCGGAAGCGGCCTCCTCGGTGAATCGAAGCACTTCGGCCTCCTCAGAGGTGCCCTTCAGGTTTCGGCACTGCTCGCGCACGAGCGCCGCGAACTCCGGGGCGCGGGTGTCCGGCACCCAGAACTGCACCGGCCGCAGCCCGGCGGCGCGCATCCGTTCCCGGTGACGATTCGTCTTGCTGTGTGAGTTGTGAGTCGATGCCATGGCGACTTCCGCCGGGTTTCATGTCACTTCACATGTGATAATGCATGCTATCGCACATGATACCCCTGGCACCCTTCGCAGGCGCCGGAAGTGGATTTCCGGATTTCGGGCTTTCGCCCATCATCGAACGGCCCTGAAGGATTGATATCGAGAACTACAGGACCTAAACAAATGCACGCAACTCATTGTAATTAATAGATATATTCGCACTTTGGCGGAAGTATGCAATGGGCTGCCTGCATGTGTGCACGCGCGAGAGGAAGCCTGATGATGGCGGGGCGCAAGAGAGGGAATGCTTCTTGAGCATCAATGCCAAAGTGCCTGGCTCAGGAACGCTGCCGAAGTAGGCCGGGATCTGCGCATTGGCCGTCGCGGGATCGAAGGCCGAGAGGGTGAATTTCGAATCGTTTGACACCCAGGCCGTGGCGTTATCGAGGCTTAGCTGCAGGTAGACGTCGAAGCACACCGGGATGTGAGCGACCCCGGCGGTTTCATTCACAGCGCAGCGGGATGTCCGCCGGCAGGGGTGATTTTGTCCAGACCCTGCATCGGTTCGCGCAGCTGTATGAAATACCAGCCAGAGGAAAGCCTCTACCGCCGAGAGGGCGGGACGTAAAGCGCGTGGAGCGGATCGGTGACGCCGCTCGGTCCAGCCGAGCGAGGCAAGTCCGACCGCAAGGAAGCGCGCACCGGATGGAAGGTCCTTCGGGACCGAGGTCATGCGTGTGCTGTCAGGAACGGCTCAACGCAAGGGCAAGTCTGGGCTCCAAATGGGGATACATGTCTCTTCCAGCGCCGCCCACGCCGTCCGGCGCGAGGGCAGCCCCCTCCCCCGGCGCACAGGCCACTTATACGTATTCAGACGCGGTGAGTGCGGCTTTCCGGCGCATGTCGCTCGTGAAACCCTAATAACCGCTGCTTGAACCGTACAGATCATCGATTCGGGGGAGGCCGCCCCGCCCGAAATGAAACCTGAGCAATTCCATGTACCAGAACATTCTCGTCCCGATCGACGGCAGCGAAACCGCGGAGCTGGGCCTGCGTGAGGCGATCGGGCTTGCGCGCCGCCTGGCCTCCCGCATACGGCTCGTACACGTCGTCAGCGAGAGGCCGTGGCTGTACTCCGGTACCTCGCCGGAGGTGTTCGAGCAGATCCTCACGCACTTGCGCAGCTCGGGCGAGACGATCATCCACGAGGCCAAGGTGGCCGTGCGCGCGGCCGGCATCGAGGTCGACCATCGCCTGATCGAAGCGCCCGGCGATCGGGCCGGGGAGTTCATCGTTGCCGAGGCGAAGGACTGGCCCGCGCAGCTCATCGTGTGCGGTACGCACGGCCGGCGCGGCCTGAGACGATTACTCATGGGCAGCGATGCCGAATACATCGTGAGCCACAGCCCCGTACCGGTGCTTCTCGTTCGCGGTCGCGCCGCCTGAGTGAGGATTGGGCTCTCCCCGAGGCGCTCGCGCTCACGAGCGGGCTCACCATGAGCCCCGGGCGGCGGCAATGGGTCCGGCCCGAGGCGCGCGACGTGGCCCCGCGGGCAATTGCGACCTTGCCCGGCTTGCGAAGGCAGTCGGTCGATCAAGCACGCCGCGCCCGAGGCGAGCCATGTTTCGGATTTCTACGTATTTCGGCGCAGACGCAAGACCCGTAAGCTGATCCGTGCTCGGGCAAACCGGCTTGCGGGTGCCCGCGGGGGCGTTTTTCTTCGATAATTTCATGCGGCTCGCGCCACAGCAGAAGCTCGTCACTGCATTCATTGCGGCAGCGCTCGTATCGCTGGCCATTGGAATGCTCGCCTACTGGAGCGCCTCGCGGATACGCGATGATGCGGTCTGGGCGGCGCGCAAGCAGCAGGTGGCCGGCGCGCTGCGCGCAATCTTTCCCGTTGACGCCGACCTATTGACCGCTGAGCGCGGCTACGTGCTCACCGGTGACGATGCGTATCTGAGGATGTACCACGAGGCCGTCGCCTCGGCTGGCTCGACTCTGCGCAGGGCACGCGCGCTGACGGCGGACGATCCCTCACAGCAGCGCCGCCTGCAAGTGATCACCCGCCTGGTCGATCAGCTGGAGGCGTTCACGGCCCGCACGCTGAGCGTTCGTCGCGCGCAGGGTGTTTCGCCCGCCGCCGAGCTGCTGCTGAGCGGCACCGGTCAGGGATTCCGGCACGCCATCAATGCGAATGTCGCGCAGATGATCGCCGAGCAGCACAGGCATCTTACGCAACGGCGGATCCAGATTTCCCGCGCCAGCAACATGGCCCTCGATCTGATCGTGGCCGGCAGCGCCCTTGCGATGCTCATCGGATTGGTCGCCACCGTGCGCATCCGCGCCGACCTGCTCGCTCTGCAGAGAGCGGAGGAGCGCTTCCGGTCGCTGCTCGAGTCCGCCCCGGATGCGATGGTGGTTGCTGACGGCAATGGCAATATCGTCGTGGTCAATGCGCGCACGGAGGCGTTGTTCGGATACGACCGGCAGGAGCTGATCGGCAAGCCGATCGAGACCCTGCTACCTGAGCGACAGGGCAGCGAGCACCCGGACCACCGCGGCATCTGTGCTCGGGAGCCGGCGCTGCCTGCCACGAGCGCGGCCCTGGAGCTGTTCGCGCGCCGCCGCGACGGCTCGCAGATTCCCGTGGAGGTGAGCTCCAGTCCTGTGGCCGCATCCGGCGGTCTGCAGGTCGCAAGCGCCATTCGCGATATTTCAGAGCGCAAACGCGCGCTCGAGCAGCTGCGCGAGGCACGCGCCGCGGCCGAAAAAGCCGACCGCGCGAAGAGCACCTTCCTCGCAACGGCAAGCCATGATCTGCGCCAGCCCCTGCAGACGATATCTCTCCTGAACGGCGCATTGCGCCGCATGGGCAAGGATACCGATCCCGCCGACGCCCTGGCCCGACAGGACGCGGCAATCAGCGTGATGTCCCACCTGCTCAACGCGCTGCTCGACATCAGCAAGCTCGAGTCCGGCGCGGTGAAGCCGGTGCTCACGGACTGGCCGATCTGCGCGCTCTTCGAGCAGCTCGGTGACGAGTTCGCGAGCGCCGCGGCGCACAAGGGCGTGCAGCTGCAGGTGCAGGGGTCCTCTGCATGGGTGCGCTCCGACCTTTCTCTCGTGGGACAGGTGCTTCGCAACCTCCTGTCAAACGCAATCAAATACACTCACCGGGGAAGCGTGCGGTTGCGTACCTGGTCCGAGGGCGAGCGAGTGCACATCGAGGTAAGCGATACCGGCATCGGCATGGCGCCGGAGGAGCTGAGCCACATCAACCAGGAGTTCTACCAGATCGGCGTACCGGCGAACGCGACCCGAGAGGGCTATGGCTTGGGCCTGAGCATCGTGAGCCGCATCGTTAAGCTCCTGAGCCTCGAGCTCGATGTGCACTCGCAGATCGGCAAGGGCTCGACATTTGCGCTCCGGGTGCCCGCGGGCCTCTCTGCCACCGACCACTCGGACCTGAGCCCCGCCGCGGCGCGAAGTGCCGCGAGCGCACACCAGGTCCTGCTCGTCGGGGATGAGCCCGCGGTCCTGAACGCAACCAGGCTGCTGCTCACGGCGGCGGGATTCGTCGTCGCCACGGCCACCTCGCTCGCGCAAGCGATTGCGCACGCGCGCGAATCACACCATCTCCAGCTGGTCATCACCGATCATCGTCTGAGCGATGGCGAGACCGGCAAGCAGGTCATCGCCTCCGTGCGCCAACTCCGCGGACCCGACCTCAAGGGGG
>JAJZLX010000215.1 GCA_021850555.1 Pseudomonadota bacterium | reverse complement strand
GAATCCCGGAGCTTCCCGAGCGACCGAGCTTCGTGCCGAGTCCGCAGGAGGACGCGATCCGCGCGCAGCGCCTGCAGCAGCAACGCGAGGCGCAGGCCGCGGCGAAGGCGCAGCTCTTCGTGCATCTGCGGGGGCAGTCGGCCGCGATGGCGAGCACGGCGCCGCCAGGTGCCGGTGCGCAGTCACCGAGCTTGGCGGCCGCCGAGGCGATCGCCTCGCACGTGGCGGAGGGCGCGAGCGGAGAAGGGGCGGTGGGCGCGCGTCCCAGAGCGCCGCAGCGCGGCCAGGCGCAGAACGAATCGTTTCTCGGCGCGCGTGCTAATGATCGCATCTACGCCTCGGGACACCTCGTGACGCCGCGATCCCCGTACGAGCTGCTGGCGGGTACGGTGATCCCGGCGGCGCTCCTGACCGGCATCGACTCGGACCTCCCGGGCAACATCATCGCCACGGTCACCCAGAACGTCTACGACACGGTGACGGGGCGGATCCTGCTCGTGCCTCAGGGGTCGCGTCTGCTCGGCGTATACGACAGCCAGGTCGGTTACGGACAGCGCCGGGTGCTCCTCGTCTGGACGCGGCTCATCCTGCCGGACGGATCCTCGATTGTGCTCGGCCGTCTGCCGGGGACCGATCCGGAGGGTTACGAGGGATTGCAAGACCGGGTCGACTGGCATTGGAAGCGCCTGGTCGCGGGAGCGGCGGTCTCGACGCTGCTCGGGGCCGCGGCGGAGCTCGCTGTGCCGGGCGGCCAGTACGGGGATTCGCAGTCCGTGCTCTACGCCTCGCTGCAGGGGCTGCAGGGCACAACGAACCAGGTCGGCCAGGAGATCACTCAGCGCAATCTCGATATCCAGCCCACGATCACGATCCGCCCTGGATATCCGGTGCGGGTGATCGTGAACAAGGACCTGATCCTCCGCCCCTATCGGGCGGAGGGTGATTTCTCGAGTCCCTGAAGGGAGATGCCACGTGAATGCCAAGCTGCGCCTCGGGCCGCTGCCCAGCACCGATACCATCAAGCTCACCATCACCGTGCCCATCGGTCTAAAAGCCCAGCTCGATCGCTACGCCGCCCTGCATAGCGAGACCTGGGGGGAGACGGTGCTCGCGGCCGATCTCATCCCGCACATGCTCACGCAGTTCATCCTGCGCGACAAAGCGTTCAAGGCGGTGATGCGGCGGGAACGCTCTCGTCCACATGCCCTCGACCAACCCTGAAAAGCTTGAGGATCGCGATGCGAAGCTGTGAGGAGGCGGATCTCATGACTCACGCGCTTGGTGTCATTGCGGGGGTGATGATGGGGCGCCACGTCTGTACGGCGACGTTGTAGTACGAGCTGCGCGTGGCCCATTCCCGGGATTGGCGAGTGACGGAGCTTCGGACGCATCGCGAAGACTGTCGGCGCACAGTATTGCTATTTCAAACGCACAGACACCCAACATCATCACGGGTCAGAAGATCCACCGAGAACGTGACCCAAAGATGACTTCGCCACAGGTCCCTGCGGGACGCAGACAAACAACTCGTGCCGCCACCGCCCCACTCCTTTGACATCGAGGTCTACGCGAACCGGTAGCCAGTTGTTGGTCGGCGCAACCGCAGTGACCTCGATCCCGAAAACACGCTCGACGCATAGGAGCGGTGTGTACTGCCGATTGTTGATCGGGTCGACGTAGGGAATCGATGCCTGGCGAATGACTTCCAGTTTGAGATAGCGGTCAAACCACGGCGAACCAGAAAGCAGACTATAGTACTCGGCAATTCGCGTTCCGAACTCTCGATGGAGCGGGCTCTCGCCTTTCTGGAGAGATAAGCATGTCTTGATCTGTTGCGGCAGGGCATCAAGTCCAGACACGAGAGTCCAGTTGCCCTCTTTTACCATGGGGTCGTGGCTATCCGACAGTGCCCAGCTCTTTGGAATATCGGCTGCGTCTATGCGTTCAGCGCCTGGAAGGACCGAGCAACGTATAATGTAGCCTCCAGCTTTATCCTTGGTTATGGACGGTGGTTCTTTGAGTACCCGTCCATCCCCGAGATGGTTCATGAGTACGTATCGGTCACTCGGCGGCGCTTGCTCGAAGCGCTCGATGAAGGTGATCAGTGTGTGAATATCGCCTTCAAAGAAATTCCGTAGATGAAGGCTCCACCCTTCGTTGTCGATGCCGATAAAGTCGCCTGTAAATACGATGTCCGGTCCGATGGCGATATAATCTGGCGTGGGGACGCCTGCCAGGATCGCATTCCGCTGAATAACGCTGATGTTGTTCTCGTGCTCGCGCTTCATCGCCCGGAGCTCGTCTCCGGTATAAGTCGCCTCATCCCGGTCAATCATGTCGGCGTGGTTGCTGCATAGCCAGATGGCATTGCTAATGTGTCTTCGTTCCTCGCGCGACATGGATTTGAGATAGCGCCTGGAGCCAGGCCCGGATGAGGCGCCATGAATATGCGCGGCCTTCCCGATCATGGTGACGGACTCTGGAGACTCGTCGCTCGGGCCAGATGTTATTTGTGGGCAGCCAGGGAACGAGCAACGGTGATTGGCTCGCTGCGCGACTGCTAGGCATGTTCTCTTTGAGAACTCGTCTCGGTTGCTCATCTGTTCGCCACGATTTCGGTAGCAGTTTAACCCACAATCCCCACCTCGGAGGGCCGCTTAACTGAGCAGCTAGTACATATTCCTTTCGCCAAGCCATAGCCCCGATCGGCAAGGCGTTGAGGGCATTGCTGCGGTATGTGCGCTCACGTCTGGCTCGCCGCCAAATATCCGATGAGCCGTGAAAGTGGCGGGGACGGTGGTGCGTCCGTTCTCACGAGACGGGTTTCAGCCAACGGTAGCCCTCGGCGGAGCGGTTTGATGACAGCACTGGTGCATGCGAACACTTGCGCCTGAGATGCGGTGAGCAGCCCCACGCCGCAGCCCGCCTCTACCCACATGAGGAGCGCCGCGACGTTCGAGGGACGCTCGGAAATCGCAGCACGCGGGTCGATGGAGCTGAGGCATTCGACGACGCGCCGTTCGAGAGCCCCGCCGGCATCCAGCGCAAGGAGCGCGATCGGCTCGCGTGCAAGCTCTGCGAGTTCGACGGCTCGCGAAGGGGCGAGGACGTGAGCGCTCGGGAGCGCAACGAGCCATGGATCGGTCCAGAGTGGCTCAACGACGATGCCGGGCTCTGTGACCTGCATTGCGGTGATTCCGGCATCGAGAAGACCATTCTCGATCTCGTCGATCAGCGCACGCCCAGAGCGGCCGACGAGCCGCAGCTCGACCGCCGGGTTGGCGCCGCGCCACGCGGTAAGGACTGTAGAGATCCGCGCGCTGGCAACGCGCTCGCAGACTCCGACGCGCAGCTGCTCCTTCGTGCTCCGCCTGAGTTCCCCGACCGCAAGGCGTGCGTGCTCCTCGGCCGCGAGCACTCGCCGGGCGGATTCGACGAACCGCTCGCCCGCGGCGGTGAGCTCCGTGCGGCGGCTCGTGCGATAGAATAGCCTGAGCCCCATCTGTTGCTCGAGCGCCTTGACCTCGCGGGACAGGTTTGACTGGCCGATTCCGATACGTTCGGCCGCGCGTGCGAAGTGCAGCTCTTCGGCCAGCACCACGAAATACCGGTATTGCCGCAGCTCGAGCGGCCGTATGGGGCGCGGGATCGCGCCAGGGGAACCCGTCTGTGTGAGCACCAGCATGCTGCGACATCCATCGAGGAGGCAACGTCAGGACGTGCGTCCGATTCCGCACGTCTCTCAATTGCGAGCATCACCCTGGCGGCTCACAAAGCGTCAGTCGCGAATCGCGCGTGTTTGCGCAGAAACGCAGAGTAATGGGTCCCCCACAGGCGTTCGGAAACGGAATATCGAGTTTCGGGGCAAACTCGGGCGAAACTTGGTCTTCCTTTTTTGCCTGACCTGCGCTAAAGCGGACGTCGCGTCTGCCGTCAGAGTCGGAGAGCGGAGAACAACGGTGAAATTCGCCCTCCGCCATGGACGCCCCTTGGACCTGCTGGGCAGCGTACGTGTACGTGCTGCATCTCGAGCCCGCCTCTCGGGCGTGGGAGTACTTACGCCGAAATCCGCGCTACGCACACGACTGGATGCGTTCCCGGCGCGGCGCCTCGCAGCGTATTGCCGCGCGGTGGGGGCTCGCAGTGCTCATTGATCCGCGGCTCGATGCGCGGGAGGCTTCCCCCGTCTGGGCGATAGGGGCTCCGGCGCCGGTGAGACTCGTCCGCGACGAATACCCTTCAGCGGAAGGGCGGGGAGGGCCCGGGGATCAGTTCTCGATCTGGCACCTCGCTGGCCGCAAGAACGTGTTCAGCGACGGAGCGGATCTCCAGCTCATGCTTCGATCCAGCTGGCAGGGTGTGCAGCTGCACGTCGCGGACAGTCTCCGCGTCGGCGATCCGTTTGCCTATCAGATTCCAGCGGGCGCTGCACAGGACGCAGCCTCGCGCACCGTGGCCGCCTTCCACGCGCTCCACTCTGCCCCTTCTGATCGGCGACAGCGGCTGGCCGACCGTCCGGGCCGAACCGATCTGTTCCATGCGCGGGCGCTCCAGGTGCTCGACGGCCTCGCCGCCGACGCCACCCAGCGCGAGCTCGCCTCAGCGATCTTTGGGCACGCCACCGTTGCTCGAAGCTGGCGACCGGACAGCGCTCTTCGGGCTCAGGTACGGTATCTTGTCCGCAGGGCCCGAGCGCTCATGGACGGAGAATATCGCTCGCTGATTGCCACCGGTTCGGTCCCTCCCGCTTTCTCCGTAATGTCAAGCGCTTCTTCCCAGGATATGTGACCCGTATAGGATGTCACGTTATATGGAGGCACGATAGGTTTCATGGCGGAACGACAGAGCGACACCGACCTGTCGTTTCTAGGTTGTACTAATCCTGGCGACGCATTTGAGCTGTTGTGATTGTTCCCAATTGGTCGCGTCGCTGCGGACGGACCAGTGCACGGTCATGTCTATAGTCACGGATTCGCGCTTTAAATCAGCAAGCCATTTCACTTGCCTATCCGTAAGAGTCAGCTCAGGCAGCACAAGGACAGAACTACTGGTCGGCGCGACTGTTGCTGACGAGTTCAACGTCGAATCTAGCAGGCAGTTGCTATCGATACGGGCTTCTAAGCGATGGACATTGATTTCGATTGCGAAAGGCAGATGATTATGAAAAGAGATCGTTACGCCGGTCAGTCCATGCGTCACGCGTGCCGGGCCCAGCCAGAAGGTCGTCGCCCCCGCGTTCGAGCACTCGATAACTAGGCCCTGCCTGCATGTTTGTAGTGAGAGTGTTTCGCCGCCCCTCTCGTCGTTTGTATTGCGAAACGCCTCGCCTTTGCGGGCCCGCGCCAGCGATATTTCCACAATCCTGTCGATAATCCGCTTGTCCGTGCGCCACTTCATCACCAGCTTGCCGGGGTCCATACCGTAATCGGCGACAATGTCGTGTAGTTCATCCACCGTCAGCGCCTCGAGGGCCGCCCGCAACGGCTGCTCACCCTCGCGCGCAATCTTTATCGGGTCTAGGACTGCTGGTGGCCGCCGATTGCTTGGCCGCTTCGCCGCTAGTTCGCCACCTGTTGACGTATCCGCTCGGCCGCGCTGATGTTTCTTTCTGTGCTTGGGCGCAGCACCTTCTTTGATCGGGGCAAAGCCGGCCGCGGCTAATACTTCTAGAAGACGGGCTTCGAAGTCGGGATTCTTATCAGCCTCTTCTAGTACGACACGGAAGAGATTGCCGAGCATGCGACGAGACGTCACGCTTCAACCTCCAGAGCATTCCACAGTTCGGTCGCCAGCCCGATGAAGTCTGAGGCCAGTCCGGCCGCTCCAGCGCCGTACTTCTGTCTGAGTGTGCGCTTCGATGTCGTAAATTCAGCTGCCGCAGATATGGTGTTGCTTTGTTTTATTACTTGCTCGTAGACCTTTGGGAGATCGTCGTTCCGCTTGAGCTGTCGAAGCGTATTGTTGTGTACCGTCGAGTTGGCTTGATACTTCGTAACAACAATGCCCAGCGGCTCAATGGCTTCGTCAATGGCTCTGCCAAACTCCTTGACGCGGGTCAGGATCTGGGGAATGCCGTATGTAGATAGATGATCCGGGATGGTCGGAATGATGTATCCGTCAGAGATGCGCAAGCCGTTGAGTGTGATGATCCCGAGGTTGGGCGGGCAATCAATTAGGATCAAATCGTAGTTATCGAGGACTGACTTGACTGCTCGCAGGAGTAGATCTACTGGATTCACGGCGTAGTATTTACCGGATGGCACGCCTGCTAGGCGATCCTGCACGTCGATCAGGTCGAGACTCGATGGCAGCAGATCAACGGTGCGAGCTGCATCTACATCCGATACGCGCTTCTGGAGAGCAGCCCCTAAGTCGAAGCGTTTATTGTCGGGATCCAACGCGTCTTTAAATAGCGTCGCCAGCGTATGGCCCTTAGCGTTGAGATCAAACCAGCGATCCTCATCGATGAGCATGAGGGTGGAGTTTGTCTGCGGATCGAGATCGATCACCAAAACCCTCTTCCCTGTTTCGGCGGAAAACGTCTCGGCCAGGGCGACGGTTGTCGTTGTTTTGCCGACTCCGCCCTTGAAGTTGATTACCGAAATAATGTGTGTCATTGGAAGTTTCCTTTTGTTTCGTCTAAGCCAGGAGCGAATCTGCGAGCGCCGAAAGATTGGACCGGAGGCCAACTCGCTGATGGGGTGTGGGAAATCTGCTGCCCGTGCTCGCCAGTTAGTCACAGCTTGGCGCGATACCCGCGCCATCTCTGCAACCTCGTTGATCCCCACTAAGTCGCCGTCGTAGTGATACATGATTTGGCGCTGTGTATATCCGACACATTGTCAGTGTACATCGGAAACAGCGACCGTCAAGGGAGATCCGATCGAATGCGCGCTAGCTAAATCTTGACGATGTGTGACCACAGATGTATATAGATGCATATGGTTGATGATAGTCTTATGTCGATCGGGGAAGCCGCCGAGTATCTTGGGATCTCTATTCAGACGCTGCGGCGCTGGGATAGCTCAGGGAAGCTCAAGTCCACGCGACATCCTGGAAGCGGCTACCGTTACTACCGGATGGCCGACCTGGAGCCATTCCGCACGGCTCTGATGGCGACACCGGCTGATGACCCCACCATCGGGAATCTCTTCCAAGCCGCTCCTGCGAACATCGAGGCCAACGATCTGCTCCGTGAGCCGCAGCGCGAGGCGCACCGCGCGACGAGGCAACATTTCAGCAGTAGCAACGACCCCGTGATCCTTCAGATCCCGGTCGGCGGCGGAAAGACCGGCGTCATGGCGACCCTTCCCTTCGGCGTTTCCCTCGGCCGCGTCCTGATCATTACGCCAAATCTCACCATCCTGAAGGGCGTTTCTGCGGCGCTCGACATCACTGTGCCCAACTGTTTCTGGCGCGCGCGCAAGGTGCTCAAGTCCTTCACTGCCGGCCCATACCGCGCCATTCTCAACGGCCGCAATGCCAACATCCATGACTGCATCCGCAGTCATTTTGTCATCACAAACATCCAGCAGCTCGCAAGCTCGGCCGACCGGTGGCTGCCGCAGTTTCCCGACCGGTTCTTCGATTTGATCTTGGTGGACGAAGGCCACCACAACGTGGCAGATAGCTGGCGAAAGGTTTTTGCCCGATTCCCCGATGCCAAAGTGGTGAGTCTCACGGCGACGCCGTTTCGCAGTGATGGAGAGCCGCTCGTCGGCACACCTATCTATCGCTATAGCTACGCGTCGGCGATGGTGAACGGCTACATCAAACGGCTGCACGCCATCAACGTCGCGCCACAGCAGATCGAGTTTACCTATCGGAACGACCAACGCCGCCACACTCTGGAGGAGGTTTTGGCGCTGCGCGAGGAGGCATGGTTCCGGCGAGGGATTGCGCTCGCACCGGAGTGCAACCGTCATATTGTTGAAGCAAGCATCCGCCGCTGCCTGATGATGCGCGAGCAAAGCGGCTTCCACCACCAGGTCATCGCCGCTGCCTGCTCCGTCGATCACGCGCGGCAG
>JAJZLX010000119.1 GCA_021850555.1 Pseudomonadota bacterium | reverse complement strand
TGAGCTTCCGGCGCCGCAATGCCACGGCCAATCTGCCGGTTCGCATGCCGTTGTTCCCTTGGATGCAATATGCGGGGCTCATCATGCTGGGCGCGATCCTCGTCACCATGGCGTTCATGCCCACGCTCGATCTGTCCTGGGTCTACGGCGTGCCCTGGATGATCTTTATCTCGATCGCGTATTTCGTGTGGCGCGCCCGCGCGGCATCCTGCGCTGCCGAGGCACAGGCGTGAGCAGCGGCCACCCGATCCACTCGACATGAACGGATAGCCGGACGAGGCAAAGAATGAGCACAGATTTTGCGGCGCTGCGGCGCAGATTCCCGCTGCTCGAGCAAAAGACCTACCTGAACAGCGGTTCGTACTGCGCGCTTGCCGAGAGCGTGCGTGACGCGATCAATGCCTACATGGACGATCGTCTCGCGGTCGGAGCGAACTGGGACGTGTGGATCAACAAAAACGAGTCGGTGCGCGCGCTCATGGCGCGGGTGCTCGGAGTGACGGCGGACGAAATAGCGGTGACCGCCTCGGCTTCGGCGGGCATCAATGCCCTGGCCAGCGCCTTCGATTACACCGGGCCGCGCGACAAGATCGTGGTCAGCGACTTCGAGTTCCCGACCAGCGCGCAGATCTGGCATGCGCAGGAGCGCCGCGGCGCGCGCGTCGTGCACGTGCCGCGCGCCGCCGATGGCTATATTCCGCTCGAGCACTTCGAACGGCTGATCGACGAGCGCACCGGCCTGGTCGCGGTGACGCATGTATGCTTTCGCAACGGCGCACGGCTGGACATCCCGGGCATCGTTCGCTTGGCGCACGCCAAGGGCGCGCGGGTGCTGCTCGATACCTATCAGGCGGTCGGTGCGCTTGCGGTGGACGCCCGCTCGCTCGACGTCGACTTCATGGTCGGCGGCATGCTCAAGTACCTGCTCGGCACGGCCGGTATCGGCTTTCTTTACGTGCGTAAGCCGCTGATCGAGGGACTGGTGCCGACCAATTCCGGCTGGTTTGCCCAACAGGACATTGCCGCCATGGACATCACTGCCAACCGGCCGTCGGCGAGCGCGCGCCGCTTCGAGGCCGGCACGCCACCGGTCGTGAACTGCTACGCGGCCGAGGCGGGTCTTAGGATCATCGTCGAGGCCGATCCCGTTCAGATCGAGACGCGCGTGCGGTCGCTGACGCGCCGCTGCATGGAGCGGTTGCGCGAGATCGGGTGGCCGGCGATGACACCGGCCGAGGACTCGCGCCGCGGTCCGATGGTGGCTGTGCCGTCGCGCGATGCAGCGGGCCTGTTCGGGCAGCTCATGCGGCAGAACATCGTAACCTCGTTCCGCGACAACAATATTCGAGCGACGTGCCATTTTTACAATACCGACGAGGACATCGACCGGTTCGTGTCGGCGCTCGCGGGCCATCGATCGCGATTCGGTCCCGAGGGCTGAGCGGCCGGCGCGCCCGCGGTGTGCGGCGGCCGGGCAAAAAGGCGAGCATCGTCAGCTCGCAGCGTAGGATCAGCCGATAAGAGCCTGAACATGACATCTCATCCAAATGACCAATGCGCGTTCCCGGTCGATGCCTTGCGCGCGCAATTTCCCGCCCTGCGCAGCGCGGGAAATCGCGTGTTCTTCGACAATGCCGCCGGCGCGCAGGTGCCGCAGCGGGTGATCGAGGCGGTAAACCGGCATCTGATCGAGCACAACGTTCAGCGTGGCGGCCGCTACCGGCAGAGCTTGGCCGTGGATCAGACGATCGCGCAAGCCCGTGAGCGCGTTGCGGCCCTGGTCAATGCGCAGCGTGGCGAAGAGATCGCCTTCGGCATGAATGCCACGTCGTTCATCCGCCAAGTGAGCCTGGCGATCGGGCAGATGCTCGGCCGGCGTGAGGAAATCATCGTGACCGACCTCGATCACGAGGCAAACGTGGCGACTTGGCTGGCGCTTGAGCGCATGGGGGCGGTCATACGCTGGTGGCATGCGCGCGAGGACGGTCGGCTGTATCCGGACGATTTGCGTGCGCTGCTCGGAGTGCGTACCCGCCTGGTGGCCTGCACAGTCGCTTCGAATGCCATCGGCAGCATCGTCGACGTCCGCAGCGTCGCGGGCCTGACACACGCGGCGGGCGGCGAACTGTTTGTCGATGCCGTTCACTATGGGCCGCATGGTCCGATCGACGTGCAGGCGCTCGGATGCGATTACCTCGTCTGCTCCGGCTACAAGATCTTCTCCCCGCACATGGGTTTCCTGTGGGGGCGGTATGCGGCGCTGCGCGCCTTGCCGACGTTCCGCGAGGAATTCATTCCGGACGTGCCGCCGGGAAAACTGGAAGCCGGCACGTTCATCTACGAGAACGTGGCCGGAATGGCCGCCGCTGTCGATTACCTGGCCGCGCTCGGCCGTCGCATCGGCGGACGCGACGGTGATGTCGATCCGGGGACTCTGCGCAGGGATTGCCGGGAGGCAATGCTCGCTATCCAGGCCTATGAGCGCACCCTGTCAGCGGCGCTGCTCGAGCGGCTGAGGGCGCTGGGCGCGCAGATCTACGGGATCGCCGATCCCGGGCGGGCTCACGAGCGTGTCCCCACCGTGTGCTTCAACCTGCCGGGGCTGTCCCCGGCGCAGGTCGTCGCGGCGGCAGCGCAGGCCGATATCGGTATCCGCGACGGGCACATGTACGCGCCGCGGTTGATGCGCCGCCTGGGGTTGTCGGCCGATACGGGCGCGGTGCGCGTCTCGCTTGCGCACTACAACACACATGCGGAAATCGACAGGCTCGCCCGGGTGCTCGAGCCGCTGTGCGCGCGCTGAACCGGGCTGGCGCTCAGCTCAGCACCCCGTCCGGTGCGCGCCGGAGGCGGCGCCGGTGAGTCGGAAGCGGCGCGCCCGGTTCCTGCGCGAGCGTGACGCCGTGCGGCCACTGCGGCGGAGCGATGGCGATGTAGCGGGCAAACCCGCCGGTGCCACCGGCGAATTTCGCGAAGCCAATGGTGATGAGCGCGCCGCTTTCGGGAACCTGGTCGAGATTGGCGACGCCTTCGGCCTGGGCGAAGTTGTGCTGCAGCAGCCAGGTCTCGGCGAGAAATTTCGGCGCCGTGTTGTCGGTGTCCAGCGGCTCGTGTCCGTGCATCAGGATGTGCCGCTTCAGGTGCAGATATTTCAGGGTCGCCAGCTCCACCCCGGGGAAGGGCTGGCGCGTGAAGCGGTGCGGGTGCTCATGCCACAGCTTGTACCAGTCGGAGCGGAACATCACCACCGAGCCGGCCGGGATCCGCCCGTGACGGCGCTCCCACGAGTCCACGTCGCTCACCTTGGCTTGATAGCCGGGATCGGCCCGCACCTGCGCCGCACAATCGATCACCACCAGAGGACGCAGCGAGACGGTCGGCGGGATGTCGCTGATGGTCGCGCCGTGATCGTTCATGTGCGCCGGAGGCCCGTACTGGGTACCGATGTGGTCCATCGGCAGATCGTAGGCCGTAATCGCCGCTCCCACGGTCGCGTAGGTGAACGGCTCACCTTTGCGCACGAGTCCGGGCACGCTCATGCCGGCCACCGCCGCGCCTACGGTGAAATCCTTGAAGCCCTCGCCAAGCGGACAGCCGGGCGCGAGCGCGTGAGTGAGGTCGATGTACTTGGCTCGTTTGAGCATCGAGTCGTAGAAACCCCAGAGCGAGGCCCCGTCCGGGCCGGGCTGCGCGCCGAGCGCGGCCGGGACTCCGGCCAGCGCCATCGCTGAACCCAACAGGCGTCGTCTGGAGATCGTGCGCGGATTTTCTGACATGACGGATGAGACTCCGTGTTTGTTATGAGCGTGACTTAATCCTAACAGCAATTCCCGGGAAATGTCGTGCGAATCGTCCCGCAGCGCATGCCGCGCGGGGCGGGCGGGCGCCCGTCGTCCCGGAAATTGCATGCCAGTTGCCCGGCATCGACGCCGCCCGTACAATCGCGGCTGTCCGGCGGTGTCATGGGGTGCGCCTGAGCGCGCAGTGAGCTGCCGAAATCCGGGAGGCGGATCGCAGCATCCGATCGAGCTTTGGTCACCGCCATAATCATGATCAATGTCGAGCCGTCACGCACCGCCTCGGTCGCCGAGACGCTCAGCGAAATGCGCGGCATATCCGAGGTCTACTCGGTGGCCGGAAATTTCGATCTGGTCGCCATGGTGCGCGTGAAGGAAAACGAAGCGCTCGCGGACCTGGTGGCGCAGCGTATCCGCGGCATCGAGGGCGTGACGCGCACCGAAACGATGATTGCCTTCCGCGCCTATTCCCGCTACGACCTGGTGAGCCTGTTCAGTCTCGACTGAGCGGCGGTTGTCAGGCCGGGGCGACCTCAAAGGCAGGATCCACCTCGGCCGCCCAGGCGAGCAGGCCGCCTTCGAGGTGTGCCGCGTAGACGACCCCCGCCCGTAGCGCGATTGCGCAGGCGATGAGGCTTCGCCCGCCGCTGCGGCACACGAAAATCGCGGGACGCTCGCCGAGGAGCTCCGCCACCCGGCGCTCGAGCTCCGGCAGCGGGATGTTGCGCGCCCCCTCGAGATGCCGGGCTTCGAACTCGCGCGGCTCGCGGACATCGATCAACACCGGTGCATGCCCGGGCGCCCGGTCCGTGGCCATCATGTCCCGCAGCGCACACGCGGACAGGCGGTGCACGGCCTGGAGCAGGTCCGCCTCGCAAGACTCGCCGCAGTCCCGCAGCACGGTGATGCCGGGATGATCTCCGCACGCGGCGCAGTCCTCCCGCCGGCTGACGGGGAGCTCCGTGAAGCGCAGCTCCAGCGCATCATAGGTGAGAAGGCGTCCCGAGAGCGGCGCGCCGATGCCGGCGGCGATCTTGATAGCCTCGGTCGCCTGAATCGCCCCGAGTACGCCCGGCAATACCCCGAGCACGCCGGCATCCGCGCAGCTCGCCGCCGCGCCGGCTTGCGCTTCGGGGAACAGGCAGCGGTAGCAGGGTCCCTGCCGGGGAACGAAAGTCATGGCCTGCCCCTCGAAGCGATGAATCGCCGCCGTGACGAGCGCCTTGCCAAGGAGGACGCAAGCGTCGTTGACCAGATACCGTGTAGGCAGCCTGTCGGTGCCGTCCACCACGATGTCGTAGCCTTCCAGCACTTCGCGGGCGTTTGCCGCGCGCAGCGTGAGCGGGTGCGCCACAACGGTGATCTCCGGGTTCAGAGCGATCAGCCGATCTCGGGCCGCCTCCGCCTTGAGCCGCCCGACATCTGCGCTCTCGAAGAGCACCTGCCGCTGCAGGTTCGAGATCTCCACTCGATCGCAGTCCACGATGCCGAGCGTGCCGACGCCTGCGGCCGCCAGGTAGAGTGCCGCGGGAGATCCGAGTCCGCCGGCCCCGAGCACCAGCACGCGGGAGGACTTCAGCCGCGCCTGCCCGTCCGGGCCGATCCCGGGCAGACTGAGGTGCCGTTGATAACGCGCCAGCTCGCGCGGCGAAAGCGCCACTGCTCATCCTCCGCTCAGGGCGCAGATCACATGCACGGTATCGGCCGGGCCGACCTTTTCCGAAAGCGCTTTGGTCTCTCGGAAGTTGACGTACAGACGGATGTGCGGGCGGATGCGGCCCTGCTCGTCCACCATACGGAATCGGATCCCCTGAAAGCGCTGCTCGAGGCTGGCGAGCACCTCCGCGACCGTGCCGCCTTCCGCGGTCACTTCCGCGGCACCGGATGTGTAGGAGCGCAGCGGACTTGGAATGCGGACCGTGCAGCTCATGGGTCGAATCACCACGCGCGATCTAGGTCGCGTGAGTTACCGAGTAGATCTCGGGCAGATGCCGTGCGATGCAGCGCCAGCTCTCCCCGCCGTTGGTACCGGCCCAAACATCCCCGCCGGTCGTGCCGAAATAAATTCCCACGCGCGGCACGCGGTCGTCGGCGCACATCGCCTGGCGCAGCACCGTGAGCCAGGCCTGCGACCCGGGTAGTCCCTTGTCGAGGCGCCGCCACCGCTTGCCGCCATCGATCGTGCGATACACCGCCGGCTTGCCACCGATCGAGGTGCGGGGCCAGACCGTCTGACCGTCCATCGGCAGCACCCACGCGGTATCGGGATCGTTCGGATGCAGCACGATCGGGAAGCCGATGTCGCCCACCTTCTTGGGCATGGCTCTGCCGATGCGGATCCAGCGCCGCTGCGGCCGGTCGAGCCGGTAGATGCCGCAATGGTTCTGCTGATACAGCCGGTCGGGCGCGAGCGGATGCAGCGCCAGGCAGTGCGGATCGTGGCCGAAAGGCACGGTTGGATCCGGCAGGAAATCCGCCGCGCAGCCTTCGTTGAGCGGCGCCCAATCCGCGCCGCCGTCGATCGACTCGAAGACACCACCGGCGGAGATCGCGATGTAGAGGTGCTTCGGATCGCGGGGGTCGATGCTGATCGAATGCAGGAAGGCTCCATCCGGTGTCCCGAAGGCCGTCCACTTCGGGCGCATGGGGTGATCGTTGAAGCCGGCGACCGGCTCCCAGTGCTCGCCGCCGTCCTCGCAGCGGAAGAGGCCAGCCGGCGAACTGCCGGCATACCAGGCTCCCCGCTCGCTCAAGTGGCCGGGCGTCAGCCAGAACACCCGCTCCACGGCGCGCGCGTCCTCGCCGTCGCCCGCCCTGCGAAAGGCGGGCGGCTGGGAGGCTTCCCTCCAGGTTCGGCCACGGTCGGTCGACCGGAACACCGTCGGGCCAAGGTGTCCGGTTTTGGCGGCCATCAGCAGGACCCGGGGCTCGCGTGGGTCCTGGACGATGTGATGAATGACGTGCCCCAGGAACTGGGGCCCGGAGAGCTTCCAGTTTCGTCGGCGGGCATCCGGTCGCAGCGTGAAGGCGCCTTTTCGGGTGCCGATCCAGAGCGTCGTCGCCATGGCCACAAGCATTGCAGCCTCGCGCCCCCCGGTCAACAGATCGGCCGCCGGAGCGATTTCCGGGGCCGGACGGCGCCCCGAGGTCTCGGCTCCCGGCTATTCGGAAAACAACAGGCTGCAGCAGGTGACGCCGCCTTCCGCCTTTTCCGTTTCCGACATGTCGAGGGCGTGTACACGGATCCCGTACCGGCGCAGACGCTCCGCGGTGCGGGGATGGGAAGATGGGTATATCGCGCAGCTTCCGATCATGACGGCGTTCGCGCCGAAGGGCTCCGCTTCATCCACCTCGATGAAATGCAAGCCGGCGAAGCTCTTGCGGTCTATCCACCGCGGATTGACCAGCAGCGCATCGTCGGTGATCCGCGTGACCGCGCTCTTCAGGTGCAGGCAGCCGTGCACCGCCACGGGCTGCACGCGATAGCCCAGGGGCGGGAGCAGGGCGCTCAGCTGTTCGACGGCCTCGCGATTGCTGCGGCTCGAGATCCCGATGTACAGCGTTCGATCCACACGCAACACATCACCGCCGTCCAATGTTCCGGGGGCTTCGATGCGGACGAGCTTTCGGTATCTGGCGAGCGCGCCGGCGACGGAGGCAGTCTCCGCTCTGCGCGATTCGGCACCGGGCCGGGCGATGACCGCCAGCTCATCGAGAACGATGGCGGTGTCTTCGACGAACACGGAATCGGGAAGCTCGGGCTCCTCGGGAAGGGTTTCGACGCGGCAGCCGAGCGCGCGCAGCGCCTGCTCATAGGCATGGTGCTGCTTTCTCGCCCGGCCGATGTCGATGGGTACGCGCTGCAAGTGAGTCAGCTCGCAGCGTTCCATGGCAGGACTGACCTGTCTCGTCACGGCAATGCGCACGCCGTCCGGAAGTTCGGGCATGGGAGTTCCGCGTCAGCACCGTACTCATCGGCGAGGATATCAGGTAGTGTACGTGCTCCGAAACCGCCGGGACACCGGAAGAAGCCTCGCATGCAGACCGGTGCCGAACCCCGTCGCAGTCTCGGTCTCGCCACCACCACCTCGATGGTGATCGGTAACATGGTCGGCTCCGGGGTGTTCCTGCTGCCCGCCTCGCTCGCGCTGTACGGTATCTACAGCCTGTGGGGCTGGCTGTTCAGCACCGCCGGCGCGCTGCTGCTGGCCTGGGTGTTCAGCAGTCTGTCGCGGCGCTCGCCCC
>JAJZLX010000443.1 GCA_021850555.1 Pseudomonadota bacterium | reverse complement strand
CGGGTAGACATAGATCACGTCGAAGCCCGCAGCCCTGGCGCGTCTCGCGGCCGCGAGATGCCATTGGCGGAAGCGGCGGATGTCGCGCCGGTCCATGCGCTGGGACTGGATCGGCTCGCAGCGGCTCGGCATCGAGCGCACCCCGAGGCTCGGCACGCGGCTCGCCAGGTTCGAGACGAAACTGCCCCCGTGCCACAGCTCGATCCCGGCGAGCGCGCCGTGCGCGTGCACCGCATCGGCCATGGCGGCGAGGTTGCGCACGTCGCCCTCGTCCCAGTTCGCCGCGGAGGGATACGGCTGGTCATCGGAGCTCGGGTGAATGGAGCAGTACTCGGTGCAAACCACCCCCCAGCCTCCCTCGGCCTTCATGCCACGCATCGCCGCCAGCGTGCGCGGCAGGGCGGCACCCATGCCCGTGCAATGGGGCACCTGATAGAAGCGGTTGCGCGCGGTGACAGGACCGATGCGCACCGGCTCGAACAGCACGTCATAGCGGGACTCGGTACTCATTTGCGCTTCGCGGCGGGCCGCGCTCGGGACGGTTGGCCGTTCATGGTCAGACGATCAGAGCACTATATGGACATATAATAAATTTGGCAAATTCTATATAATCATATAATCTTTGGGCTCCAATCCCGCTCCATGACACGGCGGATGACCTGATGCCTACCGAGAGCCGCCCGGCGCGTCGCGCAAGAAGACCCCAACCGGCCCCCGTGTCCGAGACCGTGAATGCCCCGCCTGCCGATCCGGGGCTGCATCACGGAGCCACCGCGCCGTACGAGGCGGTGCCTTCCGAGCGCGCCCTGCGGCTGCTCGAGGGCGCACTCACGCTCATGCAGGACTGCGGCGTCGCCTTCGACCCGGAATCGCAGGCTCTCGGACTGTTTCGCGATGCCGGGTGCGACGTCTCCTCCGATGGGATCGTGCGTTTCCCGCCACAGCTGGTGCGGGCGGCCCTCGCCGGCGCCGCAAAGAGCGTGAGGCTCTGGGATCGCAACGGGCGGGGCTGCATCGAGCTCGACGACCGCCACACATGGTTCATGCCCGGCATGACGTGCATCAGGATTTTCGATCCCCTGAGCGGTGAGCAGCGTCCGAGCGACGGCGAGGACCTTGCGATGGTGACGCGTGTCGCGGATGCGTTACCCAACATGGATGCGGTCTGCGTCGCGGTCAAGAACGTGGCCCGTTCGGACATCCATGGCGAGATCGAGGAATTCGCCATCATGGCGGCCAACACGACCAAGCCGCTCGAGTATCTGTGCGAGAACGCCGAGTCCCTCGACCCCGTGCTCGAGATGGCCGCGGCGATCCGCGGCGGGCGGGAGGCTCTGTTCGAGAAGCCGTACTTCCTGCACATCATCACGCCGCTGCCGCTCAATTATCCGCGCGCCCACGTGGAGCAGCTCGTGAAGTGCGTGCGGGCGGGCGTGCCGGTCAGCGTGGGCACGCTGCCGATCGGCGGCGCCTCCACCCCCATCACGACCGCCGGCTGCATGGTGAACAGCCTGGCGACGGATTTCGCCGGCATGGTTCTCGCACAGCTCATCCGCCGTGGCGCATTCTGCGTCGGCAGCTCCGATGTGTCATTCATGGAGCCGGCCACCGGCGGCATCGGCAATTTCGCCCAGACCTCGCTCGCGGACATGGTCATGTGCCAGGTGCGCCGCCACCTGGGGCTGCCTTCCCTCACCGGTGCCGGCGGCCACTCCCCCGCGCGCCGCTTCAATCAGGATGCGGTCGCGGAGATCTCCCTCGGCATGATGCAGGCCTTCTACAGCCGTCCCGCGACGCTTGACTACCTCGGCTCGCTCGATCAAGGCCTGACGTTCTCGCTGCACGCGCTGTGCCTGTGCGATGACCTCGCCGGCCTGCTGCGCACGCTCTGGCAGGGCATCACGATCGACGCGGACACGATCGCTCTCGATCTCGCCCGAGAAGTCGGCGCCCGGGGCAATTACCTTGGCCAGCGGCACACCGCCGCGCACTGCCGCGAGCATCTGTGGAACAGCCGCTACTTCGGTGCCCGCCTGCCGGTGAGCACGGGGATGCTGCCCGACGAGGAGCTCCTGGAGAGAATCGATGCCGATGTCCGCGCGCTCCTGTCCCACCGCCCCGAGCCCCTCGGCGCCGAGCTCGAGGCGCGTCTGCGCGCGATCCGCGAGACCTTCGCCGCAGCCCACCGGCCGGGCGGTTGACGGGGCAGGCGCTTTGCAGGCTCGATCGGGGCGGAGCGGCTCCCGGCCTCTCGATCGTCGGGCTCGAGGCCCCGGGCACGGCGCCTCTTGCAGGGCGGCATCCAGGGCCGGCGGGTGCCGGCGGGGAGCTGTGACGGCGGGCTCAAGCGTCGGAGAGTATCGCCTCGTCCGGCTCGGTCGCGTCGGAGACGGGCTCCAGCCCGAGGTCCGCCGCCGCGGCCGCGCGTGCGTCGGCCTCGATGTCCATCGTGCGGCAGGCGAGCAGATAGAGCCCTGCCGACACAGGCAGGCCCACCAGCATGGACAGATCGGCGCCGCCGAGCCAGCGGGCGACGGGCCCGGTGTACAGCCCGGTGCTGAAGAACGGGATCATGGCCGCGAACCCGCAAGCGTAGGCCGCCAGCCCGTGCCAGTTCCAACGCCCGTACATGCCGCGGGGGTTGAAAATCTCGCGCACCGAGTAGTGCCCCTTGCGCACCAGGTAGAAATCGACCAGGTTGATCGCCGTCCAGGGCGTGAACAGGTAAAGCAGCACCGAGAGCAGATTGGAGAAGCCCCGCAGAAAGTCGCTCGAGGAATTGAGCGCGATCGCGGTGGAGACGACGGCCGCGGCGGCGAGGCTCGCGATGCGCTTGCCGGCGCTGCTCTTGAGCGGCTTGAAGGTGTCCCAGACGCTGAGCAGCGTCAGCGAAGCGCCGTAGAAATTGAGCGCCGCCACGGTGAGCAGGCCAATCAGCGCGCCGACCAGCACCAGCTCCCCGAGGCCGGGAAAGATGCTGTTCGCGGCCCGCTCGAGCGCCGCCGGCACATCGAGCCGTGGAAACATCGCCGCGGCGACGCTTCCCACCAGCATCATCCAGGCGCCGCCGACGAACGCGCCGAGGTAGGTCCACCAGAAGGAGGCGCGGATGCTGACCTCCTTGGGCAGGTACCTCGAGTAGTCCGAGACGTAGATCGACCAGGTGAGCTGATAGGCGGCGGCGGCCAGCAGCTCGGTGAGGAACGGCGTCGGGCGAAAATCCCCCCAGGCCCACTGCGAGGCGGGGATCTTCAGCAGAAAGACCGCGCTCACCGTGAACACGGTGAGGATCGCCAGCATGGAAAACGCCACCGCCCGCTGCGCGAGGTGGATCGAGTCGTAGCCGACGGTGGCGATGCCGGCGGAGAGCAGCGCGAAGCCGATCACCACCGCCGGCGAGTCGGCCGGCAGGCCGTGGACGAGCTGATGCATCGCCTGGACGGCGAGCACCTGGTTGAAGGCGTTATAGCCGACGTAGGTCACCAGGGCGAATGCCCACACGAGCAGCGCCCCGGCGTAGCCGAACTGCGGCCGCGACTGGATCATCTGCGGCAGACCGAGCTGCGGTCCCTGCGCCGAGTGAAACGACATGAAAAAGGTGCCGATGGCGCAGCCGGCGATCACCGCCACCGCCGTCCACAGGAGATTCTCGCCGAGGGCGATGCCGAGCACGCCGATGGCGAGGGTCGCCAGGTGCGCATCGCCCGAGAACCATACCGGCCAGAGGTGCCAGACCTTGCCGTGCCGCTCGGCGAGCGGCACGTAGTCGATGGAGCGTTTCTCGAGCAACATTCTGCGGACCACGTGTGCTGTGGTGCCGCGCCGGTACCCCCGTGCGCGCGCAACCTGTTTATATTATGATCTCGATATTATAAAATACCGATGCCGGCCGCAAGGCGCCGGCGGGAGGGTGAGCGAAGTGGTCGAAAGCATGAGACGAGTCAGGACGCTGGGCCTGCTGGGCACCGGGGTGATCGGCGGCGGCTGGGCCGCGCGCGCGCTGCATTTCGGGATAGATGTGATCGCGGCGGACGTCAAGCCGGAGATGGAGGACTGGATCCGCGGCGCGGTCGCCAACGCCGAGACCGCCCTCGCGCGCCTGACGAGCGCGCCGCTGCCGCCGAAGGGCAAGCTGACCTTCACCACCGACTTGAAGGCGATGGCCCGGCGGGCGGATTTCATCCAGGAGAACATACCCGAGCAGTTGGAGCTGAAGCGGCGTGTGCTCGCGGAAGCCAGCCGGCACGCGCCGGCGGATGTGGTGATCGCCTCGAGCACCTCGGGACTGATGCCCACGGACCTGCAGCGCGACATGCAATCTCCCGAGCGCTTTCTGGTCGCCCATCCGTTCAATCCGGTGTATCTGCTGCCGTTGGTCGAGCTGGTCGGCGGCGCTGACACCTCGGCGCGCTCGCTCGAGGCCGCCCAGGCATTCTATACATATATCGGCATGCACCCGCTGCGCGTTCGCAGCGAGGTGCCGGGACACCTGACCGATCGTCTGCAGGAAGCGCTCTGGCGCGAGATCCTGCATTTGGTCAACGACGGGGTTGCCACCACCGGCGAGCTCGACGAGGCCATCGTGTACGGACCGGGCTTGCGCTGGGCGGCGATGGGCACGAACCTGATCTATCATCTGGCCGGCGGTGAGACCGGCATGCGCCACATGCTGCGCCAGTTCGGCCCCTGCCTCAAATGGCCCTGGACCAAGCTCGAAGCCCCGGAGCTCACCGAGCAGCTCATCGACCGCATGGTCGAGGGCACCCAGGCGCAGGCGGCCGGGCGCTCGATCCGTGAGCTCGAGCGCCTGCGGGACGAGTACCTGGTGGCCATCCAGCAGGTGCTGAGGCAGTTCGACATCGGGGCCGGATCGACGCTGCGTGCCGTGGAGGAGCGCCTCTATGCCGACAGCGCCGCCGCGCTGCGGCCCGCCGACGAGGATGCCGCCGCTGCATCCGCACAGCCGCTGAAGACGCTCGAGACCGAGGTCCGCCCGGAGTGGATCGATCACAATGGGCGCATGGCGGAGTCGCGCTGCGTTCAAGTCTTTGGCGATGCCGCGGATGCTCTGTTCCGGCTCGCGGGCATGAACGGCGCCGATCGAAGCGCGGGCCGGGCGTTCTTTGCCGTCGAAAGCCACGTGATTCACCATGCGCCGGCGAGCGCGCTCGATTCGATCTTCGTGGTCACCCAGGTTCTCGGCGTCGACGCCAACGGCGCGCATCTGTTCCACAGTCTCAAGCGCCGCAGTGACGGTCGCCTGATCGCCACCGGTGAGCAGCACTACGAGTATGCCAGCGCCTCGGAAGGGGCTCGCGCGCCCATGGAGGCGCAGGTGCGCGCAAAGCTCGATGGCATTCGTGCCGCCCACGCCCGGCTCCGGGCTCCCGCCCAGGCGGGCCGTCCTGTAGTCTTCCCGGGAAAATGAGTTCCGGGAGGGCCCCATGCCCAAGATCGTCGATCATGCCCGGCGGCGCGACGAGATCGCGCTCGTCGCCTGCCGTGTCGTGGCGAAGTACGGCTTCGAGCAGACCACCATCGTGCGCATCGCGCGCGAAGCCGGCTACACCACGGGGATGGTGGCCCATTACTTCGACACCAAGCAGGACATCATCGTCGCCGCTCTGCGGCTGATCCTGCGGCGCATCGAGGAGCGCCTCACCCGTCAGGCCGAGGCGGCAGAGCAGCCGGATCTGCTGGCATTGCTCGCCGAGGCGCTGCCGGTCGACGCCACGCGCTTCATCGAGTGCGCGTTCTGGACCGCCTTCTGGGGCCAGGTCATGGCGGACAAGCGCCTGAAGCGGGTCAATGTCTGGATCCACCGGGCGTACCTGCGCCTGTTCGAGCGCTGCCTCGCGCAAAGCTGGCCGCAGTGGTCGCAGTGGCCGGCCGATACGCGTGAGGAAGTCCTGAGATCGGTGGTGACATTCATCAACGGCCTGACCGCGAGCGCGGTTGCGAGTCCCGGGGACTGGCCGCCCGAGAGACAGGTCCGCCAGCTGCGTCTGCAGTTGCAGCTGCTGTCGAGCTGGGCGGGCTCGGCCTCGGCGAGGGCGCCCGCCCGCCCCGGGCGGCGCCCGGCTGCGGCGCAGCCCGCATCCCCGGCAACGCGAGAGCGCGGCGCCGGGTGAGAGCGAGTCGGCGCGCGCCTGCGCAGGGCGGCGGCCGCTCCGCGGGCCGCCGGAACGGCCGCCGTGATACCTCTCGATTGCCTCTGCACCTGCCGACCCGCCCGGGTT
The DNA here is from genome assembly GCA_021850555.1 of Pseudomonadota bacterium. The sequence continues at coordinate 33,249 of JAJZLX010000443.1, read as the reverse complement.
AACGGCCGGCTGCGCAGCTCGGCGGCGCCGAGCGCCTGACCGGATCGATGCGCAGCTGCCCGTGGGTCGCCGAGATCCGGCCCCGGAGGGGCCCTTGGGGACGGCCCCACCAGTTCCACTGCGCGGACACATCGTACCCGCTCGCCTCGGCAGCGAGTCGTGCGCCGCCCAGGATGCAATTGGCGCGCGCCCCCTTGCCGCCGAGGACGATGTGCGAATGCCGCGTGGTTCCGTTCTGATCGAACGCGACGACCGCCGCCCCCTTCGCTCCACTCAGCCGGCTGTCCTCTACCCCGACGAGGAGGTCGGACATCGCGGCATGATTGGCGAAATGCAGGGCATACTGTCCGCAGTCTTCGATCGAGCTGTCCTGCACTTCGATCGAGACCGCATCGCCCGCGGCGTCGCCGAAATTCATGCCGTCGAGCTTCGCACCTACGGCCGTGGTGTCCTTGTACACAAAGGTGCCGCCGGTGACGTCAGAGCCGATTCCATCGCCGTAGCAGTCGGTGAAACTGCTGTCGATGACGCGCAGGTTGTTGACGACTCTGTGCCCCCATGAATACTGATCCATGCAGCGGCCAAGATTGTCCATGTACTGGATGTCGGTGAACTTCGGCTCCGGCGGCAGCTTCCTCGGAAAGGAGGTATGGCTGACCGCCACATCCACCATCGTAAGGTTCATGACCGACCCGGTGTCTCCCGCGTTGTCCTCCTCGATCATATCGCCCGGATCGTAGGCGAACGTGCTGTGCTCGATGTACAGGTTCGTCGTGGTGAGGCCCGTGTCGGTGAAAAATTCCGCGCCATTGCAGGATCCGCCGCCGATGCCGTGAGCGAACGTGTTGTGATCGATGCTCCAGGTCAGTGAGCCCCCGGTCTGATTGCCGAACAGACCCTCGCAATCCGCCTCGGGGCTGCCGATGTAGGTCTCCGAGTCGTCATCCGAGTCGACGGAGAGAACGGCGTGGTCGCGGGTCTGCATGCCTATGGCGAGCACCGAGCGCATCCTCGGACCTTGCGCCAGGCGTGTGAGCCTGTTGCCGCTGACGCGCGCTTGCACCTGGGCGTCGCCGGTCGCGAGGATGTCGATTCCGTCGCTGCACTTGCCGTCGTGTATGTAGTTGTCCTCGACGGACAACCAGCCGGTCCCCCGGCTCTCGTCGATCATGATGGCCGCCCAGCCGTTCGCGAGCACGGGCTTATCCCCCGGGAAATACACGTACAGACCCGCGGCGCACGCCGTGTTGGTCGCGGACAGGTTGTTGCCGTAAATTCTCACCCCGGTTACGTTGGCGCCGTAAATTCCACCGCGGTACGAGCCGGTGATCACGAGATTGCCGACCGTGACGTGATCGGCGAGAACGACGGCGTCACCGGAATTGCTGTGCGGGTCGCCGTTGGTGATCCGCGGAGCCTGTGCGAGCGGTCCGGCTCCGTTGACCGGCGGACCGCCGCCGATGAGCGACTGGTCCGGCTTCAGGGCGATGCCCCCGTCGAGGGGCGGCACGTCGGACGGTGCGGGCATCACGACTATGACGTCCCCGGGCGCCGAAGCCTTCTCGACGGCGGCCAGGGAATTGAACGGCGCCGGCCGCGAGCCGTTTCCCCCGGGGGCGGCGCCGGCGCGGACATACAGCGTTCGAGCATGGACGATCGCCGCGCAGCCGGCAGCACAGCAGATCGTCAGGGCTGATTGCAGCAGCACACCGAAACGTCCGTCACGAGCAGAACTCGACATTCAGCCTCCATCCGGTCCGGGAGCCCGGCGCCGCCGCCGGCCGGGCGCGCGGCCGCGACGCGCTTTGGGCCGTCCATGGCCCGAGCACAGCCCGTCTCGCTCAGAACGAGCGGGAGTACTCCAGGGTCACGGTCGCCGGACGGAGCGTGGCGACCTGCGGGATGACGATTCCGGCCGCATTGTACTGTGCGTAACCCACGTAGCCGATGTCCCCGAGATTGGGCTTGGCGTTGGTGAGATTGCTGCCGTTGAGCGACAGCGAGGACCTGCCCCAGTCTATGCCGATGCGCGCATCGATCAGCGAGTAGCTCGGCCGGGTTGCGATGGCGCCGGATCCGCCGTTGAGCAGCGATTCGCTGCTGTCCGTGAAGCTGTAGTCCGCTCCCACGAAGCCGGTGACATCGGCGCTGATCGGCCGTCGGTATACCCCGCCGAGCGTGCCGGTCCAGGCCGGCACGTCCATGATGGGCGATCCCGGGCTCAGCCCGACCAGACTCAGCGCTCCGGGCTTGGTGAGGTCGGTAGACTCGTAGCCGACCCCGAACCGCATTTGCAGGCGCTGGGTGAGATAGCCCATCGCCTCGAACTCGCCGCCATTGATGATGGCCCGGCCACCGTTGATGTCGAAGTACGCGCCGCACGGCAGCGCCACCTGCTGCTGGATGTTGTTCCAGTTGATATGAAAGCCGGCCGCCGTGAGCAGCAGGCCGGGATGCGTCAGCTGCATCTTGGCGCCCGCCTCGTACGACCACAGCGTGTCGGACTTCAGGTGCGTGATGTCGCTCACCGGCAGGTTCGGCTCGGCGCAGAAGGGCAGGGAGGCCTGGGCGTTGCCCGCGCGGAAGCCTTTCGAGGCCGACATGTACAGCATGGTGGACTTGGTCGCCTGATAGGACAGCGCTACCTTCGGGTCGAGGCCGTGCTGGCTGTTGGTTTGTGGGGCACTCGGCGTCAGGCCGAAGTTCATGAAGCCGTTGGCGACGTAGTCGGTGTTCTGCTTCAGCCAGTACTGCCGCGCCCCGAGCGTCAGCGTGTATTTGGGCAGGAAATTCCAGTACACCTGGCCGAACAGCGCATAATCCTTCTCCCTGCCGGGATTTCTCTGCGTCCAGATGAGGTCGTTCGGCCACGCGCCCACGACCGTGTTGCCGGCGCTCGCCGCAACCAGGCCGTTGGCGAAGGTCGGCGGGATGTAAAAGAGCGCGCGGGAGTCCGCCACGAACAGGCCGAACGTTCCGCTGATGTGGTGGATCGGCTTGAAGGAGAAGCGCGTCTCATTGCTGAACTGGTTGAAGTAATGCTCGCCCCTCCAGAGATACGGCTGCGCCGGGAGCCCCGAGACCTGATAGTAGGAGGAGAGCACCTGCTGCGTGCCGTAGGTCGAGTCCTCGACGTCCTGCGTATGACGGTGGAAGTAGCTGGTGGCCGACACCACGCTCCAGCCGCTGCCGCGGTACCTCAGGGTGAGCGAGGCCATCTGCCAGCGGTCGAGCGCCGTCGGCTGGACGTTGAAGGCGCGATTGAGGGTGTATACGGGAGTGAACTGCGGCAGCGGCGCGAACGCCGCCGGAAAGCCGTGATACTTCTCTTCCTGGCTCATCAGGAGCAGGTTGGCGGTGAAGCGCCTGGTGATCCGCCAGAGCACGGTGGCGCTGCCGCCGTAGGTCGTGATGGCGCCCTGGTTGCCGACGCTGCGCCGCGGCACATTGAGAAACGGGTTGGTGACTCCGGGGCTCGAGGCGCTCACCGGAAAGGTGCGGGTCAGGTAGCCGGCGTGGTGGCTGTCGAAGGCGACGATGCGCACGCCGAGCACGTTGGAGACGATCGGCAGATTCACGACGGCGCTGGCGCCGTAATCGGGGCTGCCGCCGCCGGATGTGGCGCCGATGTCGGTCGAAAAATGCCCGTCGGTCCTGTCGAGATTCACCCTGTGGGTGATCAGGCGGACGTTGCCGCCGAGGGAGCTCTCGCCGTACAGGGTGCCCTGCGGCCCCTTGAGCACCTCGATGCTGGAGATGTCCACGATGCGCGGGTCGATCGAGGCCGGCAGCGGTGTGTTGTCGATATAAAAGCCGGTCGCGCCGGAGGTGCCGAACAGGTTCTGGCCGGTGATGCCGCGGATCGCGACGCTGCGCGCCGCGGCGATCCCGGTCGGGCCGCCGCCGTAGGAGAAGGAGAGGTTGGGCGTCTTGGTGGCGTAGGCGGCGAAGGACTTGATGTGGAAGGCGTGCAGCGCCTGCGAGGTGAACGCGGTGATGCTCTCCGGCACCTTGGCGAGCGGCTGCCTGAATTTCTGCGCGGTCACCACGATTTCCCCGAGCGCCGGTCCTGGCGCCGCCGCCGGCAACTCAGGGGCGGGATCGGTAGCCCACAGCGGTCCCGCCGAGCCGAGACCTGCGATGATCAGAGCGGCCAGCGCGACGTCCTTGTGCCGGCTCCACGAGCATTTTATGGAACTCATTCGTCGTACTCCCCCGGGGTTGATTTCGTGTGATTCGATCCTGCGGTCCCACCGGTCAGCCGGCGCCGTAGCGGCGCACGTTCGCAGCGGGATTCAGAAAGGCGTTGATGACCGCGGCGACGCGGCGCGGCTCTTCCCAGAACGGGTTGTGGCCGAGTCCCGGGAATATGACGACCTTGGCGTGCGGCAGAGCCCGCCGCAGGCCGGCGCGCATGGCAGGCAGCATGATCGGGTCCGCGCTGCCCCAGATGAGCAGCGTCGGCGCCTTGAGCTGCGGCAGCGTCGAGGCGAGGTTGCGCAGATCGGCGTTCGACAGGCTCTGATTGAGCACGGCCAGCCAGACGCGCAGCGGGATCTTGGCGGCGTTTTCCCGTTCACGCCGCAGGAAGGCGCGGTTGACCGGATGCGGTGACCACCACCACTTGCGCATGAAGGCGGAGTTGGGGTTCAGCGGCTCCTTGAGCCGCCGGATCTGCGCCGCCCAGTCGTACTCATGTCGCTGTGCCTTGGGCGGGGGGCCTGCGGTCGAGGAAATGAGCACCACCCGCGCCGTGCGCTTCGGCCAGACTTCGGCGAAAGTCTGTGCGACGAGGCTGCCGAGGGAGTGCCCGACGATGTCGGCTCGGCGCACGTGCAGCTTGTCGAGCAGCAGCTTGACGTCATAGGCGAAGTCGTAGCGGGTGTAGCAGCACTCCGGCTTGCTCGACTCGCCGTGCCCGCGCAGGTCGACGACGATCAGGCGGAAGCCTTTCGACAGGTAGGGGATGAGCGGGGTCCAGTCGAGGTCGCTGTCGGTGTAGCCGTGGATCAGCACGACCGGCGTACCTCGCGGGTTGCCGAGCGGCACGTAGGCCATGGAGATGCCATCGGGCAGGGCGACGATGCGGCGGGCCGCATCGAGCGGGCGCATATTGAATCGTGGGGGCGCGGCGGCCGCGGCCGCGGTGGTGGCGATCAGCGCGAGTGCGACCGCGGCCAACCGAGCCAGCGGAGCACGTGAGCGCGAGAGAGTGGTCATGGGCGGCTCCTCAATGCCATCTGGCGCGAGCCCGGGCCGACGGGCGTGCCGGCCGATTGCTCGCGAAATTGCTCGATGGCCCGGGCGATGTCGGGCGCAAATGGCGCGACCGCGGGCGTGTCCCCCTGCTTGATGTGCAGGAGCATGATCTCGGCGGCGGCCGCCGGCTCGGTCCGGCCCTCGCAGCCGAGCTGCAGGGCCGCATGGATCCGCTTGGTGTCGCTGCCGAGGATGGTTGCGTTGACGATGACCACATCGCTCTTGTGCACCTCCCTCAGGTAGTGGATGTGCATCTCGACGGTGTAGAGCGTGCAACGTGTGCGCTCGCGGTAGGGCGCATCCATGCCCAGACGGTCCATCAGGGCGTCCGTGGCGAGGCTCAGGATGAGCCCATAGTAGGCATCGCGCAGATGACCGTTGTAATCGATCCACTGCGGATCGATCGGTGTGCGATAGATCGGTTCCGCCGTCATCGTCGGCGTCTCCCGGGCGCTCAGCGGATCTTCAGCCGCTCGCGCGCCTGGGCGGGTGAGAGGATGCGGGCGCCCATGGCCTCGATGATGGTGCGGGCCCGCTCGACGAGCTGGGCGTTGCTCGCGTACACACCGCGGCTGAGATAGAGGTTGTCCTCCAGCCCGACCCGGACGTTGCCGCCGAGCAGTATGGACTGAGCCACCCACGGCATCTGCATGCGGCTGATGGCGAAGGACGTCCAGATGCTGCCGGCCGGCAGGGTGTTGACCATGGCGAGCAGATGGCCCACGTCGGCGGGCACTCCGTACGGGATGCCGGCGCACAGCTGGATGAGCGCGGGAGCGGGAATCAGCCCCTCCTCGACCATCTTGCGCACGAACCACAGGTTGCCGGTGTCGAACACTTCGAGCTCGGGCTTCACGCCGAGGTCGCGCAGGATGGCGGCGCCGCGCCGCAGATAGTCCGGTGTCGACACGTATGCGCGGTTGCCGTCGCCGAAGTTGAGGCTGCCGCAGTCCAGGGTGGCGATGTCGGGGCGGTACAGACCTTCGTGACACAGATCGATTACGTGCTGCATGCGCCGCTCCTGGCTGACGAAGTCCGTGCCCGGTGCGGGGGTGTCCTCCAGGCCGTGCTCGCCGACGCAGATATAACCGCCCATGCCGCACGTCAGATTGACGATGACATCGACGCCGCTTTCGCGGATACGCTTGACGACCTCGCGGTAGTGGCGAGTCTCCATGCTGAAGGCGCCGGTATCGGGGTCGCGCACGTGGATATGCACGATGGCGGCGCCCGCCTTGGCGGCATCGACCGCGGTCGCGGCGATCTGCTCGGGGGTGACCGCGCAATGGGGGCTCTTGGTGACCTTGGTGTCGTCGCCGGTCACGGCGCAAGTGATGATGACGTCGTGGTTCATGATCTGCACTCTCGCTGCCGCCACCCCGTAAATATTATGACGATGATAATACATATGGGCCGCAAGGGGCGCAAGCGCCCCCGCAGGCGTGCGCCCGCAGGCGCGGCTCGCCCGCCTGCCGGGCGGCCGGCGCGGCAGTCCGGGAGTCGATCGAGCCGGGGTGAGCGGTCGGTGAAGGTGGCGGGGATTGGACCGGCGGCGGATCAGCCGGGCATCAGCACGATCACGGCGAGCGCAGGCAGGCGCAAGGTCAGTGAATGCGGGTGGCCGTGGGAGGGCTGCTCGTCGGCCTGCACGCCTCCCAGGTTGCCGCCGCCGCTGCCGCCGTATTCGGCGGCATCACTGTTCAGGCGCTCGGCCCAGCGGCCGCCGAGCGGCGCACCGACTCGGTAGCTGTCCCGGGGCACGGGCGTGAAATTGCAGGCGATCAGGACCCAGTCCGTGGGTCGGCGCCCCCGGCGCAGGTACACGATGACGCTGTCGTCGGCGTTGTCGCAGTCGACCCACTCGAAGCCCTCGGCGCTGAAGTCGCGCTCGTGCAGCGCCGGGGTCGAGCGATACAGGCGGTTGAGGTCCTTGACCCATTTGCGCACGCCCTCGTGCGGCGCGTGCCCGAGCAGATGCCAATCAAGGCTCCTCTCGTGCCCCCATTCGCTCCACTGGCCGAACTCTCCGCCCATGAACAGCAGCTTCTTGCCCGGGTGGGTCCAGAGATAACCGTACAGGAGCCGCAGCCCGGCGAAGCGCTGCCAGTCATCACCGGCCATCTTGCCAAGGAGCGACCCCTTGCCGTGCACCACCTCGTCGTGGGAGAGCGGCAGCACGAAGTTCTCGTTGAACGCGTACCAGAGGCTGAAGGTGATCTGGCTGTGATGGTATTTGCGGTGCACCGGGTCGGCGGCGAGGTACTTGAGCGTGTCGTGCATCCAGCCCATGTTCCATTTCATGCCGAACCCGAGTCCGCCCAGGTAGACGGGCCGCGAGACCATGGGCCAGGCGGTTGATTCCTCGGCGATGGTCTGCGTGTCGGGATGGTCGCGGTAGACGGCGAGGTTGAGCTGCTTCAGAAACTCCACCGCCTCCAAATTCTCATTGCCCCCGAAACGGTTGGGGATCCATTCACCGTCGTGCCGCGCGTAGTCGAGGTAGAGCATCGAGGCCACCGCATCCACGCGCAGCGCATCGACATGGTAGACGTCCAGCCAGAACAGGGCGCTGCTCAGGAGAAAGTTGCGCACCTCGGCGCGGCCGTAGTTGAAGATCGAGCTGTCCCAGTCCGGGTGATGACCCTGGCGCGGATCGGCGTGCTCGTACAGGTGGGTGCCATCGAAAAAGCCGAGCCCGTGCTGATCGGACGGAAAGTGCGACGGCACCCAGTCGAGAATCACGCCGATGCCCCGCCGGTGCAGGTGGTCGACGAAGTACATGAAGTCCTGCGGCGTGCCGTAGCGGGAGGTCGGCGCGAAGTAGCCCGTCACCTGGTATCCCCAGGAGCCGTAGAAAGGATGCTCCATGACCGGCAGCAGCTCGACATGCGTGAAGCCCATCTCGGTCACATAATCGGCCACCGCATGCGCGAGCTCCCGGTAGTTGAGCCAGCGCTGAGGCTCGTGCGGGATCCGCATGAACGAGCCCAGGTGCAGCTCGTAGATCGACCAGGGCGCATCCAGGGCATTGGCCCCGGCACGGGAATCGAGCCAGCCCTCATCACCCCACTCATAGGCAAGGTCCCACACGACCGAGGCGGTGCGCGGCGGACGCTCGCAATGAAACGCGTACGGATCGCTCTTGTCGACCGCGTAGTCCCCGTGGCGGGACACTATGTGATACTTGTACAGCGTCCCGGGTCCGATGCCCGGGACGAAGGCTTCCCAGATCCCCGATGAGTCGTGACGAGGCGTGAGGGGGTGGGCTTGCGAGTTCCAGCCGTTGAAATCCCCGATCAGCGAGACCGAGGCGGCGTTCGGAGCCCACACCGCGAAGCGGGTTCCGGCCGCACGGCCCGGCTCAGGCGGCAGCGGGTGGGCTCCGAGCTTCTCGTAGGCCCGTCCATGGGTGCCTTCGCGGAACAGATAAATGTCATGCTCGGTGAGCCACACCCGGCCAGTGTAGCAAGCGGCGTAAAGCGATGCAGAAACCCGCCGTCATAGGTCATCGGGGCGCGAGCGGATATCGCCCGGAGCATACGCTGGCGGCATATCGGCTCGCGCTCGAGCAGGGGGCCGATGCCCTCGAGCCGGATCTGGTCATGACCCGGGACGGGGTGCTCGTGGCTCGTCATGAAAACGAGCTCGGCGGCACGACGGATGTGGCGCGCCATGCGCGCTTTGCATCCCGGCGCACCACGAAGGTCATCGACGCAGTGGCCGTCACAGGCTGGTTTACCGAGGACTTCACCCTGGAGGAGCTGAAGGCCCTGCGCGCGCGCGAGCGCATCCCGGACCTGAGGCCTGACAACTGCCGCTTCGACGGGCGATTTGAGATCGCCACGCTGGAGGAAATCCTCTCGTTGCGCGAGGAGGTCGGCCGGGGGAGGCTTGCTCGCGCGCTCTCGCTCGGCTTGCCGCCGCCCGAGCCGATCGGGCTGTATCCGGAGATCAAGCATCCAGGCTACTTTGCGGCACTCGGCCTGCCCATGGCCGAGCCGCTCATCGAGACGCTCGAGCGCCACGGCTGCCGCGGGCCCGAAGCCGGGGTGTTTCTGCAATCGTTCGAGCCCTCGATCCTGCGCGCCTTGAGTCTGCTCACCCGGCTGCCGCGGGTTCAGCTCATCGAGGCCGAGGGCGCCCCAGCCGATCTCATCGACTCGGGCGATCCGCGTGCTTTCGCCGATCTGCTCACCCCGCAGGGGCTGGCGGAGGTGGCCGCCTATGCCTCGGCGATCGGACCCGAGAAATCGCTGGTCGTTGCACGGGACGTCCGGGGTCGGCTCGCCGGGCCGACCGCGCTCGTTGCCTACGCCCATGCGCAGGGGCTGCGCGTCAATCCCTGGACCTTCCGCGCGGAGAACGCCTTTCTGCCCGCCGAGTTGCGTTCCTCGGCGAAGGACGCGGATCGTGGTGACCTTGCGAGCGAGCTCGGGTGCTTTCTTGCAGCCGGTATCGACGGATTCTTCACCGACCAACCCGATATCGGCGTGCGCGCCCGCGATGCCTTCCTGGAAGCCTGTCGGTCCAGGGGGCGGCCTTGAGGCCGACGAGATTCGGAGTCTGTCCAACGGCACAGTTTGAGCCAGAGTTTGTGCGCTCTCGGCGGATCGCCAGGGAAGGGGCTTCTCGAGAGGCCACGGCTCGGTTCTGGGAAACGGGTCTTTGTCCGGACGGTCAGCCGTGATCCATGCACGGGCGATGTATGCTCTATACTGCGTGGATGTGGTAGAAGACGGCCCATGACCGAAATCGCTGATACCTTCGACTCTGCATTCACCAAGGCCGTCGATCTGGGCAATCGGATGGCGGACAAGGACCGGGACGCCGACCTGTGGGACATCGCAGATGGACTGCTTGCCGGTGCGCTGCAGTACTGGCTGTATTCGCGCCAGCCTTGTGGAGACCCGCGCTGCCAGGACTGCATGCCCATCAGCACGGCCGAGGGGCGCATGGCCGAGCTCAAGCGCTTGATTGAGCAGCTCGCCTCCGAGAGCGAGTATTTCCATACGCCGACCGATTCGAACGCGGGGCGAGCCTGAAGACCCCGAGGGCGCCGGCCCCGGACCCCCCGCAGCACCAGCTCCTCGTTTAAGATGGCGGCTTTGCACCCGGGAAAAAGGGGGGTTGCGAGTGAGCCAGATCGATCTCGAGTCCGGCAAGGCCGGCGGTGAGCCCATCGACGCCGAGGTGGTCATCATAGGCGCAGGGCCCTGTGGTCTTTTCCAGGTATTCGAGCTGGGCCTTCTCGGGATCAGCGCCCATGTGGTCGACTCGCTGGCCCACCCGGGGGGGCAGTGCACGGAGCTCTATCCGCAGAAGCCCATCTATGACATTCCGGCGCTCCCGGTATGCGGCGCCCAGGAGCTGATCGACCGGCTGATGGAGCAGATCAAGCCCTTCAAGCCGCGGTTCCACCTGGGCCAGGAAGTCACCGGGTTCGCGCGCCGCGAGGACGGGCGCTTTACGCTGGTCACCGCGGCCGGCACCTGCTTCAACGCCGGCGCCGTGGTCATTGCGGCGGGTGTCGGATCGTTTCAGCCGCGCCGCCTGGGGCTTGCGGGCGCGGAGCCCTTCGAGGGCGGCGCCATTCAATACCGTGTCAAGGATGCCGCCTCGCTCGAGGATAAGCGCATCGTCATCTTCGGCGGCGGAGATTCCGCGCTCGACTGGGCCCTGGAGCTGGTGTCACGGGTCAAGAGCCTGACACTGGTACACCGGCGGGCCGAGTTCCGCGCTGCGCCCGCTTCTGTCGCCAGGATGAAGGAGCTGGTCGCGGCGGGGCGAATGCACCTGCACGAGGCGCTGCCGGAGTCGCTGCTCGTTCGGGACGGGGTGCTGCACGGCGTCAACGTGAAGACGCCTTCCGGAGTGCTTGAGTTGCAGGCCGAGCAGCTGCTGGTGTTCTTCGGGCTGCACCCAAAGCTTGGGCCGATCGGGGAGTGGGGTCTGGAGCTCGAGAAAAGGGCGCTCAAGGTCGACACGGAGCGCTACCAGACCAGCCTTCCGGGCGTGTTTGCCGTGGGCGACATCAACACCTATCCGGGCAAGAAGAAGCTCATCCTCTCGGGCTTTCACGAGGCGGCGCTGGCCGCCTTCGGCATCCAGCATCACTTGTATCCCGAGAAGCGCCAGTTCCTTCAGTACACCACCACCAGCCCCATCATGCACCAGCGCCTGGGCGTGCCCGACTAGTATGATGCGCTCGGTCCGGGCGCTGCGCCCGGCCCAGCGCGGCGGTGACACATCCCTGCGTCTCGAGGAAGCGCTATCTCGATACTACGCCCAGGAGAACCGATGGATCCCCGTCTCGCCGACCTCATCAAGCTCCTCGATCTCGAGCCGCTCGAGGTGAATCTGTTCCGCGGCGAGAGCCGCGACATCGGCAGTCCCCAGGTGTTCGGCGGTCAGGTGCTCGGCCAGGCGCTCACCGCCGCCGCCTCCACCGTGGAGGGCCGCATCGTGCATTCGCTGCATGCGTACTTCCTGCGCCGCGGCGATTTCAACGCGCCCATCGTGTACCAAGTGGACCGAAGCCTCGACGGGCACGCGTTCTGCAACCGCCGGGTGGTCGCCATCCAGCATGGCGAGCCGATATTCAACATGGCGGCCTCCTTCCAGAGCGTGGAGGAGGGTTTCGATCACCAGCTCGAGATGCCCTCCGTTCCGGCGCCGGAGACGCTGGCGGATTCGAGCCGGCCGCCGCAGGAGATGCTCGCGTGCCTGCCGGAGGGCGTGCGGCGCTTCCTCGAGCGGCCGAGGCCGTTCGAGTTTCGCCTGGTGCAGCCGATGGAGTTCCTGAGTCCGCGCAAGGCGGCGCCGGCTCGGCAGGTCTGGTTTCGCGCGGTCGACAGGCTGCCCGATGACGAGGGCCTGCACCGGCGCCTGCTGGCCTACCTGTCGGACTACTTCCTGCTCGACACCGCGACCTTGCCGCACGGGCTGCCATCGTTCAGCGGCAAGCTCGTGATGGCGAGCATCGATCACGCGATGTGGTTTCATCGCCCGATGCGGGTGGACGAGTGGCTCCTCTACGCGGTCGAGAGCCCGAGCGCCTCGGGAGCGAGGGGGTTCGCGCGGGCCGGGGTGTATTCGCGGGACGGGCGCCTGGTGGCGAGCACCGCGCAGGAGGGGCTGGTACGGTTGCGCAAAGAGGCGCGCTAGCAGCCGCCTCCCACGCATCCCGGAGTGGCCCGTTGCGTCTGCATCGAGACGCAACGGGCCCGGATCACGCGAACCGTCAGACTTCCGCCACTTCGCGCGCAGAATGCGCGAAGCGACCGGTGTCCGACTTCAGTGCCCGCGCCGCCAGCAGTCCGGCAAACGTCGCCGCGTTGAGCGCCAGGACCTGGCCCAGGATGGCCGGAGTGAAGGCCTCTTTCGTCACGGCGCCCGCGACCATGCTGGCGACAAGGAGCAAGCCTTCGTACACCGCGAATGCGCTGAGGAGCGCGGCCACGGTGCCTGCGACGCCCGAAGTGCGGCGGGCCGCGCTTGCGGCCACCCAGGTCGCCGCCAGTATGGCCAACCCGACGGCGGCGGCCCACCCGAAGCCGGCAAGCGTCATCGGGTAGTGCCACGCGGTGAAACCGACCAGCTCATCGACGAGCCATACAACGGCCACGAACATCAGCGCCTCCCGGCGGGTTTGACGCATGCCGCAGATCGCGGCGAACGCAATCAACGGCACTTCGCAGCCCAGGCCGAGGGTGAAAACGAGGCTGGCTGCGACGAAGGCCGCCAGCCAGGCGAGACGGGTGCGCAAGGGATCGTGTGTTTTCATGCTGATTCGCTCGTACCTTGTTTGCGGGTTGCGAAAAATCGGAATCTCACGCCGATCTTTCCCGTGATCGTTCGGCGGAGCAGGCGGCACGCATTATAAGCGCGCCTTGCACTTTGGCGCCGGCCTCGCCGCCGCCCACGGGGAGTGTACACCGGAATTTGCGGCAGGCCATTCGACTGATCGTTGTCAATTCCGCGTCAACCGGGATTGACAACGACTCGCGGTCCCCCTATGTTCCCGCCGCCAGCGGCGCCTGCCCCAAGGGGCGGGCTTAATAGGGAATCCGGTGACGCTTCGACCCGAAGCCATTCCGGAGCTGTCCCGCAGCGGTAGCCGGAAACGACCGATGCCATAGCACTGGGCCTCGCGCCTGGGAAGCGGCATCCAGTAGATCGAAGCGCTTCTCGGCGCTTCAGACCCGGGAGCCCGAAGACCTGCCGCGGCCATCGCGCGAAGCGCGGTGCACGGCTATCGGGCTCTCGTGGTTGGAGCGGCCGGGACGGTGCAGCTTTGCAGGCCGCACCGTGCTCCGTCCTCAGCCCCTCGCGAAGTCCTTGCAGGGGTATTACAGATGACATCGAGTCTCGCGCGGGATCGCGTCCGGCCGGACGGGAGCGTCGCCGTTGCGCGCCGCGGTCGCCATGGGCCGCGCGCGAGCCGCACGAACGTGCCGCGAAGAAGGCTTCCCCTCTTGCTGCTGGCGGCCATCACGGTCTGTGCCTGCCGTCTGCCGGCGTTTGGGCAACCGGCGAAACATCAGGCAACAGGCCGTGCGAGGCCGGCGACGGTGCTGAAGCAGGTCACGGTGACGGCGACGAAGCTGGACATCACTCAGCAGGACATGACCCAGGCCTCGGACGTCGTCACGGCCGCCGACATCGCAGCCCAGGCGCAGACATCGGTCGTCGATGTCCTGCGCGAGCTGCCGGGCATCCAATTCGAGGTCGCCGGAGCGCCGGGACAGTCCATGCTCACACGCCTGCGGGGCTTCGCGGACAGCACGCTCTATGTGTTCGATGGCATCACCATGAACGTCGGCGGCACGGGCGATGTGGGCTACCTGCTCGGCCAGCTTGATCCGAGCATGGTGCAGAGCATCCAGGTGCTGCGCGGCCCGCGCGCGACCACTTACGGCGCGAACACGACCTCGGGCGTGATCGACTTCACCACCCTGGGGGCGGATCGCCCGCAGGCGAGCGTATCACTGCAAGCCGGCTCGCTCGATTGGATGAAGGCTCGCGTCGGCCTCGGGGACAAGGTCGCCCTCGGCGATGGTGTCTGGAGGGGCTCGCTCGCAGGCTCCTATCTGCGCAGCAATGGGATGAACGAGTTCGAGTTCACCAAGAACGGCACGGTGGTCGGGCGCACGACCTACGATACGGGTGACTTTGAGCTCGGCAGCAGCTTTTATCTGACGGACAACCGGTTCCAGAGCGCCGATCTGATCGAGTCCATCCAGGGTGCGCCGCCTCCGTACTTCGCGGTGCAGATTCCCGATCCATCCAACCTCGATGCGACCAAGGCGGGGATCGCGAGCCTGTGGTTCCGGCAGCAGTTGACGGCCCGGCTCTCCCAGAAGCTCACCGTCGGCTGGGCCGGGCAGGATCTCGGAGTGCGCGACGGCCCGATCCCGAACGGCGGGCTGCTCGGAACGTACAAGGCGCCTTACAACGGCTGGACCGATCCGAATACGTATCTCACCTATGGAGCGGGCCAGACGGTGCAGGTCTATCAGACGCCCTATACCTACAAGACCGTCAACAACAACCGCGAGGCCGACTACAATCTCCGCTACCGGACCCGGAGGATATCGGCGCTGTTGGGTGCGACCTACCTGGGACAGGTCTATGACCAGAGCGAGGATTACGCCGGCTCCTTCAGCGGCGGACACGAGAGCGAAGCGGTCCGCTCGGTCTACGGCGATACCTCGATCGGGTGGCTCGGGAACCGGCTGCATACTGAAGTGGGCGCGCGCTTCGACAGCTATACCGCGTGGCGAAGCAAGGTGACGTACAGCGTCGGAGCCACTTACCGGATCATCCCCGCGCTGTCGTTCTACACAAATTACGGCACGAGCTTCACGCAACCGACGCTCGATCAGCTCTACGACCCCCTCTACGGCAACAAGCGCCTCACGCCGGAGAATGCGAGCACCATCGAGGCGGGACTGCGGGGGCATGAGCTCGACGGAGCGTTGACGGAGAGCCTCACGTATTGGCACTCATACGTCGATAATGTCATCACGTTCGACTACAGCATCTACAATCCGCGAATCGTGAACGGCTACCCCTACGGGGAATACGCGAACACCGAGGCGGAGCGATCGCAGGGGGTGGAGTTCGAGATGGCCTGCCGGATCGCCTCGCACTGGCTGCTCACCGGAAACTATACCCACACGGATGCCTATCTCGATAACGCCGGCGTCTGGGAGCTCATGATCGAGAATGCGCGCAACATGGGCAACCTGGGACTGACGTACACGACCTCGAGGTTCGATGTGGGCGCCAATCTCTTCGCGACCGATCGCCGCCTGCGCTGGGCGGGCGATTTCTGGGCGCCGGGTTATGCGCGCCTGGACTTCTTCGGACGCTATCACGTGACCGGCCGTCTCGCGCTGTTCGGGCGCGTGCAGAATGCGCTCGATCGGCGGATCATCGAGGTGCTGGGCTACCGCAACCCCGGCGTGTACTTCGTCGCCGGTGCGAACTACAAGTTCAACTGAGGCGCCGGCGCGCCGGCGCGCTCAATCATGGCCGCCGCGCAATCCGCGGCCGGATTCATCGAAGGCTTCCGGATACCGCCGGGCGATGTCGCGCCACATGGCGAGGCGCTCCCACCGCGGCTCCTCGCTCACCTTGTCGCCCGCACAGAGGAGGGGGCTGGCGAAGAAGATGCAGATCATCGGCTCGCGCGCAGCGGGTGCTCGCTCGACGGTGCTCATTGCAGTCTGAGCAGGCCGCCTCGCCGGCCCGTCAGGACGTCGAGGCGAGCCGGCGGCGGCGCGCGATCCAGCATTCATCGGCGAGGTTCATGGCGGAGATGACGCCGGCGGCAAGCATTACGCGGATCATGTCCGGGGAGAGCGAGGAGTGCAGAATGACCCAGAGTGTTCCGATGTTGTAGACGATCAGGAGTGTCGCCATCAGGCGGATCGACTGGGCGAGCCCCCGGTATTCTCCGATCGCCGGAAAGAAAATCGCGAAGCTCTCCGGGACCTTGCGGAAATGAAGGCGCAACGCCAGGGACAGCGCGCCGACCCCGATGAGCAGAGTGCCGGCGTTCAGGAAAAATGTCGCGGCGCCCACCCGCACGGCGTATGCGCACACGGTCGCCAGCCAGGTGATCAGGGCGCCGGTGGGCAGGAAATGCTCGTTCGATTGTCGGTTCATCTCGGCTCTCTGACGGGTTGAGCGGGCTCAGTCTGCATCCCGCCGCAGCACCTTGCCGGGATTGAGGATTGCGCACGGGTCGAAGACCCGTTTGATCGCGCGCATCAGGTCCAGTTCCACCGGCTGGGCGTAGCGCTCCAGCTCGCCCACTTTCAGCCGGCCGATGCCGTGCTCGGCGCTGAAGCTGCCGCCGAAGTCGCGGACCAGGTCGTGGATGGCGCGCTTGACGGGCTCAGCGCGCGCGAGGAAGGCGTCGCGATCGGCGCCCGGGGCCTGGTTCAGGTTGAAATGCAGATTGCCGTCGCCGACGTGGCCGTAGGCGACCAGCCGGCCGTCGGGCACGTTCTCACGCAGCCACGCGCCGGCGCGCTCGATGAACTCCGGGATCGCGGCGACGGGCACGGAGATGTCGTGCTTGAGGCTTGCGCCATCCAGCCGCTGCGCCTCGGGGATGGTTTCCCGCAGCTTCCAGAACGCCAGGCGCTCGCGCTCGCTTGCGGCGAGCGCGGCGTCCTGCACCAGGCCGTCATGCAGAGCCCCTCCCAGGCATTCCGTCAGCATCGAATCGAGCGGGTCGGCAGCACGGGAGGAGGTGAGCTCGCACAGGACATACCAGGAGTGGGGCGTGTCGAGCGGGTCGCGTACTCCGGGGATGTGCCGTGTGGTGAGCTCGATCGCCAGACGCGGCACGAGCTCGAAGGAGCTCACCCGCTCGCCGCTCGCCTCGCGCAGGCGGGCGAGCAGCTGTACCGCGGCGCGCGGATCCGGCAAGGCGGCAAAGGCGGTGGCCGAGCAGCGGATCTTCGGAAACAGCTTGAGGCTTGCGGCGGTGATGATGCCGAGCGTGCCCTCCGCACCCAGAAAGAGGGATTTGACGTCGTAGCCGGTGTTGTCCTTGCGCAGGCTCGTGAGCGAGGACAATAGCCGGCCGTCGGCGAGCGCCACTTCGAGGCCGAGCACCAGATCGCGCATCATGCCGTAGCGCAGCACGTGCACTCCGCCCGCATTGGTGGAGAGATTGCCGCCGATCTGGCAACTGCCTTCCGACCCCAGGCTCAGGGGGAAGAATCGGTCCGCCTCGTCCGCCGCGCGCTGCGCGTCGGCCAGGATGCAGCCCGCCTCGGCGATGAGCGAGTAGTTGAGCGGATCGATCTCGCGGATGCGGTTCAGTCGGGCGAGCGACACCACGATCTGCGTGCCGGATTCGTCGGGCGTCGCGCCGCCGCAGTAGCCGGTATTACCTCCCTGCGGCACAACGCCGATGCGGCGCCCATTGCAGAAGGCGAGCAGCCGGGCGAGCTCCTCGGCAGTGTGAGGCTGAGCGACGAGCCCGCGGCCGTGATACAGCTGACGGTGGTCGGTGAGGAAGGGCTCGGCCTCGGGGCCGGCCAGCAGCCGCCCCGGGCCGAGCACCTGCTCCAGGCCGCTGAGCGTTTGCGGCTCGATTGAGCCCACTGCGGATGCGGGGAAGCTGCTCATGTCTCGCCCAATATGCCTGATCGCGGCCGGGTCGCAAACCGCCTCGATGGCACGGCGTGCCCGAGGGTCCGGTGGTCAGTGAATGGCCACGCCCAGCAGGTGGCCGACGAGAAAGCTCAAGGTGCCCGCGCCGCCGCCGATCAGAACCATCCGCAGCGCGCCCCGCAGCGCGTCCCGGCCGGTGAACAGACTGATCGCAAGGCCCACGGCAAACAATGTGAGGACGGTGAGCACGGCGGCGGCGATGATTTCCCGCGAGCGGGTGAGGCCGGCCAGGAATGGCAGCACCGGCACGGCCGCCCCGAAGGCAAAGGACAAAAAGGAAGCGCTGGCCGCGCTCAAGGGGGAGCCCAGCATTCCTGGGCTCAAGCCCAGCTCTTCCCGGGCCAGCACATCGAGCGCGTTGTCCGGCCGGGAGAGCAGGGACTGGCTGACCTCGCGCGCCTGGGCCATCGCCATGCCGCGCGCCTCGTAAATCAGCGCCAGCTCTTCGGCTTCCTCTTCGGGGTACTCGGCGATTTCCGCGCGCTCGAGGGCGATCTGATATTCGTACATCTCGCGCTGCGAGCGCACCGAGACATACTCACCCGCGCTCATGGAGAGCGCTCCTGCGAGAAGTCCCGCCAGGCCGGTGATCAGCACCAGAGCCGGCGATGCGCCTGCGCCGGCGATTCCCATCACCAGGCTCGCGTTGGAGAGGAGTCCGTCGTTGACGCCGAACACGGTCGCCCGCAGGTTGCCGCCCAGGCCGCCGCGATGGCGCTCCCCGACGTCCGCGAGCGTCGTCGGCATGTCATGGCCGGTGATGGCGGGGCCGCTGTAGACCGACAGGCCACGCAGCTTCATGGCCGCGAGGACTGAGCGCATGGCCTTCGGTCCAAGCCAAGTGACCAGCCGCGCGACGACATGCGCCCGCGTCGAAGGCCGAAAAGTCAGGGCCGGTGGTGCGGACGCAGACCGGCTCAGGGAGGTTTCCCACCGCCTCGCCTGCTCCTCCGCGGCGGCCGCGAGCTGATCGAACAGCCGCTGCTTGCGGGGGTCCGGCTCGGCCCGGGCGACCTGCCGGTACAGCCACGCGGACTCCTTCTCGTGGAGCCAGCTGTCGAGGCCGTCGCTCATGCCGCGCCCGATAGTCCCGGGAAGCCGTGCCAGGACCTCGGCTTACGCAGTGGATCGCAGTGAGCCTGGTCCTGAGGCCTCAATAATCTTGCTCGTCTTCGTCCTCGTCCCAGTCCTCATCATCGTCGTCCTCATCATCATCATCATCATCTTCGTCTTCGTCCCAGTCGTCCTCATCCTCGTCTTCTTCTTCCTCTTCCTCTTCGTCCTCCTCTTCGTCCTCAGTCCAACCCTCGGGTTCCTGGGTAGGCTCGAGGTCCATCTCGTGCCAGGTCTCGAGGTCGATCTCCTCGACCTCGCCGTCGAGATACTCGATCTCGACCAGCTCGGCGTCCTCGTCCACTTTGAGCACGCGGAAGGATTCGTCGTCTTCAAGGTTCTCGTACCACTGGCCGGGAACCGGTTCGTAATCTCTGCTCACCGATGTTGTCCTCTCCACTTGGCGGCCGCGCAAGTTTAGGGGCTGCGATGGCGGGGAGCAACGCGGAATGAGCGGATTGAGCCCGGACCGGTCGGTGGTTGCCCATCGGCTCGCGGCGAGCCCGAAGCGCGTAGCGATTCGGGCGCATCATCTGGCGCAGGGATCTGCCCGCCGCCGCGCCGGGCCGGGCACGATGCCCGGATCCAGCGCTTCTCAATAGCGCGATTCGCTGGGGAACCGTATAGTTTTCATCATATGACCCGTCACCCGAATACCGCCTCCCCGCTCGGCAAGGCCCGGCGTGTGGTAATCAAGGTCGGGTCGGCCCTTCTGGTCGATACCCGCACGGGGCGCCTCAATCGCGCGTGGCTCGAGACTCTGGTCGAGGATCTGCTGTGGCTGCGCGGGCGCGACCAGCAGGTGATCCTGGTGTCCTCCGGCGCGATCGCCCTCGGGCGGCGCCAGCTTGGCCTTTCCAAGGGCGCACTGCGGCTCGAGGAAAGCCAGGCTGCCGCTGCAGTCGGCCAGATCCGGTTGGCACACGCCTACAAGGAGCTGCTCGAGGGCCAGGGGGTCACCGTGGCACAGGTGCTGCTTACCCTGGAAGACAGCGAGCGCCGGCGCAGGTACCTGAATGCCCGGGCGACGCTCGAGACATTGCTTACCCTGGGGGCCCTGCCGGTCATCAATGAAAACGATACCGTGGCCACCACGGAAATCCGCTATGGTGACAACGATCGTCTGGCGGCCCGGGTGGCGCAGATGGCCGCGGCCGATTGCCTGATCCTGCTGTCGGATGTCGATGGGCTCTACAGCGCGGATCCGAACAAGGATCCGGCGGCGCGCTTCATCGAGGAAGTGCGTGAAATCACGCCGGAAATCGAGGCAATGGGCGGGCGCTCCGCATCCGATGTGGGCTCCGGAGGCATGGCCACCAAGCTGCTTGCCGCGCGCATCGCCGTTTCCGCCGGCGCCCACATGTGCATTGCGGCGGGCCATCACCGGCATCCTGTCAGGCGCATCGAGCAGGGCTCGCGCTGCACCTGGTTTCTGCCTGCGGCGACACCGGGCACCGCGCGCAAGCAGTGGATTGCCGGAACGCTGCGCCCGGCCGGGGCGGTGACCATAGACCGGGGGGCGCTCGATGCGCTGCTCAACGGCAGAAGCCTGTTGCCCGCCGGTGTGACCGGAACCCGTGGCCCGTTCGAGCGCGGCGACACTGTCAGTGTGTTCGCGCCCGACGGCGCGGAGATCGCCCGCGGCATCACTGCCTATTCGGACGGCGATGCGGCCCGGATCATGGGCCGCAAGTCGGTCGAGATCGAGGGCATTCTCGGTTTCAGGGGCCGCGATGAGCTGATCCATCGCGATGATCTGGTACTGTTGAAACACATCTCCCTATGAGCACCCACCCGGACCCTCATCTCGGTGAGACGATGGAGCAACTGGGCCGCGGCGCCGTCGGTGCCGCCTCGGTGCTGGCGCTAGCCACCACGGACGTCAAAAATGCCGCCCTTGCAGCGGCGGCCCGCGCAGTGCGCGTCCACGCAGCTGCGATCCTCGAGGCGAACCAGCACGACGTCGCGGCCGCTCGCGCGGCCAAGCTGAGCGCGGCCCTGATCGATCGGCTGGCGCTTTCCGAGCCACGCGTCGAGTCGATGGCAAGAGGCATCGAAGAGGTCATGGCGCTGGCGGATCCGGTCGGCGTCATCGCCTCGGAGTGGCAGCGGCCGAACGGCCTGAGGATCCAGCGGGTGCGGGTGCCGCTCGGAGTGATCGGCATCATCTACGAGAGCCGCCCGAACGTCACCGCTGACGCCGGCGCCCTGTGTCTTAAATCCGGAAACGCCGTCATCCTGCGCGGAGGATCGGAAAGCCGCCATTCCAACGCCGCGATTCACGCCTGCCTCGTCGAGGGCCTGACCGCCGCCGGCCTGCCCGCCGAGTGCATTCAGCTCGTGCCGACCACCGACCGCGCGGCGGTCGGCTACATGCTGGCCGGCATGACCGATTACCTGGATGTCATCGTGCCGCGCGGCGGCAAGAGCCTGGTCGCGCGCGTCCAGCAGGAGGCGCGTGTGCCGGTGATCGGGCACCTGGAAGGCAACTGTCACGTCTACATCGATCGGGACGCGGACGTGCGCATGGCTCAGGCCATCGCGCTCAACGCCAAGATGCGCCGCACCGGCATCTGCGGGGCCGCCGAGACTCTGCTCATCGACCGTGCCTGTCTCGAGACGCACCTGGTGCCCGTGGTGCGCACCCTGCTCGAGGCGGGTTGCGAGGTGCGCGGCGATGCCCTCGTGCAGAAGGCCGATGCCCGAGTGCGCCCGGCGTCCGAGGAAGATTGGTATACGGAATACCTCGACGCGATCATTGCCGCCCGCGCGGTCGACGGCGTGGACGGCGCGATCGCGCACATCGCCAAGTACGGCTCGGCGCACACCGAATCCATCGTCACGGAAAACCAGGCCACGGCGGAGCGGTTCCTGCAACGCGTCGACAGCGCCATCGTGCTGCACAACGCCTCGACGCAATTCGCCGACGGCGGTGAGTTCGGCATGGGCGCGGAGATCGGCATTTCCACCGATCGCTTCCACGCCCGCGGGCCGGTCGGCGTCGAGCAGCTGACCAGCTACAAGTACGTGGTGCGAGGCGCGGGACAGGTCAGGCCATAGCGCCGCGGATCAGAGCGGCGAGCCCGCCCCGGAGCGAGAACACCTCGGCATGGCCGCGGGCGCGCAGTTCCCGCGCGGCTGCGAGGCTTCGAATGCCGCCGGCACAGACGAGCAGACATCTGCCGGCAGGCGCTTCGGGCACTCCGTAGAGCAGCTCTCCCATGGGAATGCATCGGATCCGGGAGCAGCGGGCCGGCTGCACGGCCACTTCCGGGCCTTCGCGGATGTCGATGACCTCGAAACCCGCCTCGACCGCCTCCTCCAGCGAGTCGAAATCGATCTCGATGTCTGAGCCCCCGGCGGCATCGGCCCCTTCCGCGGTGCGCGGCTTTCCATGGTCCGGGCAATCGGGCGCTCGCCGCGCCCGCAAGCGCGTGATGGCCAGAGTGAGCAGGTCGACCATGACAAGGTCCTCACCGAGCTGACCGGGAAGGTCGAGCAGGAGCTTCAGCGCCTCCAGCGCCTGCAGGTTGCCAAGGGTGCCGGGCACGGGCCCGAGGACCCCCGCTTCGGCGCAGTTGCCGACGAGGCCGTCGCGAGCCGCCTCCGGCCAGATGCACCGCAGGCACGGACCTCGATCCGGCCGGACCACCTGCAGCTGGCCCTCGTACTGGTAGACGCTTGCGAACACTATGGGCTTGCCCAAACGCACGCACACGTCGTTCAGCACGAGCTTGCCGGCGATGTTGTCCGTGCAGTCGATGACCAGGTCATAGCCTTCGATGATGTCCGGTGCGGTGCGCGCATCGAGACGGACCGGATGGAGGGTGAGCGCGACTTCGGGGTTGAGCTCGCGCAGGCGCAAGGCGGCCAGCTCGACTTTGGGCCGGCCCACGTCGGCCAGGGCATAAAGCGGCTGCCGGTGCAGGTTGGAGGCCTCCAGCCTGTCCGCATCCGCGAGGCCGAGCCGGCCGACGCCTGCGGCCGCGAGGTAGGTCATGGCGGGGACACCGAGGCCGCCGCAGCCGACGATGAGCACCGATGAGCGCTTGAGCTTTGCCTGTCCCGCCGCGCCAACCTCCTTCAATGCCACCTGCCGGGAGTAATCGGGAGCCGCCGGGGCGGCATGCTCGTGGTCATGGTGATGCTCGCCCGCCTCCCGGTGCGCTGCGTGCCCGGGGTCGCTCGGCGGGGCCGCGCATCGCTCGCAGTTGACCCAGCCGGAGTCCCCGCTCTCGTAGTGTTCCTTTTTCCAGATCGGGACACGGTGCTTGACTTCGTCGATGATGTACCGGCATGCGAGGAAAGCCTCGTGCCGATGGCGGGCGCTTACCCCGACCCAGACGGCGGTATCGCCGATCCCCATCGGTCCCAAGCGATGCACGCAGACGGCACGCTCCACGCCGAAGCGGGCGATGGCCTGCGCGAGGATCCGCTCGCCCTCCTTGATCGCGAGCGGCTCGAAGGCTTCGTATTCCAGGCGCACGACGCGCCGGCCTTCGTTGTGGTCGCGTACCCAACCTTCGAAGCAGGCATGGCCGCCGCAGGCCGGATCCTCGAGCATGGCGCGCAGGGCGGCGGATTCTATGGGATCAGTCGTGAAGCGGAACACAGGCAGCCTCTGATCAACCCCCCGCGACAGGCGGGATGAACACCACTGTGTCTCCATCGGCAAGCGGCTGCGACCAGTCGCTGAACTCAGCATTGACGGCCACCCGCAGCATCTCCGGAGGCAGGGTGAGCGGATAGCGGGCCTTGAGCTGCAGGTACAGCTCGCGCGGGGTGTCAGCGGCGGTGAGAAGCGACTCGCTGCTGCGCCCGGCCTGCTCGCGCAACAACGCATAATACTGCACGCCAATGCGTTTCGGGCCCGGCGCCGGCCGCGAGCCTCCCAGCGTGTCGGCCGCCCGCCGGAACTCCTCCGGGGTGTTGACATTGTCGAGCGAGCCCGCGCCGGGTTGATCGAGCAGCTCGACATCGGCCTGGATCAGGAACTTTCGCGGGCAGTTGCGGCCGGCGGTCACTTGCGCGGCCAGGCTTGCGTGACTTGTGGGCTCGTATATGGCGCACAGCGGCTCGGGAAGGCCGTCGTGGCTCGAGCGATAGGCGGTCGCTGCGCGATGCGTCATGCGGGAGGCGATCAACCGATCGAGCGTGCGCGCATCGAGGAAGGGAAGGTCACAGGCGAGCACGAGCCAGGCGGCGTGCGGGTGGAGGGTCTGCGCGGCGAGTATGCCGGCAACGGGCCCGAGGCCGTGCTCCAGGTCCACGATCTGCGCAAATCGAGCCCGCACGGGATCATTGCGCTGATCCTCGCGAACCGATACGAACGCGCGCTCCACCCGGCCCTCGAGCAGAGACATCGTCCACTCGAGTTGGTTGCGGCCGTGGTATGCGAGCGCGGCCTTGTCGCGCTGCATGCGGGTGCTGTGGCCGCCGGCGAGCACGAGGCCGTAGAGAGGCGCAGCGGCGCGCACGGTAGCGGAGGGAGAGGCTGCCATGGTGGAGAGTTTACCCTTCCTGTGCCGTTTGTCGACGCGCAGTCCTTCGGTAGGCGCGCTTGCCGCCGGATTTCTCCAGCAACCGAACGCCGGTGATCTCGATGTCGTGCGAAAGCGCCTTGCACATGTCATAAATGGTCAGGGCGGCGACCGTCGCCCCCGTCAACGCTTCCATCTCGACGCCGGTACGGTGCTGCACCGCGACGTGGCAGCGCACCAGGACCTTCCCGCCGGGCCGCTGCTCGATCTGCACCGAGCAATGCTCTAGGCCCAGCGGGTGGCAGAACGGAATGAGCTCGTGTGTGCGCTTGGCAGCCATGACGCCCGCGATGATCGCCGTGTCGAACACAGGGCCCTTTTTCGTCCGATGACCGCTGCGGCGCAGCGCCGAGGCCACCTCTCGGGGCAGCAGCACCGTCGCCTCGGCGAGAGCTTCGCGGCGGGTGATGTCCTTGGCGCCGACATCCACCATCGTCGGGCGGTGGCGGCTGTCGAGATGTGAAAGTCCCGTGGGTTTTCTCGAGGCCAATCAGAGGCTCCTAACCACCGATGTAGAACATCTCGACTTTACGCTCGCTGGCCGCGAATTGTCCCTGGCGCCGCTCGCTGTAGTTGTCGGAGCGCTCCAGCCATACCCTGCGCATCACATCCAGCAGCTCGTCGTCGTTGGCGCCGCTGCGCAGCTTGTCGCGAAGCGGGGTTCCATGCGTGGCGAACAGACACGTGTACAGCACGCCATCGGAGGAGAGGCGTGCCCGGGTGCAGCCGCCGCAGAACGGCTGGGTGACCGATGAGATGAAGCCTACCTCGCCCCCTCCGTCGGTGAAGCGATAGCGGTCGGCCACCTCTCCGTGGTAGGCGGGCTGCAGGGGCGTAAGCGGCCAGCGCGCATTGATCCGCGCGAGGAGTTCCTTCGAGGGGACTACCACATCGGGCTGCCAGTGGTTGCGGTTGCCCACGTCCATGTACTCGATGAAGCGCACGATGACGCCCGTGCCGCGGAAGCGCTCCACCAGGTCGAGCGCGGTGTGGTCGTTCACGCCGCGCTGGATGACGGTGTTGACCTTGATCGGCTCCAGGCCGGCGCGCCGGGCGTGCTCGATGCCCGAGAGCACGTCCTCCAGGCCGCCGAATCCGCCGCTGAGGCGCGTGAAGACCTCGGGATCGAGGCTGTCGAGACTGACCGTGATGCGCTGCAGGCCCGCGGCGCGCAGCTCGAAGGCGTGCTTGCCGAGCAGGGTGCCGTTGGTCGTGAGGGCGATGTCCTCGATGCCTGCGATGGCCGTCAGGTCGCCGATGAGGTCGGTGAGATTGGGCCGCAGCAGCGGCTCACCGCCCGTCAGGCGCAGCTTGCGCACGCCGAGCCGCACGAACAGCCTGGCGAGACGCACGATTTCGTCGAACGAAAGCCGTTCATGCGAGCCGAGAAAGCGGTATTTATCGTGGAAGGTCTCCCTCGGCATGCAGTAGGGGCAACGGAAGTTGCAGCGGTCCATGACCGAGATCCGCAGATCCCGCAACGCCCGTCCGCGCAGGTCTCGCGGGCCGGCGGCACCGAGGGGAGTCACGCTGTCACGGGCGGTCATGCAGTAGCTTTATCATCGGCGGGCGCGGAATGCCATCATTCGGATGGAATAGCCCGAGCGGCCGGGGGAGTGTGCCGCCGCGCTACCAGCGGAACAGCCGGGCGACGAATCCCCGGGGGTAGGTCTTCGGTCCCGGCGGCAGCTCCACGAACCCGTCCGTGCCGGCCAGCGCCGTGAAGTCGCCCGATCCGTTGGTGGGTTTGGGCCTGGCCCAGCAGCGTCCGTCCTCGTCCGGCTCGAGAACGATCGGCAGGAAGAAGCTGAGGGCCGAATTGACGATGAATGGCTCGGCCAAAGCGACCCGCTCCGGCACGGGGGCGGTCCGGCCCTGGCTGGCGGCGAGCGCTGGCAGGACGTAGCGGGAGACACACACGGCGGTGGACACGGGATTGCCCGGCAGGGCAAGCACGGCGGCGCCCGTGCCGCCGATGCCGAACCACAAGGGCTTGCCCGGACGCTGGGCCACCTTGTGGAACACGCAGCGGACCCCGAGCGCTTCCAGCACTTTGGGGACGAGGTCGAACTTGCCCATCGAAACCCCGCCGCTCAGCACCAGCACGTCGTGGGTCTCGAGGTGAAATTTCAGGCGGCGCGTGAGCTGCGCCTCATTGTCGGCAATGTGGTCGTCCGCCACGCGCTGGAAACCGTGCAACCGCAGCGCTGCGGCGATCGCATAGGCGTTCGAGCGACGGATCTGGTGGGCCTCGATGGGCTCGCCGGGCTCGATGAGCTCGTTGCCGGTGGAAATCACGGCCAGCATCGGCTGGCTGCTGACGCGGATCCGTGCCATCCCCGCCGAGGCGGCGATCGCGATCTGCGCCGGCCCCAGCCGGGTGCCCGCGCTCAGCAGCAAGGTGCCCCGGCGGGTATCGGTCCCGCGCCGGTGCACGTTCTGCCACGGCTGCACCTGCAGTCCCTGCGCAAGCTGCGCCTCACCCCCCTCCACCATGATCTGCTCGACGGGCACCACGCAATCGCAGCCTCCCGGCAGC
Organism: Pseudomonadota bacterium; assembly: GCA_021850555.1. Next base: position 6,102 of record JAJZLX010000443.1, on the reverse strand, counting down.
GGCGTGCCGGTCATGACCTCGATGCAGCACTCCCGGGAGGCGAGCGTGAGCGGCGCATCGCCGGCCGCCTGGGTCGCCTGGATACGAAAGCGCCGGATGCCCCGGGCGAGCTGGCCGCTCTCGAGCGCAATGCCGTCCATGGCCACGCGGTCGAAAGGCGGCTCGTCGCGCTCGGCATGGATGCTCTCCCGCAGCACCGCTCCGGCGCATTGCGCCAGCGGCAGCGACTCGACCGGCAGGCAGGTCAGGTGCCGCTCGATCAACTCATCGGCTTCGGCGGGAGTCAGCAACGCCAATCCTCAGCTGCCCTTCTTGGCGTGCTTGGCCTGATAGATCTTCACCTGGTTGTTGAACTGGTTTGCGACTGACTTCAGCTGATCGACCGCGGCGTTGTTCTTCTGGACCTCCATCTCCTCCATCTTGGCGATCTGCTTCTTGGTGAGCTTGGTGGATGCCTTCACGATGGCATTGTCTTCCTGCCGCTTGATGCAGTGCAGGTAGGTCATCATCTGGCTGTTATAGGTTTGCACGGCCTTCTGTGCCGTGAGCATCTGAGCCATGGTGGCGACGTTGCCGTCCGGCAGATGGCTCGGGGCGTGGGGATAGGCGCAATCGGCAAAGGCGGGAGATGCGGCAAGAGCCGCCAGGCCGGCTGCGGCAAGAAGCAATTTCATTTAGGAATACCTCTGATGGGCGGAGCCCCTATCTTACGGGCGGGGGGCCGTCAGGACCACTCGCTTGAGCAGGCGACCGCCTTTCCGGTCGCCCACGGGGGCCAAGAGGGGATGCCGGAGGGGCGGGGCGGATCAGGGGCGGCGGGATCCCTCGGCCGGCGTGCAGGCATCGGCGGCTTCCGTGCACGGCGCCCGCCCGGTCCCGAAGGGGCGTCCGGGCTGGGGCGAGCGCACGGTGAGCAGGCCGGGCCGGGGAGCCGTACAGGGAGGGGTACCAGCGGTCCGGTGGGCGTAATCGCCCCCGGCGGGCCGCGCGATGCCTGATAAAATGTTCGCGCGGCGCGCCCGTAGCTCAGTTGGATAGAGTACCTGGCTTCGAACCAGGTGGTCGGGGGTTCGAATCCCTCCGGGCGCGCCAAATTAAAGAAATGGGAAGACCAAGCCGTCCGGGGGTCGGGGGTTCGACAAAATCGCCTGGAGCGATTTTGAACGCGGCGCAGCCGCGGCCCCGCAGGGGCGAGTCCCAGGGATGGGGCGAGTAATCCCTCCGGGCGCGCCAATGCATCTCTACGCGGCTTCGAGCGGTCGCCGCCGCACCATGAGGATTGCAATCGCGCATGAGGCAAGGCGCGCCGCGGCGTCATCGGCCCGGCTGGTGAGGACGATCGGAACGCGCGTGCCCAGCACTACCCCGGCCAGTCTCGCGCCGGAAAGATACTCGAGCTGCTTAGCGAGCATGTTGCCGGCTTCGATGTCGGGAACGACAAAGATGTCCGCTCGGCCGGCGACGGCCGACACGATGTGCTTGGTCGCCGCAGCCTCGACCGAGACCGCGTTGTCGAACCCGAACGGTCCGTCGAGCAAGCCGCCCTCGATCTGGCCCCGATCGGCCATTTTGCACAGCGCCGCGGCCTCGATCGTCGACTTGATCCGGGAAGTGACCAGCTCGAGGGCGGACAGAATCGCCACGCGCGGCGTGCGCACACCGAGTGTCCGGGCCAGATCGATCGCATTCTGAACGATGTCACGCTTGTCTTCGAGCGTCGGATAGATGTTGATCGCGGCGTCGGTGATGAACAGCAGCCGCGGGTATCGAGGCGACTCGATGACAAAGACGTGGCTGGCGCGGCGGGCGGTGCGCAGGCCGTGCTCGGGATCGACGGCGGCGTGCATCAGCTCATCGGTATGCAGAGCGCCCTTCATCAGCGCCTCCACCTGACCGGCACGAGCCATCGCGATCGCTCGCGCAGCGCTCAGCGAGCCGTGCTCTGCGGCGACGACGGTATAAGGAGACAGATCGATTTGGGCGGCCCGGGCGACCTCGCGGATCCTTTGTCCGGGGCCCACCAGGACCGGACTGATCAGCCCCTGACGGGTCGCCTCGATCGCGCCCAGCAGCGAGACCTCATCCGTCGGGTGGACCACCGCCGTGCGCAGCGGCCTGCACTCCCGTGCTCTGTCGATCAATTGCTGCAGGCGGCGAGGCTCCTCGTACGAGCCGGCCGTGCTCCGTTCGAGGGATTCAGCATTGCCGAGTTCGCGAGCTGCTTCCACGAGAATGACGCTCCACAGGCACGGTTGCCGGATCGTGGACATCCGCTCGGTCGACGGCAATCCGTACAAATCCTTGCGCTGAGCCCGCGCGCGGGGCTTCCCGGAGCCCGGCGCGCCCGGCTGCCACCCTGCGCACCGGGCGCTGCAGATTGTGCAAAAATAGGGACTTCCCCCTTCCGCGATCGAGAATCATGGCGAAACCGGCCGATGCCTCCCCGGCGGACAGACCCCGCGCGGACAGACAATTCGTCGAGGCGCGGTTGCGCGATGTGTCTCTGATCCGCGGCGGCCGGCTCGTGCTCGACCGGGTCAGCTGGACGATCCGGCCCGCAGAGCGCTGGGTGCTCGCCGGCGCCAACGGGGCCGGCAAGACCCAGTTGCTGAAGCTGGTCGCGGGCGCTGTCTGGCCCACCTCGGGCCGGGACGCGCGCCAGTACCTCTGGCAGGGCAAAGTGTGGCCTACGCCGCAGGAGGTGCAGGAGGAGATCGGCTACCTGGGGCCGGAGCGCCAGGACAAGTACGAGCGCTATGGCTGGAATCACACCGCCGAGGAGGTGGTCGCCACCGGTCTGTACCGCACGGATATCCCGCTCGATGTGCCGGACGCGGCCGATCGCATGCGCGTCGCCGCGATGCTGCGCCGGTTGCGGCTCGATCCGCTCGGCTCGCGGCGGTTCCTGACGCTCTCCTACGGCGAGCAGCGCCTGACGTTGCTGGCCCGGGCACTGGTCTCCCGGCCTAAGCTGTTGCTGCTCGATGAGCTGTTGAACGGCCTGGACGACGCCAATCGGGAGCGCGCGCTGCGATGGCTGCAAGGCAGCGCCCGCTCGCGCCTGCCCTGGGTGCTGTCCACCCACAGGGCCGAGGACGTGCCCTCATCCGCCACGCATGCCCTCGTGTTGGAGCACGGCCGCGTGGTCTACCGCGGCCCCGTGCGCTGCGGGCCGCTCGAGCGCTGGCTGGGGGGCAAGGGCCGCTCGAGCGCTGTCTGGGGCAGGGGCCGCCCGGTACCCTCGCGGGTGTCATCTTCGAGCCGCACCGCACCATCGGCCGGCAGGCTCCTCATCCGTATGACCGACGCCAGCGTCCATCTCGATGAGCACGTGGCGCTGAAGGGGGTGTCGCTGACGATCCGGGCAGGGGAGTGTTGGGTGGTGCACGGACACAACGGCTCGGGCAAGACCACGCTGGTGAGGACGCTCTACGGGGACCACGGTGTCGCGGCCTCCGGGCGCATCGAGCGCGCCGGTATCCGTCCGGGCGTCCCGCTGCAGCGGTTCAAACGGCGCATCGGGCTGGTGGCGCCGCATCTGCAGACCGATCACCCGCAGCACCTGACGGTGAGCGAGGTCGTGCAGTCGGGCCGGTATGCCAGCATCGGGTTGAGCGATCCGCCGACTTCGGCCGATCGTGCCGCCGCACGACGCGCACTCGCGCAGTTCGGCCTGACGCCGCTTGCGAGACGGACGCTGCGGGAACTGTCCTACGGGCAGCTGCGCAAGGTACTGTTCGCGCGGGCATGGGTGCGCCGTCCGGCGCTGCTGCTGCTCGATGAGCCGTTCTCGGGGCTGGACGGACCCAGTCAGCGCGAGCTGCGCGAGCGCATCGAGCCGCTGCTGGCCGATGGGGCCGCCGTGGTGATGACCGTGCATCGGCGGTCGGAGTGGCCCCGCTGGTGCACGCACGAGCTCGAGCTTGCGCACGGGCGCGTGCGCTATGTCGGGCCGGCGCGCGCGGCCTGATCGCAAATGCCCTAGAGTGTCATCTCGGTCTGAAAGACCGACACCGCCTGGCCGATGATCCACACCGCGGAGACGGTGCCGCCGGTCATCTCCAGCTCGACATCCACCTGTCCGGGCCGGTGCAGCCACCGACCCTGCACGCCCCGGAACGCCGCGCGATGCCGGTCGTGGGAGAGCAGGCCGTTCTGGATCAGGTGCACGCCGAGCAGGCCGTGGGCATTACCGCTGACGGGATCCTCTGCGATGCCGAGCGCCGGGCAGAACATGCGCGCCTCGGTCAGATGGTCCTCGTTTCCCGGCGTGAGCGTGAACACGAAATATCCCGCCGCCCCGACCTGTGCCGAGAGCGTCGTGAGGCGGACCATGTCGGGCTTGAGGTGGTTCAGGGCCTCGACCCCCCGCACCCCGATGAGCAACCGCGTGCTGCTCGTGCCGGCGATGCGCAGCGGGCAGCGGGTGTCCAGGTCGTCCGTGGCGAGCGCAAGCGCATCGAGCACAGCGAGCCGCTCGCGATCGTTGATCTCGCGCCCGAGAGGCGCCGGGTTCTGGCGGATGGCGATCTTGCGCCGCTCGCCTTCGCCGCGGACCTCGATCTCGACGATGCCGGCCTTGGACTTCTGTCTGAGGCGCTGGGGCGCGTTCGGCAAAGCCGAGAGCACGTGATGGGCCGCGACGGTGGCGTGGCCGACGAATCCGGCTTCGGTACGCGGGGTGAAGAATCTTGCGCGGACATCATGGTCCGTGCCGTCGGATGCGAAGATGAATGCCGTGTCGGCATTGTTCAGCTCCCGGGCGATGGCCAGCATCTGCGTATCCGTCAGGCCATCCGCGTGCAGCACGACCCCGGCGGGATTGCCCGTAAAGCGCTCGAGAGTGAAGGCGTCGACCTGATGGATTTGAATCTTGCGAGTCATTGGATGCTGTTCTGATGCGCACACGGCAGGGAGGGGGCGCGGGGCGGCCATTCTAGCCCATCGCCGGCAGGCTGGCTGACCGGGAAGGCGCGACTCGCACGCACCGGATCCGGGCGGCGGGCATGGTCCTGTGCCTGGACGGAGCTCAGCCGGTCTTCTGAAGCGGTAGAATGGCCACCGGATGGACATCGGGGTGGAAATCAGCCTATACCCGCTCGCCGAGGATTTCTCGCCGATGATCCACGATTTCATCGGCCGGCTGAGCGGCCACCCGAGCCTCAAGGTGGTGGCCGGGAGCTTGAGCACGCAGGTATTCGGGGAATACGAGCAGGTTTTCGAGGCCTTGAGAGGCGAGTTGCGTGCCACGCTCGAGTCGCGGGCACTCGATGCCGGCAAGGCGGCATTCGTCCTCAAAGTGCTCGGTCCTTTCTGAAGGAATCGGGCCCCGTCTCAAGCGCTCTGGGTAGTGGCGCCCGGCCCCGCGACCCGGCACACTAGTACATTCAATTTTGACAAAATTCCTCGTCCGGACGGGTCTTCGTCCGGACCGGCTTGTCTCGAAAGGTGGTTGAATGGCGTTTCTGCGAGTGATCGACCGCGACGGCAAGGAGCATCGGGTCGAGGGGAAAACCGGCCTCAAGGTCATGGAAACCTTGAGGGATCTAGACTACGGGGTCGCGGCCATCTGCGGCGGCATGTGCTCCTGCGCCACCTGCCACGTTTACATCGATCCGCACTGGCAGGAACGGCTCCCTTCGCCGATGTCGGATGAGCTGGAGCTGCTGCGTGAGCTGTCTCAGTACCAGGACAATTCGCGCCTGTCCTGTCAGATCGAATTCACGCCCGCGCTCGACGGCTTGCGCGTCACCATCGCTCCGGACGAGTAAGGCCGGCCTGCTCCGTGGACATCGTTCACGCCATTTTTGCGGTCGCCGTCATCGGGGTGATCATCCTGATCGTCGGCTATTTCCGGATCCGCAAGACCCTGCAGCAGCAGCGCAGTCTTGATCTGCACGAGAGCTGGGACGAGATGATGGTCAAGCGGCTGCGCACCGAGGGCTACCATCCCTTCAACGAATACCAGGTGGACTTCTTCCTGGCGCTCAAGGATGAGGCCGCCTGCGAGGCGGTACGCACGCGGCTCGAGCCGGAGGGATTCGCCGTGGATGTCAAGCCGATCCAGGACGGGAGCGACATGCCTTTCAGCCTGCACGCCTC
>JAJZLX010000752.1 GCA_021850555.1 Pseudomonadota bacterium | reverse complement strand
CCTGGTAGGTGAACGGGAGCATGTCGGGAGCGAGCCGCGCCTGCAGGATGTCCTCGGGGGCAATGCCTTTGTCGGCGCAGTAGCTCTGCGCGGTGCGCAGCAGCCCGGCGACCGAGCCGAGAATCTGACGGTAGGACGGCACCGTCACGGCATAGAGCGAAATGGCCATGACATTCCTCGAGGCTGTGGGTCCGGCCAGGCATGATAAATAAACACGCCCTCCAAAGGGCACACCGCATGGGGGATTTACAGACCGGCCGCAATCCGGGCGTCAGGCGCGCCGGCACGCCTCTAGCACTGCGCGTCCAGCGGCGCCGCGAGCACCGGGGCAAGTTCCCCGCCGCAGCCTTTCGGCGACAGCAGATGTCGATATCTTTTACGGCGGCAAAATTGACATTTGCCCACTTTCCATAACACATTGAAATCACTGAATAATTTAAAACTGGCTCGAAAATTGCTTGTCTTGCGGCGGGATCGAATAACTGCCCGGGCGCCCGTTGCGCTCGAGCCGGGACTTAAGGTGCAGCCGCTATGAAGACCAAGCTGATCGGATTCGTCTCGGCGGGCGCGTTGGCCTGCGCGCTCGCCGCCGCACCGGCGTTCGCGACGGTGATGTCCGGGTCGATGACCTGGAACTTCTACTCGCTTGGGGGCAGCCCATCCTCCAACACCACGCTGGGGACCAGTCAGACGTTCAATCAGGGCGTGCAGTCCCTCACGGCCACGTCGGTGACGTGCCTGAGCACGTGCAACAGCAGCACGACAATGGACTGGACCTTCGGCAGCGACGATCTCGTCATCAAGAACGGCGGCTCGCCCGGGGAGGATGGCCTGGGCATGAACAACGACCCGTACAACGGCGGCAACACCGACGAAATCGTCAACCCCAACGGAATCGAGCTGAGCGGCTTCTCCGGCCACATCTGGAACTTGATGATCGGCTCGGTGCAGACGGGCGAGACCTGGGCGGTCGTCGGCTGGAACACGAGCACCAGCAGCTGGAGCATGCTGGGCAGCGGAACGGGCGCCGGCGCCAGCGGCAATTGCCTGGGCTCCAGCTGCACCGTGAGCTTCGATATCGCGAACTACTCGAACTTCAGCAACATCATCCTGTGGAATGATTCGTCCCTGAAGTCGAGCTACGGCTCGAACGACATCATCCTGGAGTCCGTGACCACCGTGCCTGAGCCGGGCACGCTCGCCCTTCTGTCCTTCGGGCTGGCTGCCGTCGGGTTCGCGGCGAGCCGCCGCCGCAAGGTCAAGAGCAAAGCATAACAAGTAGCAAAACCAGAACAACAAGAACAAAGACGAAGCGCCAATGAAGCCGGCAGCCGCACCGCTGCCGGCTTTTTGTTGGGTTCGCGCCGGCGCGGGCAGGCTCGGCCCGGCCAAGGTCTCTTGCCGCCGGCCGGGCGCAGGAAGGCCCGAGCCGCCTCGCCGCTCACCGTGCGTGCATCGGAACTGCCCGGTGTTTGAGTGTTGACTCGCTGTCGCCACTCGGCTTGCACCCGCTCAACGCCCCCCTGCGTGTGAGCGATCCGCGCTAGCGCGCATCGGCCTTCGGGTTGCGGCGCGGAAAATCGCTGCGCCAATGCGCTCCGCGGCTCTCCCGGCGCGAGAGCGCCGAGCGCACCATCGCAATGGACAGATCGAGCCTCTGGCGTACCGTCAGCGCCTCGGGCGCGAGGCTCTCGCGAAGCGCGGCGAGCTCGCGCAGCCCGCTCTGCAGCTCCCCCCCCTCGCGCAACGGCCCCATGCAGCGGCCCATGATGGCGCGCAGCGCGGCTCCCCCGCCGTGCCGATCGGCCGAGATGTCCCCGGCCCCCTCCCCCTCCGCACGCGCTTTGCGCGGCACGGGGCTCGAGTGCGCGAGCGACTCTCCGGCGATGCGCCCGCACACGACCGCCTCCAGCAGGGAATTGCTCGCCAGACGATTGGCCCCGTGCATGCCCGTGCACGCCACCTCTCCACAGGCCCACAGCCCCGGCAGATCCGTGCGCCCGAGCGGATCGACCACGATCCCGCCCATGTGATAGTGCGCCGCCGCGGTGATCGGCACCGGCTCGCGCGCCGGGTCGAGGCCGTGCGAGCGGCAGGTGTGAAGCGCCAGGGGGAACTCCCCGGCGCGCTCCGACCGGAACACCGGCGTGGCATCGAGCCACACCCCCTCGCCCCTCAAGCCCCGCTCCCATACGGCGCGGGCCACCACGTCCCGGGGCGCGAGATCGCCCAGGGGATGCGCTCCCTTCATGAGCCGATCCCCGCGCGCATCGAGCAGAAACGCTCCCGCGCCACGCAGCGCCTCGGTCAAAAGGGGCGCGGGGTCTTCGGATGTCTTGAGCGCAGTCGGATGGAACTGGACGAACTCCAGGCCCGCCACGCGCGCGCCGCGGCTGAGCGCCATCGCGAGGCCGTCCCCGTTGGCATGGAGGCCGTTGGTCGTGGACGGGAACAGTCCGCCGAGCCCGCCCGTGGCGAGCACCGTGTCCCGTGCGCTGATGTGCACCGCTGCGCCCGCCCGATCGAATCCCAGCGCGCCGGCGATGCCCCCGTCCTCGCCTCCGAGGAGCCTCGCCACGCGCAGCCCCGAGAGCAGCTCGATGTGCCCGCAGCCGGCCGCATGAGCCAGCAGCGCCGCGAGAATCGCACTGCCGGTGCGATCGCCCTCGGCATGCAGCACCCGGGGGTGGCTGTGGCCGGCCTCCAGGTGCACCCGCCAGCCGGACTCCCCGTGATCGAAGCGCACTCCCACGCCGCTCAGGAACCGCACCGCCTCACCGGCGCCCCGGATGATCCTCAAGGCGGCCCGCGGATCGCTCGTGTGACAGCCGGCCGCCAGTGTGTCCGCCCACTGCGAGCGCACCGAGTCCCCCGCCCCGAGCGGGGCGGCGATGCCGCCCTGGGCGAGGGCCGTGGAGCTCGCCGCGCGCGGATCCTCGGCCGAGACCACCAGCACGCGCCGCGGCGCGGCGCTGATCGCGGCGCACAGGCCCGCCGCTCCCGCGCCGATCACCAACACGTCGGTGTCGATCGAGCTCATGGACGGATCGGTTGGAGGGTCAGCCCATCGACAGCATGCGCGCGATCGGCCTGCGGGCGCGCTCGGCGATGGCCGGATCGATGCGGATCTGCTCCCCGAGCGTGCTCAGCGCCTCGCAGAGCCGCTCGAGCGTGGTCGCCTTCATGTGCCGGCACAGGTTGCAAGGGCGCAGGAAGGTGATGTCCGGGCACTGCACCGCCACGTTGTCGGCCATGGAGCACTCGGTGAGCAGCAACGCCCGCTCAGGCCGCCGGCGCGTCAGGTAATCGGCCATTGCGGCCGTCGAGCCCACGAAATCCGCCTCCGCCTGCACCGCCGCCGGGCACTCCGGGTGCGCGAGCACCGTCGCGCCGGTGTTCACGCGAAAGCCGCGGATATCGGCCGCTGAGAAGCGCGTGTGCACCTCGCACTCCCCGCCCCAGGCGATCACCTCGAGACCGCTCGAGCGCGCCACGAACTGCGCGAGGTGCCGGTCCGGAAGCACGATCACCCGCTCGCAGCCGAGCGACTGCGCGATCCGCACCGCGTTGCCCGATGTGCAGCAGATGTCCGCCTCGGCCTTCACGGCCGCCGAGGTGTTGACATAGGCGATGACGGGGGCATCGGGGCAGCTCTCGCGCACCCGCTGCACATCCTCGGGCGTGATCGAGTCGGCGAGCGAGCAGCCGGCCTCCTGCGCCGGCAGCAGCACGCGCTTCTCGGGGCACAGGAGCTTGACGGTCTCGGCCATGAAGCGCACGCCGCACACCACGATGGTGTCGGCGTCGCAGTTGACGGCGAACTGCGCCATGGCGAGCGAGTCGCCGGTGTAGTCGGCCACCGCCGCGGTGATCAGCGGCACCTGATAGTTGTGCGCCAGCACCACCGCGCCCAGGCGCGCCTTCAGCTCGAGGATCCGCTCGATGATCGGCAGGCCGAGCTCGATCTCCGCGGCGGGAACCACGTGCGAGAGCCGCGCCACGAGCGTGCGGCCCGGGGAGCCGCTGTCATACGCCGTCATCATGACGATCGATCTTGCCTGAGGCCAGCGGGCTTGCGTAGCGCGAAGGTTGACTTTCCTCACCCCGGGGGAAGACCGGGGACGAGGCGGCTTGGAGCCCGCGGCCGCCCGCCCACCGCGGCGCTTGCGGAAAACCCTGATACCGCATGTCCCGGACAGGCGGTAGCGTGGGTCCCGATGCAAACAAAACGCACTGTTCGAACGCTTTCCATCATCGAAACGGACTGCGCAACCTGTCCCTCCTCCGGGCGCTGCTGGGGGGAGCTGCGAATGCCTGTCGAGAGCCTGCGCGGGCGCCGTGCGGCGGTGCTCGAGCGCGGCGAGCTGCTGGTGCGCCAGGGCGAGCGCACCGGCACGGTCTACATGGTGGTGAACGGCTGCCTGATCCTGCGCGAGAGCCTGGCGGACGGCACCCAAAGGGTCGCCGGCCTGAGCCTGCCCGGGGAGCTGCTCGGCATGGAGGGCTATGCGCGCGGCGAGCATCCCTATACGGCGCAGGCCGCCACCGAGGTCTCGGTGTGTCGGCTGAATCTGCCGGCGCCCGGGAGCGGCCAGGCGAGCGCCGCGCTGCTCGAGCGGCTGCTGCTGAAGTACGCGATGCAGCTCGAGCGTGCCGCGCCCCCCTGGGCGGGCCTCTCGGCGGTCGAGCGTGTGGCGGCGTTCATCGAGAACTACGCCTCGCGTGCCCTGGTGAGACAGACTCCCGATGGCCTGTTCAGCCTGCCGTTGACGCGCGCGGACATCGGCTCCTACCTGGGGCTCGCGCCCGAGACGGTGGTGCGTGCGCTCGGGCAGTTAAGCGGCGAGCGGCGCCTGTCGGTGCACGGGCGCACCATCCGCCTGAGCGATACGCAGCCGGCGAGCGCCTCTCCGGCCGCTTAAGCCGCTCGGCGCCACCGGCTCACGGGCAACGCGAGCGCACGCGTTCCACGGGCGATCCGCTGAGGCGGAAGCTTCCCGCGCGGCCGCGTATAATGCGCGCGCATGATGCAAGATCTCATCGAGCGGCTGCGCTGTGACCTCGGCGCCCTGAAGGAACAGGGCCTTTACAAGAGCGAGCGCGTGCTCTCAGGACCCCAGGGCAGCGTGGTCCACACCGGCGGGCGCGAGGTGGTGAACCTCTGCGCCAATAACTACCTCGGACTCGCCAGCCACCCGGCGGTGCTGGCCGCGGCCCACGAGGCGCTCGAGCGCTTCGGCTTCGGCATGGCCTCGGTGCGCTTCATCTGCGGCACGCAGACCGTGCACAAGCAGCTCGAGCAGCGCTTGAGCGGCTTCCTCGGCACCGAGGACGCCATCCTCTATTCCTCCTGCTTCGATGCGAACGGCGGCCTGTTCGAGACGCTGCTCGATGAGCGCGACGCGGTGATCTCCGATGCGCTCAATCACGCCAGCATCATCGACGGCATCCGCCTGTGCAAGGCGCAGCGCCACCGCTATGCCAACGGCGACATGGGGGAGCTGGAAAAATGCCTGCGCGAGTGCGCCTCCGCCCGCACCCGCCTCATCGCCACCGACGGGGTGTTCTCGATGGACGGCACCCTTGCCAACCTGGCGGGCATCTGCGAGCTCGCCGACCGCTACGACGCGCTCGTGATGGTCGATGACTCGCACGCCACCGGATTCATGGGCGCGGGCGGCCGCGGCACCCCGCAGCACTGCGGGGTGGCCTCGCGCATCGACATCCTCACCGGCACGCTCGGCAAGGCGCTCGGCGGGGCAAGCGGCGGCTACATCGCCTCGCGGCGCGAGGTCATCGAGTGGCTGCGCCAGCGCTCCCGCCCCTACCTCTTCTCGAACAGCATCCCGCCGGTGGTGGCGGCCGTCGGGCTGCGTGTGCTCGAGCTGCTCGAGCAGGACCCGCGGCTGCGCACGCAGCTGCACGAGAATGCGCGGTATTTCCGCGCCGGCCTCACCCGCCTCGGCTTCACGCTCAAGCCCGGCGAGCACCCCATCATCCCGGTGATGATCGGCGATGCCGCGCTCGCCGCGCGCATGGCCGACCGGCTGCTCGAGCACGGCGTGTACGTCATCGGCTTCTCCTACCCGGTGGTGCCCAGGGGTGAGGCGCGCATCCGCACCCAGATGTCCGCCGCCCTCACCCGGGGGCAGCTCGACACCGCTCTCGGGGCCTTCGCCTCCGTCGGACACGAACTTGGAGTAATCCCTTGAAGGCTCTGGTCAAGAAGGAATCCGCCCCCGGCATCTGGCTCGAGGACATCCCCGAGCCCACGATCGGGCCGAACGACGTGCTGATCGAGATCGCCAAGACCGCGATCTGCGGCACCGACATGCACATCTACAACTGGGACGCCTGGGCGCGCAAGACCATCCCCGTGCCCATGGCCGTGGGCCACGAGTACTGCGGTCGGGTGATCGAGATCGGCTCGGAGGTGCGCGGGTTGAAGCCCGGCGACCGTGTCTCGGGCGAGGGGCACATCACCTGCGGGCACTGCCGCAACTGCCGCGCCGGACGGCGGCATCTGTGCCGCAACACCATCGGGGTGGGCGTGAACCGCCCGGGCGCGTTCGCCGAGTACCTCGCCATCCCGGCCGACAACGCCTTCAAGCTCCCGGACTCGATCAGCGACGACATCGCCTCGATCCTCGACCCGTTCGGCAACGCCACGCACACCGCGCTCGCCTTCAGCATGGTCGGCGAGGACGTGCTGATCACCGGCGCGGGCCCGATCGGCGTCATGGCGGTCGGCATCGCCCGCTTCGTCGGGGCGCGCCACGTCGTGATCACGGACGTCAACGACTACCGGTTGGAGCTCGCGAGAAAGATGGGCGCCACCCGCGCCGTGAACGTCCAGCGAGAGACCCTCGATCAGACGATGCAGGACCTCGGCATGCAGGAGGGCTTCGATGTGGGCCTGGAGATGTCGGGCAACTCCACCGCGTTCCGCGACCTGCTGCGCACGATGCACCACGGCGGCTCGGTGGCCCTGCTCGGCATCCCGCCGGAGGAGACCGCCATCGACTGGAATCAGGTGATCTTCAAGGGCCTCACCCTGAAGGGCATCTACGGGCGCGAGATGTTCGAGACCTGGTACAAAATGGCGAGCCTGCTGCAAAGCGGCCTCGACCTCGGCCCGGTCATCACCCACCACTTGCCCATCCAGGAATACCGGCAGGGCTTCGAGATCATGGGCTCCGGCCGCTCCGGCAAGGTCATCCTCGACTGGCAGAGCCTGTAGCCGGCGTACCGTGCGTCTCAGATACAGCTTCGTCATCGACGAGCATCCCCGGTTTCTCGTCCAAGGCGGGATATTCCTGCGCACGCTGCTCGCCGCCGGGGTGCCCTCGGACGACATCGTGGCGCAGGTCACGCAGCGCAGCGGCGAGGCCGGCAGGCGCCTGGCCGCCCGCTTCGGGGTGCGCGCGCTCGAGCTGCCCCTGGGGCCGGACAAGACGTACTGCAACAAGATCAACCAGCTGTTCACCCTGACCGACGATGACTTCGATGTCCTCGTCTGTTGCGACACGGACCTCGCCATCCTGCGCCCGCTCGATGAGGTGGCGCGGGCCGACACGGTGCGCGCGCGGCGCGTCGATCTCGAGAACCCCCCCCTGTCCGTGCTCGAGGAGGCTCGGGCGCTGATCGGCTTGCCCGAGAGGCCGACGCTCATCGGCACCGGGTGCGAGCCGCAGGCGATGACCTACGCCCTCAATTGTAACGGCGGAATGCTGCTCATCCCGCGGCGGTTCATCCGCACGCTCGGTGAGCGCTGGCTCGAGTACGCCCGCACGCTGGTGGCGAACCGGCAGATCATGCAGCGATGGGTGAATCACATCGACCAGGTGAGCTGGGCGTTCGCGATGCTGCAACTTGAGCTGCCCTTCGAGGAGCTGCCGCTCGAATACAACTTCCCCATCGGCCTGGCCGGGAAGCTTCCCGAGGGCAGCTACGGCCGGCCGGTCGTCTTGCACCATCACAACGCCATCCGCAGGAACGGCCGGATCCGCAAGAGCGGCGTCGCCCTGGTGGATCAGTGCATCGATGAGGCGAACCGGCGTCTTC
>JAJZLX010000615.1:2398-8129 GCA_021850555.1 Pseudomonadota bacterium | reverse complement strand
CCGATCTCGCCCCGCAGAAGCGGCGATGAGCGATTGTGAAGCGCCAATGAGTGTGAAGAGCTTAAGACCAATCCGGAGTGAGCGGGACTACGAGCACGCGCTCGCAGAGGTCGAAGAGCTCTGGGGCGCAAAGGCGGGCACGCCCAAAGGCGACCGCGTGGACATCGTTGCGACTCTCATCGAGGCGTATGAGACGGAGCACTATCCTATGGATCCGCCGGACCCGATCGAGGCGATCAAGTTTCGGATGGAGCAGCAAGGGCTTACCCGCAAGGACCTGGAGGGGATCCTTGGCACCCGGACCCGAGTCTCGGAGGTGCTCAATCGCAAGCGCGGCCTGTCGATCAACATGATCCGCGCGTTGCACGACAAGCTTGGAATTTCCGCAGAGGTCCTCATTCGGTCAATTCGCGGCCCGAAGACCGTCTGAGTTTTCCCGCGCTCAGTGCCAAATTGCGTGCAGGGGCCCAGTCTACCGGCACCGCCCTTTGGGCCGCGACTTGTGGTTCGTAACGCGGTGGCGCATCATTTAGATTGGAGCTAGACCAACAAGTACAGTCATGAAGCTGCACCTGCCCAACAGTGCGCACCTGCAGAACATCGAGGGCTTCATTAGGAAATACAGCCCTAATGGCACTCCAACCCGTCTGCACGTGTCGGGAAACAGCCGATATATCCATGCCCACCCTTTTGCGCTCGCGATGGCTGCGTGCGCAGGCGCGCTTGCAAAGAACAAGGGTTGGAGGACGACTGGGTCAAATCCCGAAGGTTGCCTCCCTGCTGTACCTAGTCCAATAGGAGACCCCTCGGATTCGCCGGGGGATGGTTACTGCTGGTGATCGGTCGAGTCGATGAATGCCACGATGTTGGCATGCAACTGCTTCAGCGCCGGCACGTGTACGTAGATCATGTGACCCGACATGTAGTAGTGGTACTGGATGTTCGCCTGCAGCTTGCGCTCCATGGGCAGGTGGCTCATCTCGTAGATGCCCTCGTAGAAGGGCGTCGCGAGGTCGAAGTAGCCGCCGTTCAGCATCACCTTCAGATCCGGATCCTGCTTGATCGCGTTCGCCAGATCCGGCATCACGTTGAGCGCCCGGGACAGCGCGTAGCCCACCCCGGGCTGTCTGTGCTCGAAGTTCCAGATCCGCCAGACCGGAATCTGCATCTTGTAACGCAGTCCCATGCCGAAGTGCAGGACCTTGCGCGAGTAGTCGTTGAACGCCGCGGCATACGCGGAGCTGATCGCCGCGGACTGCGGGTCGTATTGGGCGCGCTGCCCGAGCGGATTCAATGACGGACCGGCGAAGCGGGAGTCGAGCCGGCCGGTGGATTCATCGGTGCCGGCGAGCAGCTCGTGCTGGAACTCGCCCCCGGTGACACGGAGATTCGCTTTTTCGATGTAGCCGATCGGTAGCCCCGTGTACTCGTGCAGTTTTGCCGCGATGGCATCGAAGTCCGAGGTGCGCAGCAGCGAGCCCGCGCGCAGCGCCTGCGCATAGTCGGTCATCGCGAAGTGCTCGACTCTGGCGAGCAGCGGCTTCAATGGGGGCTGGCCGCCCGGCAACTTGTGGTGATACCACGCGGTGGCGGTGAAGGAAGGCAGCGAGAGCTCATAGGGCAGGCCGATCCCGGGATTGAAGCGCGCCATTCCGATCCCGTTGGAATCGTCGAAGTTCAGGATCGCCGAGAGCAGGATCACGCCGTTGAAGTCGATATTGTGACGGGTCTCGAGGGCGTTGACGAGCATGGCTGAGCGCGGCGTGCCGTAGCTCTCGCCGAGGAGGTACTTCGGGGAGTTCCAGCGGCCGTACTTGGACAGGAACTTCATGATGAACTGCGAGAACGCGTGCACGTCCGCGTCCGCACCATAGAAGTTCTTGGCCGGGTCGGGACCGCGCACCCGGCCGAATCCCGTTCCGGGAGCATCGACGAACACCAGGTCCGAGGCGTCGAGCAGGCTGTACTCGTTGTTTACGAGCTTGTAGGGGGCTGGCGGGGTCTGCGTGTGATCGGCCGTGATCACGCGGCGGGGGCCGAAGGCGCCCATGTGCAGCCATACGCTCGCCGAGCCTGGGCCGCCATTGTAGAGGAAGGTGATCGGACGTTTGCTCGGTTTGGCCCCGTTCTTGAAATAGGCCACGTAGAACATCGCGGCCTCGGACTGGACCCGCTTGGCCTTGCCGGGACTCGGTTGTCCGAATCCGTACGCGCCCGTCGCGTCATTCCAGCCAGGGCCGTGCACGATGATCATGCCGGCCACGGCGCGGTAGTGGATCGTGTGGCCGTTCACCGTCACTGCACCGTCCGTGGTGCTTGCGTGGGTATGGAAATACGGGTTGTGCGCGCGACGCCAGGGCCGCTTTGCGGGCGACTTGGCGAGCGCGGTCGCGGCGGCGCCGAGCGTCGCGAGCGCGAGCACCGCGAGCAGCGCGGCGCCACCGGTCGGGGCGCGGCTGTGCATCGTGCGACTCATGATCGGCCTCCCAGGTTGTCGGTCTGGCGGATGAAAGCTACGACGTTGGCATGAAGCTTCTTCAGGTCCGCGACCCGCACGTAGATCATGTGTCCGGACTTGTAGTAGTGATACTGAATGTTCTTGTCCAGGCTCCGCGGTATCTGCAGGTGATGCATCTCGTACCAGCCTTCATAGAACGGGGTGGCCAGATCGAAGTAGCCGCCGTTCAGCATGATCTTCAGATCCGGATCGTATTTCATCGCGTAAGCGAGGTCGGGCATGACGTTGACGTCGATGGGCAGTTTCATGGAAGCATTCGGGGGGCGATGCTTCATCTGCCAGTCGGGTATGTTGATCTCCGGCAGGTACGCAAGATCGGTCTTGTAATGCAGGTCGGCGGTCACGTATGTGTTGAACGCGGCCACGTATGCCGAGCTGATGGCGGCGGCCTGCGGGTCGTACTGGGCGTGCTCGTTGAGGGGATCTATCGATGGCCCGGCGAAGCGGGTGTCGAGCCGGCCAGTGGTCTCGTCGTGCGAGTTGAGCAACTCGTGTTCGAACATCAGGCCGCTGACCTGCAGGTTGGCCTTCAACAGATAGGGGATCGGCAACCCGGTGTACTGGTGCATCCGCTCGGCGATCGAGCGCTCCTGCGCGCGAGGGAGGACGGCGCCTTGCGCGAGCGCATCGGCGTAGCTTCCCATGGCGAATCGCTCCACTTTCTTCAGGAACGGTCGCAGATGAGCGGGCTCAGCGGGCAGAACGTGGTGATACCATGCGGTGGCCGCCATGGATGGCAGCGCGATTTCGTACGGCAGCTCGATGCCTGGATTATGCTGCGGGTCATCGGCGCTCAGGTCGAAGTTCAGAATCTGCGACTGCATGATCACGCCGTTGAAGTCGACATCGTCGTTGACCTCGAGGTCGTAGATGAGCGCGGCCGACCGGGGTGTTCCGTAGCTTTCTCCGTAGAGGTACTTCGGTGAATTCCAGCGGTGGAAGCGCGAGAGAAACTGCATGATGAACGAGGCGAACGCGTCGGCGTCCTGATCGACTCCGTAGAACGCCTTGTCCTTTCCCTTGCCTTCGATCCGGCTGTAACCGGTGCCCGGGGCGTCGATGAACACCAAGTCCGAGGCGTCGAGCAGACTGTACTGATTGTTGACGAGGCGGTAGGGCGCCGGGGGCGTGTGCGTATTGCTGTTGGTCACGACCCGCACGGGACCGTAGGCGCCCATGTGCAGCCATACGCTCGAGGAGCCCGGTCCGCCGTTGTAGAGGAACGTGATCGGCCGGTCCTGAGCGGGCACGCCACGCTGGAAATACGCGACGTAGAACATCGAGGCGGCTGGCGGACCGTCGGGCATGCCGAGCGCATGCTTGCCCGTGGCCGGTGTCGCCGCGTCGTCCCAGTTCCCCGGATGCACGATGAGGGTTCCGGCCACCGCCTCGTAGGCGATCTTGCGCCCGTTGACCGTGACCGTACCGTAGCTCTTCACCGCACGGGGCGTGAACAAACTCGAGGCCGACGCTGCGGCGGGCCGGGTCTTGTGGCCGGCGGCGAAGGCAGGCGTGAGACACGCGGCGAGCGAGGCAATCGCCACTACGGGGATGACAGGCTTCATGCGAATGCTCCTCCGGCGCGCGGGCCCGGTCTTGGTGGACTGGATTCACGGGAGCCCGGAGCGGGCATGATGCCGTATCGTCCCTCGAGGGGGGATGCCGGCCGCCGGCTGGACGGTCGGATTTGCGGCGAACTCACCTGCAACCGCGACGAAGCGAGCCGGCACGGGGGTTGGCCGGGTTGGCGTGCGGCAGTGCCGACTTGCTCCCCGGAGGAGGTGGCGCTAGCGTAGCGCGGTGGTGAAGCTGCTGCTCTGGCTGATTCTCCTCGTGCTGTGCTGGCCGCTGGCGGTGCTGGCGCTGCTCGCGTGGCCGATCCTGTGGTTGCTGTTGCTGCCGCTGCGATTGCTCGGGATAGCCGTGGATGGTGTATTTCAGCTGCTGCGGGCCGTTGTGCTGTTGCCGGCGCGAGTACTGAGCGGGCGGCTGTAAGGTGGCGGATTCTGCCGCGCGCGCGTGTTACGCTGTGCCGTCATGGATTACGTCCTCACTCCGCCGCGCATAACGAGCGCGCCAGTCGCCGGCACTGCCCGGCGCTTCCCCGTGCATCGCATCTATTGCGTGGGCTCGAACTATCGGGCCCATGCCCAGGAGATGGGCCGCACCGGTCGGGAGCCGCCGGTGTTCTTCATGAAGCCGGCGGACGCGTTGCTGCCGGTCGAGTCCGGCGAGGTGGGGCGGCTGCCGTATCCGAGCCTGACCCATGACTTTCATCACGAGGTGGAGCTGGTCGTGGCGATCGGCGAAGGCGGACGCGACATCCCGCCCGCCGAAGCGCAGCGGCACGTGTACGGCTATGCCGTCGGGCTCGACATGACCCGGCGCGATCTGCAGGCCCAGATGAAGAAGCGCGCGGGCCCGTGGTGCATCGGCAAGGGGTTCGAGTACGCCGCGCCGATTGGACCGGTCACTGCGCATGCGCAGGCCGCGCAGATCGGCGCGGCGGTGATCGCGCTGAACGTCAACGGCGTCGAGCGCCAGCGCGGCGCGATAGCTCAGATGATCTGGAACGTGCCGCAGATCATCGCGCACCTGTCGGCCGCCTGGACGCTTGCGCCCGGTGATCTGGTGTTCACCGGCACGCCTGCCGGTGTCGCCGCCGTCGAGCGGGGCGATCTGCTGGAGGCAAGTGTCACGGGTCTGGAGCCATTGCGCGTGCGGGTCGTCTGAGACGCGCACGCAACAGCCAGCGGGCGCGTCAAAGGCGCTCGATCAGCAGCGCGATGCCCTGGCCCACGCCGATGCACATGGTGCATAGCGCGCGCCGCGCGCCTGCGGCTTCGAGTTGATTCAGCGCCGTGGCGATGAGCCGCGCTCCGCTGGCCCCGAGTGGGTGGCCGATCGCGATCGCGCCACCATTGGGGTTCACGTGCCCGGCATCATCGGGCAGGCCGAGTTCGCGCAGTACCGACAGCGACTGCGCGGCGAACGCCTCGTTGAGCTCGATCAAATCGATCTCGGCGAGCGATGTTCCGGTGCGCTGCAGCAGCTTGCGCGTCGCCGGCACCGGACCGATGCCCATGATGCGCGGCGGCACGCCGGCCACGGCGCTGCCGATAACCCGGGCGCGGGGCGTGAGGCCGAAGCGCCGTACCGCCGCTTCGCTTGCCAGTAACACCGCGGCGGCGCCGTCGTTGATGCCGGAGGAGT
>JAJZLX010000615.1:0-2388 GCA_021850555.1 Pseudomonadota bacterium | reverse complement strand
GCAA
This sequence comes from Pseudomonadota bacterium, assembly GCA_021850555.1. The sequence goes on along the minus strand of JAJZLX010000615.1, from coordinate 2,384 downwards.
GCGCTTCCAGGGTGGTCTGTGCGCGTGGTTGCTCGTCCTGCAGGATTTGCTGCGAAGGCTCCTTTGGGCGAGTCACCGTGACCGGCACGATTTCGCGCTCGAAGAACCCGCCCGCATGGGCGCGCGCATAGCGTTGCTGGCTGCGAAGCGCGAAAGCATCCTGGTCGGCGCGGGAAATTCCGCGCTCGGCGACGAGATTCTCGGCGGTCTCGGCCATGGACTCGATGCCGAAGCGGCTGCGGATGACGGGATTGACGAATCGCCACCCGAGCGTGGTGTCTTCGAGCCTCGCGCCGCGCTCGAACGCCGTGTTGGCTTTGCCCAGGACGTAGGGAGCGCGCGTCATGCTCTCTATCCCGCCGGCGATCATCAAATGCGCCTCGCCGGCCGCAATGGCGCGTGCCGCGATGGCGATGGCGTCGAGGCTCGAGCCGCACAGCCGGTTAACGGTGGAGGCGGGCACACTCTCGGGCAGCCCCGCCAGTAGAACCGCCATGCGCGCCACGTTGCGATTGTCCTCGCCGGCTTGATTGGCGCAGCCGAGGTAAACGTCGTCGAGGCTGGCCCAGTCGACCCGGGAGTGCCGCTCGAGCAGGGCGCGTATCGGCACGGCCGCCAGGTCGTCCGTGCGGATACCTGCGAGCGAGCCTCCATAGCGGCCAAAAGGCGTCCGGACCGCATCACAGATGAGTGCCTGACTCATGTCTGTCATACAAGTATATGAAAAATAAGGTAGTTACACTAGGCCATCGACCCGTAATTATCCATGTTCCAGGTTCCAGACCGCAGGTTTTCCGGCGCCGCGCCGGAGCGGGGGTCGATACAATAGAACGATTTTGCCCGCCAGCGCCGCCGTCATGACGTCTTTCAAGGCCTTACGCGTTCATCAGACCCCGAAGGGTCCGACCGCATGCGTCGAATCGGTGAGCCTCGAGGACTTGACCCCGGGCGAGGTTCTCGTGCGTGTCGCTTACTCGGGACTCAACTATAAGGACGCGCTGGCGGTGACTGGCCGGGGCGCAATCCTGCGTGCGTACCCGCGGGTCGCGGGCATCGATTTGTCCGGAGTGGTCGAGCACAGCAGCGATGTGACCTTCAAGCCGGGAGATCGGGTGTTGGCGACCGGCGCCGGGCTGGGAGAGTGGCTGGATGGGGGATTCGCCGAATATGCCCGCGTGCCCGCCGAGGCCCTCGTGCCGCTGCCGCCGGGACTGAGCCTCCTCGAGGCAATGGCCCTTGGAACCGCGGGTTTCACGGCGGCGCTGGCGCTGCGGCGCATGCTCGAGAACCACCAGGATCCCGGGCGGGGAGCCATCGCGGTAACCGGCGCCACCGGCGGCGTCGGTGGGATCGCGCTGGCGCTGCTGAAGCGCGCGGGCTTTGCCACAGCGGCGATCACCGGCAAGCCGCAGGCTGGCGCGTTCTTGCGCGGGCTCGGCGCCGATGAGGTGATCGAGCGGGCGCGGCTGGATCTGGGCCGCAAGCCGCTCGAGAAGGCCGTCTGGGGCGGGGCGGTCGACAACCTCGGCGGCGAGGTCCTCTCGTACCTGACACGCACGGTCAAGCCATGGGGCAACATCGCCTGCATCGGGCTCGCGCAGTCGCCGGTGCTCACCGGCACGGTCATGCCGCTGATCCTGCGTGGCGTCAGCCTGTTGGGAATCCACTCGGTGCAGGTGCCGCGCGCGTGGCGTCTGGCGGCATGGGAGCAGCTCGCCGGGCCATGGCGGCTGGCCGCGATCGAGCAGCGAATCGTCCGCGCGGTGATCGGCCTCGAGTCCGTGCCCGATGCGGCTCAGACGCTGATCGCGGGGCAAGCAACGGGCCGCTTCGTGGTGCGCCTGCAGGGCGCGGAGCGTTGAGCACGCTGCGACAGGGCACCGAGGGACGCGGCGGCAGCACGCCCCTGAAGTGCGAGCAGGGCATCGGGCTCGAGGTGGCCGAGCGCCAAAGCTGACCTGCCGGTGGCCGGCTCGCGCCGGCCTGTGCCGGCCGGTATGCTTGCGCGCGCGGCGGCGATGCGCCGCGGGCGGCAACGAAAGCAGGCGGAGCAGATGAGCGGTACGTTGGCAGTGGCCACTGCGCGGTGGCGGAGCGGGTGCGGTGATTTCGCGGCGGCGGCGGCTGGATCGCCGGCCGTTGCGCTTGGCTGAGACCGCACCCGATGCCCTCCCCTGAGCCGCCGGTACCCGCGAGCGCGCCGGGTGAGAAGCTCAATACCCGCGGCGCCGTTTTGATAGCCATCGCGGTGCTGTGCAGCCGGGTGCTCGGCTTGGTGCGCCTGATCGTATTCGGCGCGCTGTTTGGCGGCGGACGGCTCATGGATGCGTACATCACCGCCTTTCGCATTCCCAACCTGCTGCGCGATCTGGTGGGGGAAGGGG
>JAJZLX010000461.1 GCA_021850555.1 Pseudomonadota bacterium | reverse complement strand
CTGCCAGAGAGCGAGCGCCGAGGCGCGCGTCCCGATGCGCAGCGGCGCGCTCATGGCTCGCCCTCGGTCACGAACCGGTAGCCCACGCCCCAGACGGTGATGAAATGCCTCGGGTTGGCTGGATCGCGCTCAAAGCGGCGGCGCAGCCGCAAGATGAAGTTGTCCACGGTGCGCGTGGAGGGAAACACGTCATAGCCCCAGACGCGCTCGAGCAGGTCCTCGCGCGAGACGATCTCCCCGGGATGCTCGGCCAGCACCTTCAGGATCATGGCCTCTTTCTCCGTGAGCTCCTGAGTGAGGCCGTTCCAGGCCCGCGCCCGGAAGGCGCGAAAGTCCACTTCGTTGCCGCCGAAGCGCAGCGGCCCGGTGTTCGCCGAGGCACTCTGATACCAGTCCCAGCGGCGCAGGATGGCGCGCACGCGCAGCAGCAGCTCCTTGAGGTGGAAGGGCTTGGGCAGGTAGTCATCGCCGCCGGCCTCCAGGCCCCGCACCCGGTCCGCCGGGTCGCCGCGCGCGGTGAGGAAGAGCACCGGAGTGTTGTTGCCCTGTTCGCGCAGGGTGCGGCAGACGGTGAAACCGTCGAGCTCCGGCAGCATCACATCGAGCAGCACGAGCCCGTAGGCCTGGCCGCTGAGCGACTCGAGCGCGCGACGGCCATCCCCGACGGCGTGCACTTCGTACCCTTCCGCGCGCAGATTCTCGACCACACCGGCCGAGAGGTGCGGATCGTCCTCGACCACGAGGATGCGGCGCGTGTCTTGCGCAGTGACGCTCACGCGTGTTCCCCCACTGCGGCCGGCCAGGCCAGCACGAAGCGCGAGCCCTGTCCCGCCCCTTCGCTGTAAGCGCTGACCCGCCCGTTCATCAGCAGCATCAGCCGCCGTACGATGTACAGCCCCAGGCCTGTCCCGTGGTAGCTGCCGCCGCCGGGGTGCAGCCGGGTGAATTTCTCGAACAGCCGTGCGCCGTCGGCCGGTCGGAAGCCTATGCCGCTATCTCGCACCGTCAACTCCACCTCGGAGCCCGCGCGCCGTGCGCTGAGCACGATGCTGCCGCCTCCGACCGGGGAGACCGCGGCCAGGGCGTTCTCCAGGAGATTGCGCAGAATGACATCGAGGGCCAGTGGGTCTGCGAGCACCACCAGGCCGGCTTCGATGTCGGTGCTGAGGCTGATGTGCTCCTCCCGGGCGCGTTCCTCCATCTGAGCCGCGACCCTTCTCACGGCGCCGCCGAGCTCGACCGGCTCGTGCCTGAGCTCGACGCGGCCGCGCTCGAGTCGCGCGCTCTCGAGGATACGGCTCACCATGCCCTCCATGCGCGAGAGATCGGAGAGCATCCGCTCGGTGAGCACCCGGGACTGCTCGGCCGACAGGGGCCGCAGCGCCATCGTCTCGAGCGAGAGCTGCAGGCTCGCGAGCGGGGTCTTGAACTGATGCGAGACGAGTTGCAGGAAGTTGTCCTGCTCCAGCATCACCAGCGCCTCGGCGCGCAGTGCGCGCGCAATGACCACGAGGCAGGCGACGAGGGCGAGCAGAAAGAACCCGCCCTCCCAGGCGTACTGGACGATGCGCACGTGCTCTTCCGCCAGCAGGCTCCGCTCGGCACCGGGTGCGACCTCGGCCCGCCCCCGCTCGAGCACCACGTCCGGAAGCAGCTTGAGCACCTTGGCCGCCGGCATGCCGGCGGCCAACAGGGCGTTGGCCGCAGCGGCCTGCTGCGCATACTGCGCCTGCAGCTCGCGCACCTTCTCCACGGCGTAGCGATGCTGGTCGTACAGCCACCAGCCGACCTGCACGGTGCACACCGCCACCAGCGCCATGACGGTGAGCTGCAGGATGCGCGGACCTTTTGTCCCGCGGTAGGTCATGAGGCGGTGAGGGCCCGGCCGAGGCTTCCCGCCAGCCGCTCGAAGTCCGCGGCCGTATGGGCGAGCGACAGGAAGCAGGCCTCGTAGGCCGAGGGCGGGAAGTAGATGCCGTCCTTGAGCAGCGCATGAAACAGTCTGCCGAAGCGCTGCGCGGCGCGCTCGGGGAGGCTCGCCGCGACGCGCGGCGCGCCGGCATCGTGCAGCGAGAGCCAGAAGAGCGAGCCCACGCGCACCAGGTGCACCGGGTAAGGCGCCGCATCCAACACCGGTCTGAGCGTTTGCTCCAGCTGCGCGCCGAGGGACTCGAGCCGCTGCCAGCCGTCCTCGCGGATGAGAGCATCCAGGGTGGCGATGCCGCTCGCCATGGCAACGGGGTTGCCCGACAGGGTGCCCGCCTGGTAGGTATCGCCGTCGGGGGCGAGGCGGGAGAGGATGTGACGGGGGCCGGCGAAGGCGCCCACCGGCAGTCCGCCGCCGATCACCTTGCCGAAGGTGGCGAGGTCGGGGGTGATGCCGAGGCGCTCCGCGGCGCCGCCGCGGGCCAGCCGGAACCCGGAGATGACCTCGTCGAAAATGAGCAGCGCGCCGTGCTCGCGCGTGAGCGCGCGCATCCGGGCGAGGAAGGCGGGCCGCTGCGGCAGCAGTCCGTGATTGGCCGGCACCGGCTCGACGATGACGGCGGCGATCTTGCCGCCCTCCTGCGCGAAGAGCGTCTCGAGCGCGCTCTCGTCATCGAGCGGCAGGACGCGCGTGCAAGCGGTGAACGGTTCCGGCACGCCGGCGGAGGAGGGCCGGCCGAAGGTGGCGAGGCCCGAGCCGGCCGCCACCAGCAGGTGGTCGGCGTGTCCGTGGTAGCAGCCGGAGAATTTCACGATGAGGTCGCGCCTCGTGAAGGCGCGGGCCAGGCGGATGGCGCTCATCGTCGCCTCGGTGCCCGAGGAGACGAAGCGGACCTGCTCCGCGCCGGGGTAGGACGCTACCACCCGTTCCGCCAGCTCGACCTCTCCGGCACACGGTGCGCCGAACGTTGTGCCCGCACGGCTTGCCTCTGTGATGGCGGCGACCACTTCCGGATGTGCATGGCCCAGGATCAGCGGACCCCATGAGCCGACGAAATCCAGGTACTGCCTCCCATCGGCATCGATGAGGTGCTGGCCGCTTCCGCGCGCGAAGAACAGCGGCGTGCCCCCCACCGCACGGAATGCTCTCACGGGTGAGTTGACGCCTCCGGGGATGACACGGCAGGCGCGCTCGTACAGCGCTTGGGAACGAGGATGGGTCATGACGGATATGGTAATGGCTTTTCTTTCAAGGAGATGGGGTGGGCGGCTCGGGATGCGTCAGGTGGCCGCGGCGATGCGGCCGGGCCTCGCGGAAGAACGCATCGAGCGCCTCCGGACTGCTTTGGGCGGCGGCGGCCCGCAGCCCCGCGATGGGCAGGTGCGCCAGGCTGTGGGCCACGCGCTCGGCGAGGCGCAGCACGGCCTCACGCTGGCCGGCGTCCAGGGTATGCAGCTCCGTTCCCATCGCCCGTCCGGCCTCCTCGGCCGCGATCTGCTCGAACTGGGCGCGCAGCTGCGCCAGGCGAGGACCGATGGCGCGGGTGGCCATCTCGGTGCGCAGGCGAGTCAGCTGCTCATCGATCGCCGCGCGTACCGGAGCCAGGCGCATGAGCTCGGTCAGGCGCCGTTCCTGGACTGCTTGGACGAGTTCCTCCATTCCGATCCGGGCAAGGCCCGCGCGTCGTGCTGCGGCCGGATCGACGTTGGGTGGAACCCCGAAATCGATGACCAGAGGCGCTGCGATGCGCAGGCCTCTGGCGCTTTGAGCGAGCCGCCGCAGGACCGGCTCGTCGAGGATGGGCTCGCCGCCGCCGGCGGCCAGGATCACCGCGCCGCAGGGCGGTGGCTGGTCGCGGAACGCTTCGAGCGACAGCGCCTGGCCTGAGATGGTTTCGGCGAATTCCTGCGCCGAGGCCAGCGTGCGGTTCACCACCCGCAGCGGAAGGCCTGCCTCGTGAAGCGCGAGGCCGCAACGCCGGGTCATGGGTGAGACCCCGATCAGGGCGACCGGCGCCAGGACATCGCCGAGATGCCGCTGGACGCGCTCGGCGGCGAGGTCCGCGAGCGACGGGGCGCGCACGCCGGCCTGGAGACGCTGCATGCGTCCGGCCATGCCGAGCGCCTCTCCGACCAGCCGGTCGAGCATCGGGCCGCAGGTGCCCGCGGCACGCGCGGTCTCCCAGGCATCGCGCAGCTGTGCGGCGACCTCCCGCTCCCCCGCCTGGGCGGAGTCCAGGCCACAGGCGAGCATCAGCAGGTGCTCGATGGCCGACTCGCCCGCCCAGGCGCGCAGCAGGCGTGGCGCCGCCTCCGCCGGCGAGGTCTTCCCGGAGAGCTGCTCGAGGGCTTGCGGACGCAGGTCCTCGGCGACCGCCCCATCGGCCGTGGCGAAAAGGAGCTCGACCCGGTTGCAGGTCCCGACGTACAGCAGCTCCGCCACACCGAGCGCTTCGCGCAGCGAGGGCAGCCGGAGGGGGAGGTCTGTCTTGGGGATGGACAACCGGGCCACTTCGTCCACTCCCGCATGCCGGTAGGACAGGCCCACGACGCCGATCTGGTGCATAGGTCAAGGAAACCATGAATGGCCCACCGAGGTGTCACAGAAGCGTCACTCCGCTCCATGACTCCGGGCGCGGTCACGGATGCGGACGGGCGGCTTGCGGGGCACGGCCGACCCGATGTGCGCAGGCGCGGGCCACCGCGAGGTTTGCTACAAACGGATCAGCCCGCGCTTGTGCGCCACCGCCACCGCCTCGGTACGGCTGATGGCATCGAGCTTGGTCAGGATGGACTTCACGTGGGTCTTGGCGGTCCCCTCGGTGATCGACAGGCGTCGCGCGATGTCCTTGTTGCTGCGGCCTTGGGCGACGAGCTCCAGCACATCGAGCTCGCGCTCGGTGAGGCTGGGCTTGGCCATGCGTTGCAGAGCCTTGGCCGCGACGGTGGAGGAGGTGTAAGGGCGGTCCTCGCTCACGGCACGGATGGCCGAGAGGATCTCCTGGCGCGGCGCGTCCTTCAGCATGTAGCCCTTGGCTCCGTGGCTCAGGCACTGGAAGATGTCCTCGTCGCCGTCGTAGGTGGTCATGATCAGCAGCCGCGCCTTGGGGTTGATCTCTAGCACTCGCTGCACCACCGCGAGTCCATCGCGTTTCGGCATGCGCAGATCGAGCACCATCACATCGGGCTGGTGCCGCTCGTAGAGCCCAATCGCCTCCTCGCCATCGCCGGCTTCCGCCACGACCTCCATGTCCGGCTGTTGATTGACCATCGCCGCAAGTCCGTCGCGCACCACGGGGTGATCGTCCGCCAGGATCACCCGGATCTTCTTCTGCAACACCGCCGCCATCTTTAAACCTCTACGCTGCTTTTCGCTTCTGCATCCGCACGCTCACGCGGGTGCCGGCTCCGGGGCGGCTCTCGATTCGCCACTCGCCGCCGATGTCGCCGGCCCTCTGACGCATGCTGCTCAGGCCGAAGCCGTGGCGCTCGGAGCGCTCGGGACTCCGATCCATGCCGCGGCCGTCGTCTTCGATGGTCATGACCCAATGCCCGTCTTCGTCCGCCATGGTGATGCGGATCGTGCGCGGGCGCGCATGCCGCACGGCGTTGCTGACCGCCTCCTGGGCGATGCGCAGCAGCTCATGCTCGTGCTCCGGCTTGAGCCCGGTCGTGATGCCGCCGCCCTCGAATGTGCAGGTGACGCCGCCGGGTACGGTGGAGCGCTCTGCGAGCTGGCGGAGCGCGAGCTCCAGTCCCGCGCGGCGCGTCTGGTCGAGCCTGAGCGCCATCACCGAGCGGCGCGCGTCCGCCAGCCCGTCGCGCGCCAGGTCGCGGATGCGCTGCAGCGTGATCGCCAGGCTCGAGCCCTTGTTCTTGCAGGGCGGAGCCTCCTCCACCGCGCCGAGCTGCATGAGGATGCCCGTGAAGGCCTGTGCCAGGCCGTCGTGAATCTCCTGGCCGATGCGGGCGCGCTCGACGAGCACCGCCGCCTCCTTGGCCTGGTATGCGAGGCGCGTCAGCTGTACGGCGAGTGTTGCCTGTTGGGCGAGCGCCACCAGCAGCTCGCTGTGCGGCACGTCCTCGGCGTTTCGCCGGAAGCGCAGGATCAGAAAGCCCACGTTGCGCGAGCCGAACACGAGCGGATAGACGACCTTGCCGATGTGGCCCTCGCGCTGGTCGAAGGCCAGCATGCCGGGCCAGAATTCCTGATGCTGTTGTGCGACCTCGAGGTACATCGGCTCATGCGGCTGGCCGAAGCGGTTGCCGAAGGGCGAGCCGGTGGAGACGCTGATCTGATAGGGGGGCTCCTCCAGCTTGCCCTCGCGCACATGCGCGGCGATCCGCCACTCCTGCAGGCTGTCACGCGAGACCACCACCGCGCCGGAATCCGCATTGAACTGGCGCACGGCCTCGAGCAGCAGGTGCCCGAGGAAACTGTTGAGGTCGGGCTCGCTCGCCAGGCGCTCGAGGTTGCCGCGGATCACGGCGTTGGCCTTGGCGAGCTCCGTGGCGCGTTCCTCGGCGGCGCGCTCGCGCTCGCGCCGCATGTCATCGAGGAGCCGCTGGCGGTGCAGCGCCGCCCCGATCACGCTGGCGGCGGTCTCGAGCGCGGCGAGCTCCGCGGACTCGATGGCGCGGTGCTGGCGGGTGTTGTCGAGGCCGACGACCCCGATGAACTCACCGGCTACCACGATGGGCACGACGGCCTTGCTCTGGGTGCCGATGCCTTCGAAGCGGGTGATCGAGGTGCAGCCGTTGACGCCATCCCCGGCGTTCAGGCACACGCTGCGCCCGGAGCGCAGCTCCGCGGTCACCGCCGCAATCTCCCGCTCGTCACAGGCGTGTGCCTCGGCATCGTCGATGTGCGGTGGCACACCCTTGGCCGTCCATTCCCCGGCGACCACCAGCAGCGGCTCGCCCTCGGGGCCGCATTTGGCCAGCATGACGTTCACGCGATCGACGTGTGCTGCTTCGCCGATCAGGCGCAGCACCTCGGGGATCGCGCCATTGACGTCGGGGGCCTCCAGAAGCATGCGGCTCGCCCTGGCGGAAGCGGCGAGCAGCGCCTCCTGGCGGTGCAGCGACTCGTTGACGTGGCTCAGCTCCTCGACGCAGGGGATGATGTCCCCCGGTGAGGCGAGGCGGGGGCGTAAAGCCGGTTCGGCCGGAGTGGCGCTCATGAGCTTCGTTCATCGCTCCAGTTCAAGGGCGGGTACCGCCTCCGGCAGCCTGCCGGTGGCAAAACCCTGTATGCCCGGCCCCTCATCGGGAACCGGCCGAGGTCTCGCCCTCCAGGCGGGCACCTTGGGCAGCTTTCTGCGGCGCAAGCGCCTCACCTGTGGTTGGGCTAGAGCCGTAGGCGGGAAGTCTCCGTCTCGGCACCACCATGCAGTGTAGCGCGTCGCACACGACAATTTGCCGAGGGTCCCCCGGCTTCCGGGCGCCGCCATCCCCCAGATGGGAGAGGCGACTGCGGGACCGCAAGGCGCTCGGAGGGGGATCGCACAGGATCCGGCTCCGACCGGCGAGACCAAAGGTGGCCGCGCGGACCAGATGCGGCTGAAAATTGCACGCTGCAGGAAGATATGGGGGCTCCCGTCGCGTTCGGGAAGGGGAGAATGTGCGGGCGATCCTGAGGTGGCAAAGGCCGTCAATTACTTAGGCCGAGGCTGCCTTGACGGGTTCCGCCCAGACCGGTGTAATACGCGGCTCCTCCCGCGGCGGCCAGGTAGCTCAGTTGGTAGAGCAGCGGACTGAAAATCCGCGTGTCGGTGGTTCGATTCCGCCCCTGGCCACCACTAACTCACTGAATATCAACAATATTTTCTTCGAGCAGTTTCAGGAAGTTCGAGGGGTGTGCCAGGAATGTGCCATGGATTTGCGCATGTCCGGCCCATTGCGCCAGATGATCCGCGCTCAGGTGCGCATAGCGCCGCACCATTCGCTCCGTTTCCCAGCCCCCGAGTTCCTGTAAGGCAAAGAGCGGCGTCCCGTTCTGCACGTGCCAGCTCGCCCAGGTGTGCCTCAAATCGTGGAACCTGAAGTCCTCGATACCGGCGCGCTCGAGCGCGTGGTACCAGGCCTTCGTGCTCACCTGAAAGATCGGCTTGCCCAGGTAAATGAACACGTGCACCGGGTGAAGCCCGACTTGGCGTCCGAGGATACTCATTGCCATGTCGTTGAGCGGGACCGCGATCGCCCGCCTCGCCTTTGCCTGATCGGGATGCACCCAGGCGAGCTTGCGCCGCAGATCGACCTG
>JAJZLX010000247.1 GCA_021850555.1 Pseudomonadota bacterium | reverse complement strand
GCTTGCTGCCGCAGTCATATCGCTTACCTTCGAATCGGTAGGCATAGACCGCCTCCTCGCGCATCAGTGCCGCGATGCCATCGGTGAGTTGGATCTCCCCGCCCGCGCCCTGTCCGATTTTCTCCAGGTGCTCGAATATCGAGGGCGCGAGCACGTAACGGCCCACCACACCCAAGGTCGAAGGCGCCACGGAAGGCTTGGGCTTCTCGACGATGCTGCGCACCCGGCTCGTCGCGGACTTGTCCGCCTCGACCGCGACGATGCCGTACTTGTCCGTGTCCGCTCGGGGCACGACCTGCACGCCGAGCACGGTCGCGCGCTTCGCCTCGTACACGTCGGCCATCTGCTTCAGACACGCGACGTCGCTGCGGATCAGGTCATCGGCGAGATGGACGAAGAACGGCTCCGAGCCCACCGCCGGCTGCGCGCACAGCACCGCGTGCCCCAACCCCAGGGGCGCGGCCTGGCGGATGTAGATACAGGATGCGTACGAGGGCAGCACACTGCGCAGCTGGTTGAGCAGCATGCTCTTGCCCTGGCGCTGCAGCAGCTGCTCGAGCTCCTGGTCGGAATCGAAGTGGTCCTCGATGGCGCGCTTGGCAGCCCCGGTGATGAACACCAGGCGGGTCGCCCCCGCGGCGAGCGCCTCTTCCACCGCGTATTGAATGAGCGGCTTGTCGACCACCGGCAGCATCTCCTTGGGACTCGCCTTGGTGGCGGGCAGAAAGCGCGTGCCGCGACCGGCAACCGGGAACACGGCGGTTCGGATGATCGATTTCGGCGGGCTGCGCATCGTACTCTCCTGGATTATGTATGGTCTTAGTGTAGCGCGCACAAGGGGCTCTATCGCCACCGGATTTCCGCGCCTGCCGCGCGCGCGACCGGCGCGCCGGAAGGCCGGCGTCCCCGCTCACCGACAACAGAAGCCTGTCTGACCCAGGAGTGTGCGCAGCAAGCGCCCCGGGTATGCCAGGGTCTTAGCCGATTGCCAGCGCCCCGGGCTTTGCGGCCCACTTGAATACCGCCGGGCGCATGCTGTCCCAGGCGCGGCATTTGGGGCAACGCCAGTACCATCCCACGCTGTGCAGACCGCAGTCCTCGCACAGGTAGCGCCCGCCGGTATCCCCGATGCGATTCAGCAGCACGGCCAGCGATTTCGCCTCCGCGGCGGAGCCGGCATCGGCATCGGGCGCGAGGTCCGGCAGCCTCATGAGCTGGGCGGGCGGCAGCGCCGTGGCGAGCAACCACGCCAGCTGCCTGGGACTTATGGTTTCCGCGCGCCGCAGGCGCGTCCACAACTCCCCCAGCATCTCCTCCTGCGGCCGCTCCCCCCAGAGCGCGAGCACGCGCGGAATGATCTCGATCGCGAGGTCGGGAGATTCCTCCAGAACCCTCAGATAGAGCGTGAGTGCGCCGTGCGGATCCCCGGTGAGCTCGGCGATGCGCCCGGCCAGCACGTCGGCGCGCGGCAGATCTTCCTGATGGGTGCGCGCCTGGCGCAGCAGCGTGCCCGCCCGGGCGGTATCACCCTGGGTGAGCGCCTGCTCGGCCAGCTCGCACAGATAGTGCGCCGCCACCCTGCACCGCTCGGACTGCACCTGTGCCGGCAGGGCGTGCAGAGTCTTCAGTGCGTTGGCCCAGTCGCCCTGGGCCTCGTAGATGCGCAGCAGGTGATCGAGCGCGGTGTTGCGGTACTCCCTCGATGCCGACAGCTCCTCGAACAGCCGCTCTGCCCGATCCATCAGGCCGGCGCCGAGGTAATCCAACGCCAGGGCGAAGGAGGCCTTGTCGCGCAACGCCGCCGCACCCTGCTCGCTCAGGCGCGTATGAATGGCGATCGCCCGATCGACCTCTCCGCGCCGCCGGAACAGGCTCCCGAGAGCGAACTGGATTTCCGCCGCATCGCCGGTTTCGGCCATGCGCGCGAATACCTCCACCGCATGGTCGAAGCGGTCGTTGATGAGATGATCAAGCCCGATGTAGTAATCGCGCGGCAGCCGCACGGTACGCTTCGCCCCGGTGAGCCGGCCGAGGAGCCAGGCGGCAAGGCCGATCGCCGCGAAGGAGAGCGCGAGCAGGTAGGCGGGCAGCTCGATCACCATCGGATTATGCGCCAAGCGCGGCACTTGCGGGGTTCACCTGTGGCGAGGCCCGGTCGGATCGCGAAGCAGGATGCGGCGCATGCACGGCGCGGGCGAGCTCGGAGCGAGCCCTGATACGCCTGGGCCGCAAAGCAGGGAAGCCGAACCGGTCGATGACGGGCTGAATTGCCGATCCTGGGGGGAGGGCGAAAACAACACCCTGCGGCTCAACCCCGTATCGGCTGGCTCGCCCCTTCGATGACCCGCTCGCGCAAGTCCTTGCCCGCCTTGAAATGCGGAACGTGCTTGCCGGAAAGCGCCACGGCCTCGCCGGTCTTGGGATTGCGTCCCTGCCGCGGCGGGCGGAAATGCAGGCTGAAGCTGCCGAACCCTCGGATCTCGATGCGCTCGCCCTGCGCCAGAGCGTCACTCATGACCTCGAGGATCTGTTTGAGCGCCAACTCGACATCCTTGGCCGGCAGATGCTTCTGCTTGGCCGCGATGATTTCGATGAGCTCAGACTTGGTCATGTCATTCGGGATTCGCCGCCGCTCTCCCCGGGGGAAGAGCGGCGGCGCTCAGGCTTCAGCCGCGATCCCCGATATGCTCTTTGAGCAGATCGCCAAGGCTCGTGCCGGTGGATGCCGACTCCGTCGATCGGTAGTTCTGCACCGCCTCGGCCTCCTCGTGAGCCTCCTTGGCCTTGATCGACAGCGAGATGGTGCGCGACTTGCGATCGACGCCGGTGAACTTCGCCTCGACCTCCTCGCCCACCTTGAGCACCGCACGCGCATCCTCGACCCGGTCGCGGCCGAGCTCCGAGGCGCGCAGCTGCCCCTCGATGCCATTGCCGAGATCGATGACCGCGCCACGGGCATCGACTTCCTTGACCACCCCCCTGACAATGGTGCCCTTGGGATTCTCGGCGATATAGCTCGAGAACGGGTCCTTGGCGAGCTGCTTGATCCCCAAGCTGATGCGCTCACGCTCCGGGTCGATCGACAGCACCATGGCCTCGACCTGCTGGCCCTTCTGGAAGCTGCGCACGGCTTCCTCGCCGGGCAGGTCCCAGGAGATGTCCGACAGGTGCACCAGACCGTCGATGTTGCCCTGAAGGCCGATGAAGATGCCGAAGTCGGTGATCGACTTGATCTGGCCGCTCACGTGGTCGCCGCGGTTGTAGTTCTCGGCGAATTCCTTCCACGGATTGGCCTGGCACTGCTTGAGCCCGAGGGAGATGCGACGGCGGTCCTCGTCGACATCGAGCACCATGACCTCGACTTCCTGGCCGGTGTGCACGACCTTCGCGGGATTGACGTTCTTGTTGGTCCAGTCCATCTCCGAGACGTGCACCAGGCCCTCGACGCCGTCCTCGATCTCCACGAACGCGCCGTAATCGGCGATGTTGGTGACCTTGCCGAACACGCGGGTATGGGCCGGGTAGCGCCGGGCGATGTTCTCCCAGGGATCGGCGCCGAGCTGCTTCAGCCCGAGGCTCACGCGTGAGCGCTCGCGATCGAATTTCAGGATTCGAACCTCGATCTCCTCGCCCACCTTGACGACCTCGGAGGGGTGCTTGACGCGCTTCCAGGCCATGTCGGTGATGTGCAGCAGGCCGTCGATGCCGCCGAGATCGACGAACGCGCCGTAGTCGGTCAGGTTCTTGACCGTACCGCGCACGACAGCGCCCTCCTGCAGATTCTCGAGCAGCGCGTTGCGCTCGGCGGAGAATTCCTGCTCGACCACGGCGCGGCGCGAGACCACGACGTTGTTGCGCTTCTGGTCGAGCTTGATGACCTTGAACTCGAGCGGCTTGCCCTCGAGATAGGCGGTATCACGCACCGGGCGCACGTCGACGAGCGACCCGGGGAGGAACGCCCGCACGTTGTCGATCTCCACGGTGAAGCCGCCCTTGACACGGCCGGTGATGACGCCGGTGACGATCTCCGACTTGTTGAATGCATCCTCGAGTCGCGTCCAGGTGCGCGCGCGCTTGGCCTTCTCGCGCGACAGACGCGTCTCGCCGGTGCCATCCTCCACGGAATCGAGGGCGACCTCGACCTCGTCGCCGGCCTTGACTTCGACCTCCCCACGCTCGTTCTTGAACTGCTCGAGGGGAATGACCGCCTCGGACTTCAGGCCCACGTTGACGACCACCACATCGGGGGTGACGTCGACGATCAGCCCGGTGAGGATCATGCCGGGGCGAATGCGTTGATTGGCGAGACTCTGCTCGAAGAGCTGTGCGAAACTTTCTGTCATACCTTCACTCGCACGGTCTGTGAGAGCCGTGCACTTCACTGGCGCCTTGCCTCCTTAAGGCCCAGGCAGATACAAACATGGCGCGCGGATCCTTCATCACGCACCGACCGGAAAATCTATCTTCAGCGAGACCGGTTTCCCCGGGGAGTGCCCGAGGCACCGATCCCTTGCGATGGCGGGTCTCAACGGCCTCCTCACTCTCGCTACAGCGGGGCTCGGAGTCTTACCTCCAGAGCGCGCGCCGCCTGCCCAACTCGATCACGCGCGCGGCGACTTCCCCGACCGAAAGTCCCGTCGAATCGATCACCTCAGCGTCGCGCGCGGGAACGAGCGGGGCGACCGCCCGGGTCGAGTCCCGCGCGTCGCGCTCGGCGATCTCGCGCGAAAGGGCGGAGAGGCTAGCACCGGAACCCTTTTCTTTCAACTGGTTATAGCGCCTGAGCGCCCGTTCCTCGGCGCTGGCGGTGAGGAAGATCTTCAGTGCGGCCGCCGGAAAGACCACCGTACCCATGTCCCGGCCGTCGGCCACCAGCCCCGGGGGCTGGGCGAAGGCGCGCTGGCGCTCGAGCAGCGCCTCGCGCACCGGCGGCCAAGCCGCGACTCTCGAGGCATCCTGGCCGGCTTCCTCGGTACGGATGGCGTCGGTGACGTCCTGCCCCTCGAGCAAGACGCGCTCGGCCTCTTGCCCGACGCCGAAGCTCACATCCATGGTGATTGCGAGTCGCGCATGCCCGGGGACGTCGCCCTGGTCAAGTCCACGCTTGCGCCCGGCCAGGGCCACCAGGCGGTACAGTGCGCCGCTGTCGAGCAGGTGCCAGCCGGCATGCTGGGCCACGACCCTGCTGAGCGTGCCCTTGCCCGAGCCGCTTGGGCCATCGACGGTCAGGACGGGAGCGCTCACGCCGGTTCGATCTGCAAGCCCGCCGCCTGCGAGATCTCGAGGAATCCCGGGAAGGAGGTGGCGACATTGGCGACGTCCCGGATCTCGATGGAACCGCGGGCGGCCAGCCCCGCCACCGCGAAGGCCATGGCGATGCGGTGATCGCCGTGGCTTTCAATGATGCCGCCGGTGAATCCCGTGCCCCCGCGCATCCACAGACCGTCCTCGAGCAGTCGATTCTCGACCCCGAGCCTGGTGAGTCCCTGTGCCATGGCCGCCAGGCGATCGCTTTCCTTGACGCGCAGCTCCTGCGCCCCCCGCACCAGCGTCTCGCCCTCGGCCATGGCCGCAGCGATGAAAAAGACCGGAAACTCGTCGATCGACAGCGGCACCAGCTCCTCGGGGACCTCGATGCCGCGCAACCGGCACTTGTGCACCTCGATGTCCGCGATGGGCTCACCGCGCGGCGAGGCGCCGTGCGGATGCAGGCGGATATCCGCCCCCATCCGCTCGAGCAGCGTCAACAGTCCGGTCCGCGTCGGGTTGATGCCGACGTTGCGCAACAGCAGTCCGTGCTCGGCGGCAAGGCAGCCGGCCACCAGGAAGAACGCCGCCGAGGAGAAGTCCGCCGGCACTGAGACCGCAGTGGCCCTGAGACGCTGGCCGCCCTCGATCGAGACGCTCGATCCCTCACGCACGAGCGTCACACCAAAGGCCTCCAGCATGCGCTCGGTGTGATCGCGCGCCGGGGCGGGCTCTGTCACGCGGGTCCGTCCGCTCGCGCGCAGCCCCGCCAGCAGCACGGCGGATTTCACCTGCGCGCTCGCCACGGGCAGACGGTAGTCGATCGCCCGCAGACCGGGCGTGCCGTGGATATGGACCGGCGGGCGCCCGTCGCGGGTTTCGATGCGCGCTCCCATCGCACGAAGCGGTCCGGCCACGCGCTCCATGGGCCGGCGCATGAGCGACTCGTCCCCGATCAGCACCGAATCGAACCCCTGGGGGGCGAGCAGGCCCATGAACAAGCGCATGGCCGTGCCGGCATTGCCCATATCGAGGGGCGAGGAGGCGCCGCGCAATCCCTCGACGCCCACGCCATGCACCAGGACGCGCCGGGGCTCGAGGTGCTCGATGTGCACGCCGAGCGCGCTCAGGGCGCGCAGCGTCGAGAGACAGTCCTCCCCGGTGAGAAACCCCGTGATCTCGGTCTGTCCTTCGGCGAGCGCCCCGAGCATCAGCGCCCGGTGCGAGATCGACTTGTCGCCGGGCACCGTGATCTGCCCCGAGACCTCGCCCCCGGGGGCGACACGGTAATGCATCCCTTTGTCACTCACCGTCATGCTCCTCACTTCCCATACTCAAAGAACTGCCCGTGGATAAGAGCCGAGCAACCGGAACAGCGAGGCACGCTGTTTCAACGCGGCGAGCGCGCGCGCCACGTGAGGCTCCTCGGCGTGCCCGTCAACGTCGATGAAGAAGACATAGTCCCACTTGCGCCGGTGCGACGGGCGAGACTCGATGCGCGTCATGCTGACCCGGTGGCGCGCCAGGGGCTCGAGCAGCCGGTGCAGCGCTCCCGGCGCATCGGTGTGTCCGACCGACACCAGAAGCGTCGTGCGGTCCCGGCCGCTCGCGGCGAGAAGCCTGCGGCCGAGCACGAGGAAGCGCGTGGTGTTGTCGCCGCGATCCTCGATCTGCGCCGCGAGCACCTTCAAGCCATAGACCTCGGCGGCCGTCTCGCCGGCGATGGCCGCCGTGCCGCGCTCATCGCGCGCGCGCCGCGCGGCCTCGCCGTTGCTCGAGACCGGGATCTGCTCGACCTCAGGCAGGTGCTCGTGCAGCCAATTGCGGCACTGGGCGAGCGACTGCGGGTGCGAGCAGATGCGCGTGATGCGTCCCAATGCGCTCATGTTGCCCATCAGGTGATGGTGGATGCGCAGCTCCACCTCGCCGCAGATCCTCAACGGCGAGGCGAGGAAGCGATCCAGGGTATGGTTGACGGTGCCCTCGGTGGAATTCTCGATCGGTACCACCCCGAAATCGGCCGCCGCCGACTCCACCTCGTGGAAGACCTCGTCGATCGAGCCGAGAGGCAGCGAGCGTACGGAGTGCCCGAAGTGGGTCAGCACCGCAGTCTGGCTGAAGGTGGCCTCGGGCCCGAGGTAAGCGACCTTCAGCGGCTCCTGCTGCGCGAGGCACGCCGACATGATCTCGCGAAAGAGCCGCAGCACCTCCTCGTCGCGCAACGGCCCGCGATTGCGCTCGCGCGCCCTGCGCAGCACCTCGGCCTCGCGCTCGGGACGGTAGAAATCCACCGTCTTGCCGTCGCGGCTCTTCGACAGGCCGACCTGCTGGGCGAGGCGCGCCCGCTCGTTCAGCAACTGGTGGATCTTCTCATCGACCGCATCTATCCGGTCGCGCACCGCGGTCAGGGCCTCGCCGGCTGCGGTGGTGCCGGTGCGTGCTTGCGCTCTGCGGGAGGAAGTCTTTCGTGTCATGTTCTTCAGATGATGTACGCCGAGAGAACACCGTCGATGTGACGCAGCTTCCCGAGCACCTCCTCGCCGGCCGTCCCGTCGAGGTCGATCAGCGTGTAAGCGTACTCGCCCCGCGACTTGTTGAGCAGGTCCGCGATATCGAGCTCCGCGTCCGCGAGACATGCGCAGATCCGCCCGACCCTGTTCGGCGCGTTGCGGTTGACGATGGCGAGGCGCGTGGCTCCGGGCGAGCGGGGCAGCAGCGCCTCGGGGTAGTTGACGCTGTTGCGGATGTTGCCGTTCTCCAGGAAATCGCGCAGCTGATCGGCCGCCATGATGGCGCAGTTGTCGGCCGCCTCGGCGGTCGAGGCGCCGAGGTGCGGCAGGGTGATCACCCGGGGATGATCCCTGAGCAGGTTGCTCGGGAAGTCGCAGACATAGGCGTGCAGCCGCCCGCCATCGAGCGCGGCGATCACCTGGGGATCCTCGACGATGCCGGGCCGAGAGAAGTTCAGCAGCACCCCGCCCTTTTGCATG
>JAJZLX010000568.1 GCA_021850555.1 Pseudomonadota bacterium | reverse complement strand
ACCGTCGCACCGCCCTGACGGCATTGTGGCGCCACAAGCAGCTCCAATACACCTGGCTGCGGACTCTTCAGGGTCGCTATATCGATTTCTGGCAGATCACTGGGGACGCACTGGATTTCGCCCTCGACAGCTTGGCGATCCAGAGTCCGCGACTGCGCGAGGCGCTGATGGAGCTCTATCGAACGCCCGCCGCCTTTCCGGAGGTCCGCGAAGTGCTTCTTACGTTGCGGCAGTCAGGGTTCGCCACGGCCATCCTCTCTAACGGAACCCCCGCGATGCTGGACGCTGCAGTTTCAGGCGCGGGATTGAACGGGCTGTTCGATGCCGTGCTCTCGGCTGACGCAGTTAGCTCGTTCAAAACGCACCCCAGCGTCTATCAATACGCTTTGGATCAACTTGGCCTGCCGGCCTCGGCGGTGTCATTTCAATCGTCCAATGCGTGGGACGCGCATGCGGCGTCGGATTTTGGGATGCGTGTCGTCTGGTGCAACCGCTACAGGCAGCAACGCGAGCGGTTGCCGGGAGCACCAGATCATGAGATTCGCACGCTCGCTGAATTGCCTGCGCTAATGCCCACGACAAGGACCAGCCTCTGCGGGATATCTTCCCTGCAATAACGGCACGTCACAGCTCGAAAACAATCAAAAAGGCGTGAGGAGACAAAAATGCGCGTGTTTCCGGCTATGACAAGATTGTTAAGTTCAAATCGGATTGCAGATCAACGGCACTGGGCGATCCAGATACACAGGATGGACACTCCCGTCGTGCGCTTTCTTTCTTCCCTAGGTGGTTGCTACCGGAGCGGCTTCGCAGACGTTCGACGACGCTCGCTCGCTAAAGGATTCCAGTAATCAATCGATCGATCCGCGTCCCTTCCCAATATAACCCGCGCACGACCGCTGCCGCAAAAATGCCGATCATGGCCCCACCGAGCACGTCGGTGAAGTAGTGAGCCTGAGCACGTAAAGCGACGGGTTTTCGGCGGTTTTTGATCACGGAATTTGATGGTTTGGCGCACGGTCGCCTCACCGAACGCGCCCAACATGTTTTCTCGGAGGTATTCCTTGGTGAGACTGAAGGACCATTCCTCGGCGCCGACCTGCGGACGTGACCGCCGGGAGCGGAGGCGGGGTCAAGGAGGGTCCGCGCCGCAGGCGTGGATGCCTTGACGCCGCCGAGCACCCGGCGAGGCTGGAGCGGTGGGGGGGGCCGGCAGGCTCAGCCGTCGGCGGCGTTGGCCTGCGCTTCCAGCCGGTCGACGAGCTTTTGGAAGACGGCTTCGAACCCGGGATCGTAGTTGTCGGGGTGGTCGCGGATGACGGTGATGGCGCGGCGGTAGTACTCGGCGGCCTGGCGATGATCGCCGCGGGCTTCGCAGACCATGCCGAGGCGGTCGTAGCCGTCATGGACATCGGGGAAGCGGGCGAGCAGGTCCTGGGCGGCCTGCTCGGCGGCATCGAGATGGCCGGCGTGAACCATGTCGACCACGGCGTTGGACGCCTCGGTCAATTCGTCGCGTTCGTCGTGTTCCTGGAAATAGTTCGCCAAGGACGGCTGGCGCGCCGGCGGTGTGGCCGGCTGAGCGGGACGCGCGGCAAGGGCGGCGGCCTCGTCACTGGCCATGCAGCACTTCTTGTATTTCTTGCCGCTGCCGCAGGCGCAGGGATCATTCCGTCCGATTTTGGCCATCTCGCCAATTTCAGTTCAAAGGACGCACCCAGTGTACCAAGCCGTGCTGGCCGACGCCAGGTTCCATGAGCAGCTTCTCGCCTTCGACCGTGATATTGCGGCCTCCGCCCGGGCAGCACGGTGCCGGCTTTGCGGTGGCGCGCTGCATTCCGGGTCGTATGCCCGCAAGCCGCGTGGCGGTCCGGCCGGGCTCGGCCGGGAGCATGCCGAGCGTTTCAGCTTCTGCTGCGCGGTGGATGACTGCCGCAAGCGCACCACCCCGCCGTCGCTGCGCTTTTTGGGTCGGCACGTCTATCTCGCCACTGTGGTGACGTTGATCTCGGCGCTGATGCTCGGCATCACCCCCTCCCGTCTGGCACGCCTGTCGGTCGTGCCCGGCCTCGATCGGCGGACACTGGCGCGCTGGCGCGTCTGGTGGCGTTCCACCTTCACCGAAAGCCCCTTCGCGCCGGTCGCGATGGCGACCGTCGTGCCGCCGCTCGACATCGCGGCCCTGCCGGTCTCGCTGCTCGGGCGGTTCGCCGGCGACATGGGCGAGCAGCTCGTCGCCTTGCTGCGCTTCCTCGGGCCGCTGACCGGCGGTGGGTCGGCGATGCGCGCTTTCTGACGGGCGCCGCAAACCCGCAGAGGATGCGCGTCGCCGCCCCGCGGTGAGGTCGCCTACCGTCGTCTCGCTCATTTTTTGGAGGGCGCGCGTGACGGAACGAGGCGGATCGCGGATACATGAGCGATGGGCGCGGCTGCGCTTCTCGATTATCGGCGCACTTCTGGCGGCGCCGCCGGCGAAGGGCGCGCTGCACGCGGCCCTGGAACAACTGGCCGCGCGCGAATGGCGCCACCCAGACACCGGCGCACCGGTCCGCTTTGGTGTCTCTACTCTTGAACGATGGTTCTACCGAGCCCGCGGCGAGCAACATGATCCGGTCGGTGTGCTGCGCCGCAAGCGGCGGGGCGATGCCGGCGCGCAGGCATCGATGACGCCGGCGTTGCGCGCGGCGCTGCTGGCGCAGTACGCCGCCCACAAAAGCTGGGGCGCCCAGCTGCACCGCGACAATTTGGCAGCCATGGCCGAGGCGCGAGCGGAATTACGGCCGGTGCCGTCTTACGCAACGGTTCGACGATTCCTCGCCGCGCGCGGCCTGACCAGGCGGCGACCGATGACGACGCGTCAGACCGAAGGCGCGCTGGCGGCGGCGGCACGGCTCGAGGCACGCGAGGTGCGTAGCTATGAATCCGAGTATTCCGGCGGGCTCTGGCATTGGGATTGTCATAACGGCTCGAGAAGGGTTCTGACGCCGCGCGGCGAATGGCGGACACCGGTGCTGTTCGGCGTTCTCGATGACCATTCGCGGCTGGCCTGCCATCTCCAATGGTACTGGGCCGAGAATGCCGAAAATATCGCACATGGTCTGTCGCAGGCGATGCAGAAGCGGGGTCTCCCGCGTGCCGCCATGAGCGACAACGGCGCCGCCATGACGGCGACCGAGATCAGCGAAGGTCTCGCCAGGCTCGGCATCCTTCATCAGACCACGCTGCCATATTCCCCCTATGCCAACGGCAAGCAGGAAGTCCTCTGGGCATCGGTCGAAGGCCGATTGATGGCCATGCTCGAGGGCGTCGATGATCTTACCCTGAGCCGGCTCAACGAGGCGACGCAGGCCTGGGTGGAGCAGGACTACAACCGCAAGCGGCACAGCGAGATCGATGATACGCCGCTCGCCCGCTTCCTCGCCGGCCCCAGTGTGACGCGACCCTGCCCGGACGCCGCCGCGTTGCGGCTGGCCTTCACCCGCAGCGAACGGCGGACCCTGCGCAAGAGTGACGCCACCGCGGTCATCGAAGGCCGTCGCTTCGAAGTGCCCAACCAGTATCGGCATATCTCCCTGCCGGAGGTCCGCTTCGCCGCCTGGGATCTCACCCAGGTCCACCTCGTTGATCCGCAGACCGGCACGGTTCTTTGTCGCCTGTTCCCGCAGGACAAGGCGGCCAACGCTTCCGGCCTGCGCCGCAGCCTACAGCCAATCGCGACCGAGCCGGGCAAGCCATCGCCACCATCGCCCGCGCCACCATCGCCCGCGCCGGCGCGCGGCATCGGACCGCTCCTGGAGCGAATGATCGACCGGCAGGCCGCTACCGGGTTGCCGCCCGCTTATCTGCCCAAGGACGAAGGAGACGATTCGTGAACAGCAAGATGCTCGCGCTCTACGGCCTCAAATGGAACCCGTTCACCCACAACGTGCCGACCGAGGCGCTGCACGTCACCCCGCGTCTGGAGTCGTTCTGCTGGCGCGTCCAGCAACTCGCCGGCGACGGCGGCTTCGCCCTCGTCACCGGCGCGCCGGGTTGCGGCAAATCCGCCACCTTGCGCATCCTGGCGGCGTCGCTGGCCACACAGCGCGAGGTCAGCGTCGGCGTGATCAGCCGACCACAGGCCAACATCGCCGACTTCTACCGCGAGATGGGCGAACTCTTCGGGGTCGAATTGCGCCCGCATAATCGCTTCGCCGGCGCGAAGATCCTGCGCCAGCGCTGGCAGGCGCATATCCAGAGCACCCTGCGCAGGCCCGTGCTGGTGATCGACGAGGCGCAGGAGATGCAGACTGCGGTGCTGGCCGAACTGCGTCTGTTGGCCTCCTCCGATCTGGACTCGAACATCCTGCTGACCGTGGTACTCGCCGGCGACGGACGCCTCGCCGAGCGCCTGCGCTCCGATGAATTCCTCCCGCTCGCCAGCCGCGTGCGGGTGCGCCTGCCGATCGAACGCGCATCGCCCCAGGACCTGCAAGCCTGCCTCGGCCACGCCCTGCGGCAGGCCGGCGCCCCCACCCTGATGACTGCGGAAGTCATCGCGGCCATCTGCGATCATGCACAGGGTAATCCGCGCGCCCTGATGATCATGGCGGCCGAGTTGCTCGAGGCCGCGGCCCAGCGCGAGGCCCGTCAGATCGACGAGACGCTGTTCTTCGAGGTCAGCGCTGTGCCCGCTGCCGGCGAGGCCAAGGTGGCGATCCGCCGCCGCCGATGACGCAGCTTCCGGTCCAGCCGGCCTGGCGTCTCGCCGCGGCTTCCGAGCAGCGGCGCTGGCTGGTCGATCAACTGTGGTCCGAGGATGCCGTCGGGATCATCGGCGGCGAACCCAAATGCTGCAAATCCTTCCTCGCCCTCGATCTGGCGGTCGCCGTCGCCGCCGGAACCCCCTGCCTGCGCCGCTTCGCGGTCGCGCGGCCCGGTCGGGTCCTGCTCTATCCCGCCGAAGACGCGCTGCACGTCGTCCGCCAACGCCTCGACGGCATCTGTGCCGCCGCCGGAACCGCTCTCGCCGAACTCGACGTCCAGGTGATCACCGCGCCCAGCCTGCGCCTCGATCTCGAGGCCGACCGCGCGCGTCTCGAGGAAACCGTCGCCACCCTCAAGCCGAGGCTCCTGATCCTCGATCCCTTCGTGCGTCTGCATCGCATTGATGAGAATGTCAGCGGCGAAGTCGCCCCGCTGCTCGCCTTCCTGCGCGAACTGCAACGACGTCACGCAACAGCCATCGCCGTCGTCCACCACGCCAGGAAGGGCGCCGGAACCGTCCGCGCCGGACAGGCTCTGCGCGGATCCTCCGAATTCCACGCCTGGGGCGATTCCAATCTCTATCTCCGCCGCGACAGCGACGATCGCATCGCGCTCTCCGTCGAGCATCGCGCCGCCGCAGCCATCGCCGGCATCACCCTCGAACTCACCCAGCACGATGACGCCCTCGCCCTGCGGCCTGTCCAGGAGGATCCACAACCCAAACACGCCGCCCGGCACGAAGCCGTCGATCAGCGCATCACCGCGGTTCTCGCCGACGCCAGCCAGCCACGGCCGTTCTCCGAACTGCGCGCTTCCTGCCGCGTTCGTGCCACCACTCTCTACGAACGCCTCGCCGCCATGATCGCCAACGGAACCATCGTCAAATCCGCCGACGGATACCATCTCGCCGCACGCTGAACGGTGAGCGTCAAGCCCCGAACCCACGCGGCGGCTGCCCAAGGCACGTCTCAATATCGCGACCACCAAAACGCGATCACACCCACCCATATCGACCACTTCCCACTTCCGCTTCCCAAACACCCTACGGCAAACGGGAACCGGAACTGGGAAGCCCATCAAATGCCGCGATCACAAGCCCATCGGAAAGCGTGATCCTGCTCAGTAGTGCGTCCCGACGTAGACACGCGACATGCAGACCATTGCGGCTGCAACGAAGAATGCGATTCCACGCCTCTCAAGCCCACAGAGAAGGAAGGAAGCGGCAATCGCAAAGGTCGCCGTCGCGTGATCCGACGGAAACGACCAATCGTTGCTACGGCTGATTATCAAATGGCTGACGCCGGCGTCGTAGGGCCGGACCCGGTGCACGAACAGGAGAATGATCTGGTTAAGGCCAAGGCCGATGGAGAACGACAGGCCGGCAGCGATACACATATGTCGCACATGCAGCCTGTCACGCCGACTCCACCATTGCAGCACCACGATAAGAACCAAAAGCGGCACGCCATACTGTGTGATCGAAGTCATGATCATGTCGAGCAAGGCTCTGTGTCCTGCGGCAGAATTGATCCACTGCGTAATAGCGTCATCCATCGAGTTTATTCGCTCCTGATTGGACAGGTGGGTTTGCTCAGATCATTGCGTCGGCAGGTGACGTCTCACGAGCCTGTATTCGTGCCAGATGAGACCCATCACAAAGACATCGAAGATAGTGAGGATGATCAGCCCGGCTCCGTGCGTGTAGGTGAAACGGTAAATCTGATAGACGATGAACAGCCCGAGCACGATCAGCGAGGCGGGATAGGACCAGAGTTTGCCTCGGAGCAGCCCGACGACGAGAAAGATTTTTATCGCGCCATGGCTGAGCAAATAGAAGGCGTAGAACGTCTTCGTGCCAACCGAGAAATTTTGCGCCCATGCCAGCAGATGCGTCGCGACGAGATCGTGCGGGTCCTCGATAAGTTCGTCCTGAGTGAGCCTGTTGGCGAGGTCCACGATCGTGTTCGTGCTGATGAAGGCCAGGGCAATGCCGCCGATGCATTCGATAAGCGCGTGCGCTCCCTTGAGCAGGACGCTCACCTCGAAGAGCCGATGGATCCGCTGCTCTTTCATTCGCCGCCCGCGACCAATGGTCGGCGCAGCAGGTTGCGAACCGAAAGCAACGCCGCAAGAGCGAGGATCGCCAGCGCCGCACCGACGAGAAACGTGCTGCCTGGACCGTGGGCATCCCAGAACACTCCGGCGATCGCGCTGGCGCAGAACTGGGCCAAACCGGAGACCAGGTTGAGCATTCCAAATGCGGTCCCCCGGCAGTCCGGTGGCGCGGCGTCGGCAACCAAGGCTGCAAACAAGCCCTGGGTGCACCCCATGTGGAGCCCCCACAGGAGGGCGCCGGCGATGAGCGCGGTTACGCCTGTGGCCCGGGCCAGCACAAGATCAGCGACGATCAGAACGCAGAGGCCGGCGACCAGCATCATTGTCCGGTCCATCCGATCTGAAAGAGCTCCGACGGGATAAGCCGAAAGCGAGTAGGCGATATTCATCACGACGAGCACGCCCGGCACCAGCATCAGCGGCACGCCGATGGACTGGGCACGGAGAACCAGAAAGGCCTCGCTGAACCGCGCGAGCGTGAAGATCGCTCCAACCGCAATAACGAGCCAGCAAGAGGAGCCGAGGCTGCCGACCTTGGTGGAACGGCCTAGTTCGCGGGCCGGGCACGCGTCCTGCTGTCGTATGGGTTCATGGACCGCGGCGAGGATCAGCCAGACCGCGATAACCGCTGGCACGGCAGCGATCCAGAAGACGACGGTGAAGTGATTTGAGGTCAGCCACATCAACACCATTGCAGCGAGTGGGCCCAGAAAGGCTCCGATGGTGTCGAGCGACTGTCTCAGGCCGAAGCTCGCGCCTCGCAGATGTGGCGGACTGATGTCGGCGACGAGCGCGTCCCGCGGCGCGGCGCGAATGCCCTTACCGAGACGGTCGATGAAGCGCGCGGCCACGAGCCAGCCGACTACGGAGACGAGCGGAAAGATCACCTTGGCACAAGCCGAAAGTCCGTAGCCGAGTGCTGCTAAGGCCTTGCGCCTGCCGAGCCTGTCGCTGAACGCCCCCGAGAAGATTCTCGTAATCCGCCCCGTGGCCTCGGCAACGCCTTCAATGAAGCCGACGGTTAGCGTCGAGGTGCCGAGCACCGTCACGAGATACACCGGTAGGAGCGCGTGGATCATCTCGGAGGAGATGTCCATGAACATCGAGACGAAGCCGAGCGCCCACACTCCGGCGGGAATCGCGTGCAAGGCGCCTCCGCTCTTTGCGGAGCGAACCGCCATTGTCCCCGCTCCTAGGCCGCCGTCACTGATTTTCGCCATGGGCCTCGAAAACCTGTTGCGCGTAAGCGTCGAGAAGTTCCTCGCAGCCCTTCAGGCGCGCAGCAGCTTCCTCGGCCAGTGTTCCGCCGTAGAAGTCGAGTTTTCGGATCTTCTCGATCCAGCTCTGGAGTTTCTTGAGGTCGGTGTCCTGTAACAGGGGCAAAAGTGTGGGCACGCAGGTG
>JAJZLX010000786.1:5792-8336 GCA_021850555.1 Pseudomonadota bacterium | reverse complement strand
GCCTTTTCCCAGGTCCTTCTTCGGATGCGGCACCGTGATCGTGCCCGGCTTGGTCGGGTGCACGAACTGATGGTGGCTGCCGCGGGTGCGTTGCAGATGCCAGCCATCGGTTTGGAGCAGCTTGATCAGATCACGACTCTGCAGCGTGTGTATTATACACACTAACAGGAATCTGAGCCAATGACGGCTTTGCGACGATCAGGTCAGGGGACTGAATGGCGGGTCCTCTGGCCGGGTCCTGCCGGTCAACAGCCGCGTTCCGCGGGTGCGCCGCCGTTCAGCGGCGCCCAGAGCGGCAGGGACGATCCCCCGCCCGGAGCGCGTTTGGCCGGCGTTAGCCGGCCCGCAGGGCGCCGGCCAGGGAGGGCGCAGACGCAATCCCGCCCTCTCCGCCGGGCCACGAGCGGCTGGGACTACGCGATGAGCTGCAGCGGGTGATATCGGTGGCCACGACGCACCCGGTACGTCCGGAAGTCATGGCGAGCAGTGGTATTGACAGGCCTTGCTCAGGAGTTCAGGGTCCCACTGCCCCTCAAACGGAGGGCAGTGAATCCCAAAAATGTGGACGCAGTACCTTCCCGGACGAACAAAACAGACGTATCTGGAAGCCCGTGTGGGCACGAAGACTGGAACCGGTGACTGCAGGAAGCGACAAGCTGGAGCCGCTGTTCAGGCAATCCGCGGGCCAAGGGCAGGGAATATCGGCCTAGACCTGCGGCACAGTCTGCGGGCATGATTCACACCTTTATATTTCGATGCATCCCAGAGGGTTGCACGTTCGAGGACCCGGAGCTGCACGAGATGACGAGACGATTCTCGCGGGCCGAAGCGCTGGCGCAAGCCGGTTGCTGCCGGGGTGCGGTCTTGGGGGCTTCCCACGCAGGACTCTCGATCTGAGCGCGGATGGATGGTCTTGCGGGAATCAAGTAGTCATCGACCTTGCCGTATCGCGAGTGTCGATGACGTGGAAATCTTCAGGGAACATAGCCTCGTTCATCGAGCTGGTCGTGCCCGGCCGGGTGCGCGCGCGGTGACCCCCGGGGTCGGCGTCTGTCCCGGGGAAACTCGTCATGTTTGATCCTGCGCGACCGCTGCAGTGGACCGACGCCATGGCGACGAGCATCGCCACGGTCGATGCGCAGCATCAACATCTGCTGGAGATTTTCAATCGGATCGCCCTCGCGCAGGCAGAGGATGCCTCGCACGAGACCGTGCTCGCGTGCCTCGATGAGCTGGTGGACTATACCCGCTATCACTTCCGAGAGGAGGAGCAGCTGATCCGACGCTGGCGGGTCGATTCCAGGCACCGCACGATGCATCTGCAGGCCCATGAGACCTTCCGCGGGTTCCTGCAAGAGGCGCGGGTGTTTGCCGGTGAGCACGCGCCGGAGGTGACCGTCGAGCTGCTGGCTTTTCTGACCCAATGGCTGCTGCACCACATCATGGGAATGGACAGACGGATGGCGCGCGAAATACATCGTCTGCAGGCGAGCGACGGTTCGGATCATGTCGCGCGCGATCCGCCCCAGGACGATACGCACGATGTTGCGGAGGCCGTCAGCCAGTTTACGGAGCAGTTGGGGAAGCGGACGTTCGCCTTGTTCGGGCAACGGCAACAGATGCTGAATCTGCAGTCGCTGTATCGGATGTTGCTCCATTGCGGCGAGGTGCTGAGTCGGGGCCGCCAGGAGCACGAGATGCTCGAGAGCTTGTGCGCCAGAGTGGTGCAGGACACCATGTTCCATACGGCATGGATCGGCACGCTCGGGCAATCGAATGTATTCGAGGTGCTGGCGGCGGCCGGGGAGGGCGCCGAGCAGATTCGAGCGGCACCGCCGCAAGGGACCGATCAGGAGAGCGCATCCGTCGCGGTCAAGGCCTGGAACACACGCCAGCTCGTGGTCTGCAACGACACCCTGGCCGATCCGACATTGCAGCCGTGGCAGGCGCAATTCGCCGAACATCGCTGGTTCAGTGTGTGCGCAGTGCCTATCAGGCGCGCGGGCCACATGTGGGCAATACTGGCGCTGGCCTCGCCCCGGTGCGGCGGGTTCGATGCGCCCGTGATCGAGGTGTGCTCGCGGATCGCGGTCTTGCTGGGTCATGGTCTCGATGAACTGGATGCCGAGAGCCGCTCCCGGGGCCAGCAAGAGCAGGATGCGGATCCGGCGCGCAGCGACATGCTCAGCGGATTGCCGAACGGCATGGCCATCGAGGAGTACCTGCCCGAGGCCATCATTCGTGCGCGGCGCAGCGGCTCGCTGCTCGCGGTCGGGGTGATCGATCTCGACGATTTCAAGGCCGTCAACGATCAGCGGGGACACGAAGCGGGAGACCAGTTGCTGCGGTGCGTCTCGCACGGCCTGCGCGCGCACCTGGCGGACTCTGATTTCATTGCCCGCCTGGGCGGCGATGAGTTCGTGGTGGTGCTGGAACAGCTCGAGGCGACGCAGGCGATGTCCCAGCTCGAGGTTGCCCTGAAGCGCTTGCATCGGGCGGTCGAGGCACCCTTCAAGCTGACCGCAGGCGCGGTCGTTTCGATCG
>JAJZLX010000786.1:0-5782 GCA_021850555.1 Pseudomonadota bacterium | reverse complement strand
TGTATCCCAGGGATGGCATTGAACCGACGGCGCTGCTGCGCCAGGCCGATGCGGTGATGTATCAGGCCAAGCGCATCAAGAGACAACGGGCACAGTGGTGGCGGGTCGGCGGCGAGGCCGCGCTGGAGCAGATCACCGAGACCCCGTTCGATGCGTTCGGTGCCGAGGCGCGGGAGCTGATGCGGGGCCTGGTGCCGCATCTGCAGGCCGTGGCGGAGAAGTTCTCGGCGTCATTCTACCGCGAGTTGCAGGCACGCCCGGAAAGCGCCGCGATCCTGGCATACCTGTCGGGCACGGAGTATCGGGATCTTGGGTGCAAACAGGCCGCCCACCTGCGTTTTCTGCTCGATGCGCACACCACGGACGAGTCGGTGACACGGACCGCGCACCGACTCGGCGTTGTCCACGCGCTCATTGGCGTCTCGGGCGCGTGGTTTACGCGCACGATGGGCCTGTATCGCGACTTGTTGCGTACCCATCTGGATGCATCGCTGCTCACCGCACGCACGCGCTACCGTACGTTGCGAGCTGCCGATGTCCGGCTGCAATTGGACATGGAAAACCAGCTGCACGCCATGCAATCCGTTCTCGACCAGTACCAGATGCTGCTTGCGCGGCCGATGGTCGGCCGGGGTCTGGCAGCCGACTGGGCACAGGCGGAACTCAACGTTCTGGCAGCACTGCCGGGCATCCGTGCGGCGGTGGTATGGCGTCCGGACGTTCGGAATCGGTTGGACATCGAGCGGGCAGCCGGTGAGGACGTGGACAACCTCATCGAGGCGCACCGCGTGCGTGACGTACACCCCTCGCTCGATCCACGGGATGTGCGTGGCCAGGGGCTGGTTGCGGCGACCTGGATGACCGAGTGCCAGCAGGAAACCTCAGCGTTTGCGCGTGAGAGTCGTCTGCAACCCTGGCAGGCGCTGATGCAGGAATTCGGTATCCGTAGCGCGGTGACGCTTCCCGTGCATCGAAATGGGGCGATTCATGCGGTATTGATGCTCTTCGGCGCATATCCGAACCAGTTCTGCTCCACTTGGATGCACACGTGGCGACTGTCGCTGCAGAATCGTTGGGATTTGATGACCGCGCTGTCGCACACCCGCCGGCATGCGGTCGATGCGCGCGAGGCCGCGCAGATCCGCGCGCTCCTCTATGGCGGGGGCCTGGAGATGTTCGTGCAGCCCATCGTCAGTCTCGCCGACGGTGCGCTCGTGAAGGTCGAGGCGCTGGCCCGGCTGCGCTCGCCCGATGGCACGATTCTAGTGCCTGGACAGTTCCTGCCGGCACTGGGGGAAACGGATCTGGATGCGCTTTTCCGGCAGGGCCTGGCGCAGGGGCTGGGTCATTTGCGCCGCTGGCATGCCGAGAAGCTCGATATCAAGCTGGCGATCAATCTCGCGCCGAGTTCTCTGCGTCACCCCGACTGCGCGCGCTGGATCGAGGAGGCGCTGCGCGAGGCGCAGGTGGCGCCGCAGTACCTGACCCTGGAACTGCTGGAGAGCCAGGCATTGGAGGCCAGTACGGTGGATGAGGCCATTGGCCGTCTGGCTTCGACGGGCGTGACGATTGCGCTCGATGACCTGGGAGCGGGCTTCAGCAACTTGAGGCGCCTGGCGGAACTGCCGTTCGATGTGATCAAGATTGACCAGAACATCATCAAGGATCTCGCCTGCGATCCGATCAAGGCCCTGAGTCTGATCCGCACGGTCGTGCAGATCGGCCATGATCTGGGTCGTGATGTGGTGGCGGAGGGGCTGGAGGACGAGGGGATCGTCGAGGCAGCATGTCAGCTCGGTTGTAGTCTCGGTCAAGGATATGGCCTGGCGCGGCCGATGCCGGCAGCGGCGCTGGCCGAGTGGGTCAAGACCCGGCCATTTCACGGCCGCACGGGACGGGCATTGCAGAGCTGGGTCGGCGCCTTGGCGTACAAGTGGATGATGATGCACGACGCACTGTGCGTGCGCCTTCCGGGTGAGCTCGCATCCTGTCCGATCACCGAGTTCCTGGAAGTGCAGGAAATTCACGATGGGCAGGTCTTGCACTGGCACTGGCAGGTTCATGAAGATTCGGTCGAATCGGTCCGTGTGCAGGCCATGCGGCAAATGCTGCAATGGATGGCCGACAGGGTCCGGGCCATGTGACTCATCGACGCCGCTCCGAGAGCGCCCTGCCTCACCGGGCGATCTACGGAAACCGCCGCATGGGCGTCGTGCTTTGCGCCGGGCGGGCAGACTCCTGGAACGTGCGGTGTCCGTGCGACGCCGACGCAGCCTGGCGCGTGGCCGAGCGGAGCAGCCCGGACGGGACCGATGAGGTCGAGGTCGCGGACCGAAGAGATCTCGCGCGCGCTGATCGCGACCATACGATAGAACACGCGTTGACGTGAGCCGCCCGGCTGTCGCTCCCGAGACCGGATGACCGGGTGCGCTCGGGCCGGATCGACACCGGTTCGTTTCGGGTGCCGCACTGCCGGGTTCACGCGATGCCGGAAACCGGCCTCGTGCCCGAGCCATACGGGCTCGAGGCAGGCAGACGCTCTCTCGCATGCGGTCTGTGCCGGCCATCCTGCCTCGGAGCACGCTGCAGCTCGGCTTTCCGGACAGGCCGCGATCGAGCTGAAGTTGCCAACACCGTAAACAGTTGATCGGCGCCGTCTCACCCAAATGGTCAGAATCACCAATGAGTGTATTGAATATTCTGGTATTTCACGCGGCGGTCCGCGAATTCGCGCGGGGCAGCTCTGACTTGAGCGAAACGAGATCAAACATCAGACGCGTGACGGATCGTGTCGGTCGTCGAGTCGATATCACCAACCAGTTTAATTGCGGCAACGGTCGCGGATGTGATAAAAGTCAAATTACGGCGATCGCTTTCGGGGGAAGTCCCATGCCATCCAAGCATGTCTCGCGTCACTGGCGTTTCCTGGGTGTTCTGCGCTTCGCTGCCGTGCTTCTTCCCGCGCTTTGCGTTCTGAGCGCATGTGGCGGGGGCTCGAGCGGGGCCACCATGAGCAGTACTCCGCCGCCGAGCAGTACTCCGCCGCCGAGCAGCACCTCCCCGACAGACTACGAGTTGACCTATCTGGTCTCAAACAGCAGCACGATCCCCGCGCAACACGTCGACTCGAGACTGATCAATGCGTGGGGGCTGGCCTTTGCGCCAACCGCTTACGCGTGGGTCTCCGACGCCGGCAGCAACTATTCGAGTTTGTATGACGGCAACGGCAATCCACCGGCCTCCACCAGCGGCGTGCCGGCCTACGTCACGATACCGTCGGGCACCTCCGGCATCGCGGGTCCGACCGGGATCGTGTACAACTCGTCATCTTCCGGATTTGACATCAGCTCGGGCGGCGTCTCTGCGCCGGCAACCTTCCTGTTCGCCACGCTGGGCGGGGCGATCGAGGGGTGGAACGAGACTGTCAATGCGAACAGCGCCGTGGTGGCCTATAACAGCACGAATGGTGCGAGTTTCACCGGGCTGACGATGGCGACGGTCAGCGGTACGAGCTATTTGTATGCCGCGGACTTCAAGAATGACGCGATCGACGTCTTCAACAGCAGCTTCGCGCCCATCACGGTCGGTGGGGACTTCTTTGATTCGGCGATTCCCT
Organism: Pseudomonadota bacterium; assembly: GCA_021850555.1. The sequence goes on along the minus strand of JAJZLX010000786.1, from coordinate 2,166 downwards.
CCGGCTATGCCCCGTACAACATTCAAAATATTCCGAACTCGAGCGGTACTCCACAGCTTTATGTGACCTATGCGCAGCCGAGTTCGACGTCGCCGCAGCACGTGACGTTCGGCACGGGTCTCGGGTATGTCGCGGTGTTCCAGTGGGATGGCACGTTGATCTCTACATTGGTCTCCCAGGGCGCTCTGGATGCGCCCTGGGGACTGGCCATCGCGCCGTCCAACTTCGGCTCGTTGAGCGGCGCGCTTCTGGTCGGAAACCTCGGTAACGGCGCGATCAACGCCTATAATCCCACTACGGGCGCAAGCATGGGCGCGATGATGGGCTCGAATGGCCAACAGCTGTTCGTGCCCGGGCTCTGGGGGCTCGCGTTTGGTAACGGGCACGACAGCCAGCCGACCAACACGCTGTTCTTCACGGGAGGACCGGACACGCAGACGGCAGGGGTATTCGGTCGCATAGATCTTCCGGGCAGCTACACCGCGCCGAGCGGCAGCAGCGGATCCGGAGGCGGGTACGGTTGAGCATCGGCCGCCGCATCGAGCGGCGGCGCAAACATCCGAGTGCGGCCCGGGGCGCCGGTCGTCAGGGGCGTGACGAGTGCCGGGTCTGTGGAGTGAACCATGCGTGGAAATCGCCGAAGGACCGCTCTGATGGCGACGGCCCTCGGGTGCGCGGTGGCGCTGTGGGCGGGTGGCGCGCATGCGGGTATGCGGGCGATCCTGCACGACTTGCGCGGACGCGTGGTTTACGTGGATTTCTGGGCATCGTGGTGCGTGCCGTGCCGGGAGTCTTTTCCCTGGATGAAGGCGTTGGAGCGGAGGTACGGGAACCAGGGACTCAGCATCGTTGCGGTCAATCTCAATCATGACAGCAAGAATGCCCGGCGATTCCTCCGCGTGTTTCGGCCGAACTTCACGGTGATCTTCGACCCGAGCGGGAGACTTGCGCAGCGGTATCACATCATCGGCATGCCGACCAGCGTACTGATCGACCGGCGCGGGGTGATTCGCTTCATACACGTCGGGTTCTTTCTCCGTCGGCGTGGCGAATACGAGCAGCAGGTGCGCGAGTTGCTCGCGCAGAAGTGATGATCCGGCGCGCAAACTGGCGGGCCTCGATCGTGCGCTGCCTGTGTGTGCTCCTCGCCCTCGGGTGTGCCGCTGCGGCATCGGGCTGCAGCACACTCGGGGTCAAGCCGTGGCAGCGGGGCATTCTCGCCCGGGCGGACATGCGGCCCGGGGGCAGCGCGATGGATGACTTCATTGACGATCACATGTACTTCGCAAAGGAAGCGTCTTCGGGCGGTCGCTCGTTTGCAGGCGGGGGCTGTGGGTGCAACGACTGAAGAATCCGCCGCGCGCGATTCGCCGGGGACTGATCGCCGCTAGTTGCGCGTTGCTGGGGGTCGCCCGTGGCAAAAGCCAGGAGTTGCCCGACGCCGCCGGGTATGTGGATCACGGTTCGGGGTCGAACCACTGGGTGATCGATTCGGCGCTCTCCTATTATCAGGAGAAAGGGCGCATCCGGGTCATCGAGCCGATCGTCAGTGCCGTGAAGGACTTTCAGAATGGGCAGGTGCTCAATCTGCAGTTCGTGGTCGACAGCCTGACGGGCGCCACGCCCACGGGCGCGGTGACGAGCTTCCTGCCGCAGGTATGGACCAACGCATCGAAAGCCGCGCATAGCTACACGACTGCCCCGGGAACATTGCCCGTCGATCCCTTTTATCACGACGTGCGGGTCGCCGCGTCGGGTTCCTGGCGGTTGCCGCTGTCGCGTGTCATGAGCTGGACTGTCGGGGCCAAGGCTTCCTACGAGAGTGACTTTCTGTCATTGACGGGCAGTGCGTCGATTGCGCGCGATTTCAACCAGGACAATACCACGCTGTCTTTTGGTGTGTACGACGAAAACGACACGATACGACCGATCGGAGGTGTGCCGTTGCCGGGCAGCGATACGAGCTTCGCTCTGCGGGAGAGGGTCGGTCATCAGAGCCGCAACGACGTCGGTGCGCTGCTCGGTCTGACCCAAATCATGAACCGGCACTGGCTCGTGCAGATGAATCTGTCGTTGGACCGCGCGGCGGGATATCTGAACGATCCCTATAAGATCCTCTCGGTGGTCGATCCGGCCGGCGTCACCACCGGGTATCTCAACGAGCGG
>JAJZLX010000473.1 GCA_021850555.1 Pseudomonadota bacterium | reverse complement strand
CTCTGCCGAGGTCGCGGTCCGCCTCGGCGCGGCCTTCGGGGATGGTCCTGACGTGTGGCTGCGCATGCAGGCCGCCTACGACGCGTGGCACGCCTCGCGAAAGGTCGACGTGAGCAAAGTTCCTCGCCTCGCAGCGTAGTCACATCGACTCGGGGCCCGAGCCCGTGTCGCGCCGATCAGCGTGCTACCCGCGATCGCTGCTCTCGGGCGATGTTCGACGTTGTTCATCGCATGCGCCACGAATCGGCGCTCTCCCTCGTGCGCCGCCCGTCCGGGTGGCGCATCTTGGCACCTTCATGCGCCAAGACCGCATCGCGAAAAAGGCCGCGATGTGACGTCACAGGAACATCGGCTTGCGCCGAATCCTGTTACCGAGGCGGACTCATCTTGCCGAGCAGACCCGGGCTCATTTTACCGAGCGCCGCAGCAGCATGACGGGGCCGCAAGCGTGACCCATTCCGCCTCAACCAGGGGAGTAATCGGGCATCAGGGGCTATTGGTGGAGCTCGGCAAGATCGGGCGCCGGCACCCCTTGACATGGAGTGCACTCCAAGTCGTACCGTGAAGCCACGATGGGCGGTCGACCTCGCATCCGGGCCTGGCCAGGTGGCCGGCGTAAGGGTCAGGTTTCAACCCGAGGGCAATACTGGAGGTGTGTATGAAATCCGTGATGCTCAAGATCCAGGGCATGCATTGCGGCGGCTGTGCGCGCACGATCCAAGCGCTGCTCGAGCGCGAGCCGGGCGTGAAATCCGCGGCAGTGACGTTCGAAAGCGGCGAAGCGCGCGTGGTATTCGATCCCGCCACACTCGATGAGCACCGCTTGGTCGCCCTCGTCGAGCAGCCCGGCTACCAGGCCACGGTGCGAGCCGCCGGCTGATCGAGCCGCAAGACCGATGAGCGCTGAGCCGATGGCGATGGACGTTGCCCAGAGGGTGCGTCAGGAGACGGCGCAGCTGCAGCTTGCCATCGGCGGCATGCAGTGTTCCTTCTGCCGGCAGAGCATCGAGCGGGCGCTCGCGAGACTTCCCGGGGTGTGCTCCGTCGCGGTGAACCTGGCGCACGAGGAGGCGTTGATCCGTTATGACGGGGCGGCGCCGACGGCGGCACGCGTCACCGCGGCGCTGCGTTCGCTTGGCTATACCATCCGGGATCGTGAGCGGCTGCGCTCCTTTGGAGAGGCGCAGGAAGAGCTCGATCAGGAGCGCCGGCGGCTGCTCGCGGCGGCGCTGCTGAGCGGTGTGGGCTTGACCATGATGGTGCCCGAGTGGCTGCGCCTGCCGGTGGCCGGTCCCTGGCTCGAGTGGACGATGGCCGCGGCCGTCGCCCTCATGCTCGTGTTGGGCCGGCGGTTCTTCGCCATGGCGTGGGCGGCAGGCAAGCGCGGCATTCTCAATCAGCACGTGCTGCTCTCCTTCAGCGCCCTTGGTGCGTTTGCGGCCGGCCTCATCGGGCTGTTCGATTCGTCCTTCCCCGCGGTGGATTTTTTTGGCACCGCCGTGTTTCTCATGACCTACCACACGCTCTCGAGCTATGTGGGCGGTGTGGTGCGCACGCGCGCCTCGGAAGCGGTTCGGAAGCTTCTCGAGCTGCAGCCGGCCACGGGGCGGGTGATCCGCGCCGGCGAGGAGGTCGAGGTACCCATCACCGAGATCGCGGTCGGCGAGACGGTGCGCGTGCGACCCGGCGAGCGTATTGCGCTAGACGGCGAGGTGATCGACGGGACGGCGGCGGCGGATGAATCCATGGTGACCGGTGAGCCGCTGCCCGTGGCCAAGGCGCCGGGAGCGGCCGTCATTGGCGGGTCGCTCGACACCGACGGCGTGCTGCTGATCCGGGTGACAAAACCCGCGGCAGACAGTTTCGTTGCCCGGGTGGCGCGCGAAGTCGAGGCCGCCAAGGCGCTGAAACCGGCGCTCCTCATCCTGGTCGAGCGGGTGCTGCTGGTGTATGTGCCCACGGTGCTCATCATCGCCGTGGCGGCGTTTCTGGGGTGGTTCGGGTTCGGCGCGCTCGCCGGGGCGAGCGAGCTGACCCGGGCGGTGTTTGCGGCCCTTACCGTGTTGGTGATGGGGTACCCGTGCGCGCTGGGTATGGCCACACCCCTCGCGTTGATCCGCGGCGGCGGCGAGGCGGCGCGTCGCGGCATCCTGGTGCGCAGCGCAGAGGCGTTCCAGACGCTCAAGGACGTGCGTGCCATCGTGTTCGACAAGACCGGTACGCTGACGCAGGGCAAGCCGAAGGTACTGGGCGAGCCGCCTGCCGAGCTGCTCTCGCTCGCTGCGTCCCTGGAGCGGTTCTCACGCCACCCGCTCGCCCAGGCGATCGTTGAAGCAGCGAAGACCCGGGGCCTTGCACTGCCGGACCCCGAGACGGTGACCGACTTCCGCGAAACCCCGGGGCGGGGCGTGTCGGGCACCCTTGGGGGCAGGCGCTTGCTCGTCGGCAGCCCCCGGTACCTGGCCGATGAGAGTATTGCCGTGCCCGACGACGACTTGCCCGAGGCGGCCACCCGGGTCGGCGTGGCGCGTGACGGCCGCCTGCTGGGCGTGATCCCGCTAGGAGACGAGTTACGGCCCGATGTCTCGGACGTCATCCGCGAGCTCTCTGCTCGGGGGATCGAGGCGATCCTCGTCACTGGCGACAATCGGCGCACCGCCGAGGCGGTCGCCCGGCGGATGGGGATCCGGCGCATCCAGGCGGAGGCGCTGCCCGCCCACAAGGCCGAATACATCCGCAGCCTCCAGACGCAGGGTCTCACGGTCGCCATGGTGGGCGATGGCATCAATGATGCTCCGGCTCTGATGCAGGCGGATGTCGGGGTGGCGTTCGATGCCGGTACCGACATCGCAATCGAATCGGCCGATGCCGTGGTCATGAATCATTCGCTCGGTGCCATTCCCGACTTGCTCGATATCGGCCGGCGTAGTTATCGCAAGACGGCGCAGAACCTGGGAATCGCCTTCAGCTTCAACGGCCTCGGCATTCCGATCGCCGCAACGGGGCTGCTGCAGCCGGTGTGGGCGATGATCGCCATGGTGGCGAGCGTGACCACCGTGTTGCTGAATTCCTTCGGCGGATCTCTGGTAAGAGGTCACATGAACTCGAGCGCCGGTGGGGCGCCGACGGGTTTGGTTGGAGCGCGGGCGGGTTCGGCTGAGGCGGCGGGCTCGGCCGCAGACAGAGTGGGCTTCTCGATTCCGCTCATCGCGGTGGCCTCGCTCGCGACCTTCCTCTCCAACATGAGCGCGGGCATCGTCAACGTACCGATCGCGGGGGTGACGGGTGCCTTGGGCGGTGCGTTGGGCGGTGGCGATTACGCGCTCGTTGCCATCATCCTCTCCTACCTCGTTCCCTATGCCGTGGTGATGCCCGTGATCGGTAAGCTCGGCGACCGATACGGACACAAGCGCCTCTTTCTTCTGGGGCTGGGAGTGTACGCCGCGGGGTCGCTCCTGGCGGCGCTCTCCCCCGATACGCTCTGGCTGATTGTCACTCGTATGCTTCAGGGCTTGGGCGGCGGCATCATCCTGGACTCGATCGTGTTCATCAGTACGCGCGTCCGGGAGGACCGGCGGGGGCTGGCACTCGGGATCTGGCGGGCGGCGCTCTTGAGCGGTACGGTCGGTGGGCCTGTGATCGGCGGTTATCTCGCGGTGGCGCTGGGTTGGCGCTCGCTGTTTTGGATGCCCGTGCCGCTTGCGGCGCTCCTGTGGCTGTGGGGTCTCGCTGCTCTTCCCGAGCTCCCTCGGCGCGAGGCGCGCATCGACTGGGTCGGTGCGCTCGCCTTCCTCGTCGGCACTTCGGCGTTCGTGGTCGCACTCGCGGTCTCGGGCATGGAGACCATGCGCGCAGGCCTCACCGCCGCCATCGGCCGGACCATGGATGAGATGGCCTGGATGCTCTACGGCATGACCGCCGTGGCCGGGATCGTACTGTGGATCAATCAGAAGAACGAAAAGCACCCGCTGTTCGATGTGAGTCTCTTTCGCATCCGTGCCTTCGTGCTCGGGAACTTAGGCACGTGGCTGGTGTGCGTCGGGATGTTCTCTGCCATGATGTTCGTGCCGCTCGAGCTGCAGTACGTGGCCGGTTACAGCGCCTTGCAGGCGACCGAGGCGCTCGTACCGCTCGCGGTGACCGCCATCGTGGTCGGGGTCTTGGGCGGACAGATCACCGACCGGATGGGACCGGTGCAGCCCTGGGCCACGGGGTTCGTGCTGATGACGGCGGGCTTCATCGGGCTTGCGGTGTCGGGGTCTGCGCTCTCACGTGGGTGGATGATCATCATCATGACGGTGATGGGTATCGGCATGGCGCTGCCCCTGGCGCCAACCGCGGTAGCGGCGCTCACCACGGTCCCGGAGTCCTCGGCAGGGGAGGCGGGGGGACTGTTCAACTTCGCGCACAACATGGGTCGCGCGATGGGACTTGGCATCCTCGGGGCACTGCTCGTCCTCACGGTGGCGGACAGCTACAGCTTGGTCTTCTGGATTACCGCTGGGATGATGGCTGCCGGAGCGACGCTGACTCTGGGGTTGCGCGCGCGATTGGAGGGGCGCAACGCATGAGCAGGGTCTTACCGGTATCGTGTGCCGAATGCACACGGTTGCAGCGCCGCGTGAGCGGACCCGCATCTCGGGGATGCTCCAGAGGAGCGTCCACGCCATGAGTGAGCGAACTCGACAGGCCGCGCCGCAATCTGCCGGCGGCATGGCGGTGATCGCTCGACGCCTCCTGGTGCCGCTGGCGGCGCTCGCTGCGCTGTTCGTGGGAGGCGCATGGGTATACACGCATGTGGTTGGCCGGCTGTTCTTCCAGGCACAGAGCGCCTCCGTGCTGCCGACGAAGCTTATTCTGGCGCTCGCGGTGCTGGCTGGCGCGGCGTCCTTCTTCTCACCATGTAGCCTCGCGATCACGCCGGCGTTTCTGACGTTTTTTGCGGAGCGGGATATACGCGTCGAAGGACAGGTTTCGGGGCGCAGACGCCTGTACGCAGCCGCGGTGTGGATCGCGGTGGGAATCCTCGCCATCTCTGCTCTCGCAGGAATCTTGGTCGCCGTCATTGGCGCCATCGTTTACAACGTTCTCATCTACCTCATTCCACTCGTCGGACTGGTATTCGTGATATTGGGGGGCATGATGCTTCTGGGGCACAGCGGCGATCTGGCGTGGGCGTCGCGGTTCCTGCCGGGTTTCCGTTACTATCAGCGTCTGTTGCGCGAGACCAATGGTAACAGTCGACGGCAGCTGATCGCCTTCGGTGCCGCGTACGGGGCGGCCTCGCATAGTTGCACTCTCCCGATCATCATTGGCATGCTGATGCTGCCGCTGGCAGCGGGTGATTACTGGCTAGCCGGGAGCGCTCTGTTGATTTACGGCATCGCGCTCGCCGGATTGATGCTGCTGATGCTGACCCTGGGTCAGCCGGCCGTGACAGCGATTCGCCACGGGCTCGGCTCCTCTCTCCAGTACGCCATTGCCGCGCTCTTTCTCGTCACGGGCGGGTATCTGTTCCGCTACTTCACGCTCAATTATGGCGGTCACTATTCCTCCGGAGGGGCAGCTCCCGTCTTCAGGATCGTCGAGGGCAGCCCGGGATCGGCCAGTCCCTACACTCCGGCGGTACTGCACATCCCGACTGACAGGAACGTTGCGATAGACCTCACCGACAACATCGGCGGCTGTGGACTTGTGACGGTATTCCCGGGTCTGGGAACACATGGAGGCGCGGTGCGTGCGCTGGTTCCGGTCGGACAGACGCGGCGGATCGTGATCCGTGCACCCAAACCGGGACAGTATCGGTATCATTGTTCCGAGAACATGTTCTTCGGCGAGATCATCGCCCGGTAAGCGGCCGCACTCAGTTCTTGATTACTGCCCCGATCCGACCGGATCGATCGATGTGTGTTGCAATGTCGCGATGAGCGGGCAGGACACCGTGCCACGGTGTGCACGGCATTCGCTCACGAGCTTCGATAGCGCCGCCTCGATACGATTCAAGTCGGCGAGCTTGGTGCGCACGTCGGCTAGTTGCTGCGCGGCCAGCTCGGCCGCCTCGTTGCAGTGCGTGCCGTCTTCGAGTCTCAGCAACTGTCCGACCTGATCCAGGCTGAAACCGAGCCGTTGCGCTGCTTTTACGAACTGGAGTCGCGCCAGGTCCGCGGCGCCGTAACGGCGGATGCTGCCGTGGTGTCGCACCGGCGTGCGCAGCAGTCCCTTGTGCTGGTAGAAGCGGATCGTTTCCACATTGACGCCGGCTGCCTTGGCGAAGCTGCCGATGGTCAGGCTCTCCGGGACATTCATTCAGCTTGACTCCGTAGTCGACTACGGGAGTATACACAGGTTCCTGGTTTTAATAGGCGACCGAGAGGCCAAGTATGTCCACCGCGCAGAAGGCTGTTCCTGGCCCGCGATTGCTGTCACTCGGCGGGATCGTTGCGGCACTCGGGGCCGCATCCTGTTGCGTCATCCCGTTTTTGCTGTTCACCGTAGGGGTGAGCGGCGCGTGGATCGGGAATCTCACCGCGCTCGAGCCCTACCAGCCGATCTTTGCGGCGGTCTCCCTCGGATTCATTGGTCTGGGTGCCTGGCGGCTGCGCCGCAGGGCGAAAGTGGCTTGCGCCGAGGGGTACTGCGCCACGCCACGCGCGGACCGTATCGCGCGCATCGGACTTTGGACTGCCGGCATCCTCGTCGTGATCGCCGTCGTTTTCCCATATGTCATTCGCGTCCTGATGAGTTCCTGATCGTCTTGAGTCCCGGGAGTACACTATGTTTCGTCCCTCATTCCTTCTCGCTCTGGTATTGACCGTCGGTCTGGGTGCCGTTCCTTTCATCGCACGCGCAGCCGATGCCACGGTCACACTCGACGTTCACCATGCGGGTTGCGTGCTGTGCGGTCCGATCGTGAAAAGCGCGCTCGCTCATGTGAAGGGCGTGAAATCCGTCGCGGTCAGCCAACCCAACGCGATGGCGGACGTCACGGCGGTCGTGACCTATGACCCTGCGGTAACGCGCGTCACCACGCTGATCAAAACGGTCACGGACCACGGCTATCCCGCCAATGTCGAATACAAAGCCAAGTCGTAGTCACACCGGGGAGCCATCCGCCCACTGGCCATACGGCTGGGGCTGCCCCCGAAGTTGCAGTCGGTTCCGCATGCCATTGAGAGGATCGATCACGTGATGCAGTTGAAGATTGCCGGCATGACCTGCGATGGGTGCGCGGAGCACATTAAGAGCGCATTGGAGCGCGTGCCCGGCGTGCAGTCGGCGGACGTCTCGTATGCCAAGGGCAGTGCGCGGCTCGCCGCCGAGGCTGACACGTCCACAGCCGCATTGCTCGCGGCTGTCGACACACTCGGCTATCGAGCGGCGCTGGCCGATACACCAGCCGAGTCACCTACTCGCAGCGACGTGATCGACCGCGTCCGGGAGCGGGGCGGTGGTGGGGATAAAGCCGCTCCCGGCGCGGGCGGCTTGCAAGTCGCCGTGATCGGCAGCGGCGGCGCGGCGATGGCCGCGGCGCTCAAGGCCGCCGAGCTCGGGGCACAGGTGACGCTCATCGAGCGCGGTACCATCGGTGGCACATGCGTTAACATCGGCTGCGTGCCCTCCAAAATCATGATCCGCGCCGCGCACATCGCCCACCTGCGCGCGTCGAGCCCCTTCGACGAGGGAATCACCGCGGCGAAACCCACCATCCGGCGCGAGCCTCTCCTCGCCCAGCAGCAGGGGCGTGTTGAGGAACTACGCCATGCCAAGTACGAGAGTATCCTGGCCGGCATCCCCGCGATCACCGTGCTGCATGGCGAAGCTCGCTTTATAGATGGTCACAACCTGGTGGTCACGCAGAGCGCAGGTGGCAAGCAAACGGTGAGCTTCGATCGATGTCTGGTTGCCACCGGTGCAAGCCCGGCCGTACCGGCGATTCCGGGCCTGAAGGACACGCCATATTGGACCTCGACGGAGGCGCTCGCGAGCGAGGTCATTCCGGCGCGCCTTGCCATCATTGGGTCGTCCGTCGTGGCGGTGGAGTTGGCTCAGGCGTTTGCTCGGCTCGGCAGCCGGGTGAGCATTCTGGCGCGCAGTAGGCTGCTTTTCCGGGAGGACCCCGCGATCGGAGAAGGGCTCACGGCTGCCTTCCGAGACGAGGGGATCGAAGTGTGGGAGCACACGCAGGCCCGCGGCATCGCCTATCGAAACGGTGAATTCGAGCTCACGATGGCACAAGGTGAGCTGCGCGCGGATAGACTCCTGATCGCTACCGGCCGCAGCCCGAACACGCGAACTCTGGACCTCGAAGCGGTGGGCATCACAGTGAACGCGCGAGGTGCCATCGTCGTCGACGAGCGGCTGTCGACAGCTGTGCCACATGTCTTCGCCGCGGGTGATTGCACTGATCAACCCCAGTTCGTTTACGTCGCCGCGGCGGCAGGTACCCGTGCGGCGGTCAATATGATGGGCGGCGAGGCCCGGCTCGATCTTTCCGCGATGCCGGCGGTCATCTTCACGGATCCGCAAGTTGCCACCGTCGGGTTGTCTGAAGCGCAGGCCCATGCGAGGGGCATCGAGACCGACAGTCGCACCCTCACCCTCGACAACGTTCCGCGCGCGCTCGTGAACTTCGACACCCGCGGATTCATCAAGCTGGTCATGGAGGAGGGCTCGCGGCGACTGATCGGCGTGCAGGCGGTGGCGCCGGAAGCCGGTGAGCTGATCCAGGCGGCCGCGCTCGCGATCCATGCACGGATGACTGTAGAAGAGATCGGCGATCAGCTCTTCCCGTATCTGACGATGGTGGAGGGGCTGAAGCTCACCGCGCAGACCTTCCGCAAGGACGTCAGGCAATTGTCCTGCTGCGCTGGGTAAATGGGGAGTCGATGAGCGGCTACGCCACTCCACGATCGCTACGACCGCCGGTATCAGCGGGCATCGCTGCCTGCCCATCGAATCCACGAAGACGCGATAACGCGCCTACTCATGCGTAACCTCTTCCGCGCTCCCGCGAATTAATGGGCCTCATGCCCAAGATCAGCTCGATCGCGACGGCTGACCGCTTGTGGGAGGCGGCGCTCGGCCGCTTGCCAGTGCTGTTTCAGCAGGAACAGCGAGCCGGTATCGTGCTGCTGCGCCAGCTCGCACGCGGCGAAGCCGTGAGCATCGCGCAATTCGCGATGGCGCTCGGCGTCTCCTTCGACGCGGCCGAGGCGCTGCTGAAGAACTCGGCCCTGAGTCCGTTGGTCCACATTGACGAAGCGGGCCGGGTTCGTGGCTTTTTCGGGCTCTCGGTTGTGCGGACCATTCATCATCTGACAGTCGACGGACAGCAGCTCTGGACGTGGTGTGCGGTGGATACCCTGTTCATCCCGGAGCTTCTCGGCGCCCGCGCCGAGGTCGAGTCGCGGGATCCGGAAACCGGGCAGACGGTTCGACTGGCCGTAACGGCGGCCGGCATCGAGTCCGCCGATCCACGCAGCGTCGTGGTCTCCATGAATTCTCCGCAGACGTGGGAGGTCACATCGGCGACCCGGCTCATGGAGTCATGTTGCCACTTCATCTTGTTCTTCGGCTCGCGGGCAGCGGGAGAACGGTGGCAAACGATACATCCGGAAACAGTCTTGCTGACTCCCGACGAGGCATTCACGTTCGGGAAGCGTCAGAACGCGCATCTGTTCGGGACCGAATTGGCGCGCCTGCGCGCGGATTCGCCATAGTCCCTGAACATCAGCGCCGTTACGCGTAGCAGGGCGGCCAATCGCATGGCGGCGCCGCGAGCAGCTACCCGCGCCGGTGTGTCCCGCTTGGGCCTATTGCTCCACGAAACGGCGGTGGCGCTTCGGGCTGCCCACAGTAGGCAAGACGCGATATCTCATTTCGCGGGAGATGACAGAGGACCCGATCCGCGCACTTGTATTGCAATGCTGTAGTCCGCGCTGAACCGGATTCAAGCTGAGGTCCACTGGGAGTTCGGAACCATCCTTGCAGAGAGCGAGCAGATCGAGACCCGTTCCCATCGGCCGCGTGCGCTGCGGTGCTAGCGAGATCCACGGCCACAGCGTCGAGCTCCTCATGCCTCAACGGCTTCCACAATACGGTGATGGCGAACACCGCCTCAAAGCGGGCATCCGCAGGCGGCAGCCGTTCGATCCGTCCGCGGAGAAACGTGACCCGCACTCCCGTCATCTCCGCGCGGGCGCGTGCGGTGGCGGGCATGACAGGATCCGCATCGATTCCGGCGACCGACACCACGAGAAGCTATGGTGCAGGCCAGTGCACCGTCGCCGCAGCCGGCATCGAGGACATCAACGTCATCGACACGGATTGCGGCCGGTGCTGATGACTTCACTGGCTGCGGCGCTCGGCATGGTTGCCGCTCGCCTACGGGGCCGAGGCCAAGACGCTGCAGCCGGTCGGTAGCGATGTCAGCGGTGCGTTATTGCTCTCGGTGTAGCTATCGCTAATCTCGATGCCGAAGTCGCAGGGACAACCAGGATTCAATCGGGCTCCGGCGCTTCCTCATAGGCAAAGCGGAATTCCGCCGCATTCACCGGCTGATCGGTCATGATTCGAAACACGCAGCGCTCATCACCATCCTGGAAACGCCGCTCTCGTACCACGCGAACTCCGAGGAGCCGGCTGAGTACGGACACCGTGACGCTGCACAGCTGCGGCCGTTGCAGAGCGAGACTCAGGTACGGGCAATTGTGCTCCACCAGCGCCAAGCCCCCACGGTCGGTGCGCACCGAAGTGTACGGGTCGTTTTCAAAGTAGATGCCTTTGAGCGCCTCGAGCCGATCCGCAAGAGTCAGGCCCTCCAGTCGGGGTTGGTGATACTGCACCTGTCGATCGGCCAGGGCGGCAAGCAGACGCGTCAGACCCCCAGTACCGAACTGCGCCGTAACCAAGTCGATCAAGGCCAGCGACAGCGAGTCGTAGTTCTTGGGAAACAGCCTATCGCCGCGATCCGTCAACGCAAAGACCACACGTGGGCGGCCCCGTCCAGTGGCCGGCTTGGCGGCGCGGCTCACCAGTCCTTGCTCCTCGAGAAGCGCGAGTTGCTGGCGGGCCGCTTCGCGAGAGATATGCAGCCGACGCGCCACGCCAGCAGCGCTCGACAGTCCGTGCCGCCTGAGCACTCCGAGCAGCGCACCGCGGGTCTCCGAGAGCGTGTCACGCCGCGGGTGCAGGTGCTGCTTAGGGGCCTGCTTGCGATCCATGCTCTTGATTATCCTGTCCGACGCCGAAGTGATACACGAGCTGCGCTCCAGCGTAGGCGCCCGCCAGCAAGAGTGCAAACCCACCAAGTGAGAGGATCAGTCCCAGACTGGCCCGGCCCGGCGCGGGCGCATTTACCGGGGACCTCAGCAGCAAGTCGCAGACAAAGACGGTCCACGCTGCCCCCATGAGCAGCAGATGCCGCTGGCCAGTGCGTTGTCCGGGGTGCTCAGCCGGCAGTGCCAGAAGATCAAGAAACCCGGCCACCATGGCTGGCAGTGCCAGCGCTAATCCGCCGGCGATCGCCCAGAAGGCGCAGCGCCACCACAGGTCGCCCCCGAGAAAGCGCTGCAGCAGATCAGCCACTGGCGCCACCGTCCAGAACACCAGCGGAAAATGCACCAATGCCGGATGCAGCGGATGCCGGCCTAGCCTCGGGCCACGCACGTATGTCCCGCCCCACTCAGCGGTGTGATTGAAGGATGGCAGCCAGCAGAGTCAGGAACCCGGCGATTGCCACCAGTGCGTGCACCACGATCACCGCGCGCGGATGCTGTTGTTTGCGAATGTGAAAGGACAGAAGAAAGAAGCCACCGAGCGCAGCCACGATCAGCACGACCAGGGCAATGACCGCCATATGACCTGCCAGACCAAGCAGCGCGGCGATCAGCAGCAATATCAAGCCGCTGGCGACCAGTGCGCCGTGCAGGGTCGCTAGCGCCACGGGAATCGGCTGGGCTTTGAAGCTGCGTAAGGCCATCACCAGGCCGCCGAGGGCGCCGGTGGCAAACAGGACCGCTGCATAGATTAACAGCATGATGACTCTCCGGGTTTATAATTAAGCAAGTCTTTGCTTGCAATAATCATGTTAGCAGAGTACCGCGCGGAATCAAGGGGGTGTCCGTGATTTTGGCGACAGCTGCTGGCGGCGTTATTCCGGAGATTCCCCGCGACCGCTCGCATGGGGCGGCGTGGCTCTGAGACAGTGCGCACGATGGTGAGAGTTCAGTCGGGTTCGTCCGTATCTGAGAACTCGCGTTCCGCCATCAGCCAGGTCGACCAGCCGGTGGACGGGGTTCCCTGCTGCAGCGAAGCCTGCTCGCCAAGAGCGACCAGCCACGCTGACGAGGTGCGGTAGCTGATTTGCGGCATCACGCTGCCTTCGATGCCGCGATGCCCGTCTGCCAAGGGTAGTTGCTTGTCGACCCCGAACTCGAGTTGTGCCGCCCAGACCGCGTTCAGCGCCCGCCCGAAAGACATATTGAAGAACCACCCGCTGGTGATTCCGGAACCGACGCGCAGCGTATACCCGACCTCCCCCTGGCTGAACCAGGGGTTCCAGAGCTCGGCCCACATCGCCTGTGCGGTGACGGAGTTGCCTTGACTGGGAAGTACCGATGGGCGTGGGTGAGCCCAATATTGACCCTCGATCTCGCCGGTCAATAACGTGGCACGCCCCTCATTCAGTGCGCAGATATTTACGCCCACACCTTTCAACCCTGCTGCTAGCGGCCCGAAGGCGCTGGGCGCCTGGCCAAGTGGCTCCTGTGCAGTGTAGGCGGGTAGGTCGAGCTCCATGCCGAGGCGGTCGCTAAAGCGAGCTTCCAGTTCCGGGGCGATGGTGACGGTTTCAGGACTGCTATTATTGGTGACTTGGCTGAACAGGTAGCCCGCATTTTCCAGCCATGGTTCCTCAATACCAATGGCTTTGGTGACGTAGGCATCAATATCGCAGGACCCGGCCCATGCGCTACCCGGCGCCAGCAGGGTCGCCGCCACAGCCCCAGCCGCCACGAGATTGAACTCGAAAACCCGTTTCATATCTCTGCCCGCGCAATGCGAATGCGAATAATTCGTATTCCGGTAGCGTAGCAGGGGACTAGGTACGAGGCAAGACGATGGGTCAGTGTCAATGAATCCACTACGGCGCCTTGCGGGACGCACTCATCTTTTTTCAGCTTCCGACGGTTCGCCCAAATGTCCATGGCACCGCCATGACGCCATGGCGCTACTTCGGAGCAGAACCTGTCAAACCCTGATGACCGTCGGGCACCGGATTGGTCCCACGAATTCGCGGGAGTTCCGGACAGTCCGGAATGATCCAGGAATCAGAAAAGTCGCTCAACTTGCCTTGCTGAGTTCGTGAAATCCCTGTTGACGAAGTCGATTCGACAGCAACTCCTGCCCGTGCTGCGGTCGTCACTGGATGGCTCAGACGGCAAATTTGCTCCACGACACCCGTTGCAGCGGCGCTCTCGCCGTGGGGAGGTCGCGCACCGCCAGCTTTGCCCGAAACTGATCTACCTGTAGGCGGCGGGATGCCTATCAGCTCACGATGAGCAAGAAACTACACCGCGGACCGTAAGCCTTTCGGGACGCACGGGTATAGTGCTTCACGGTGCCACGGTGATGCTGCCGTAAAGTCCATCCATTCCACCGCCAATGCCGGCTGCGAAGTACAGCGTATTGGTCGGCTGATTCGCGGCGCCGTTGCCGAACTCGATGCCCCACAAGCTGGAATTGGCGATCACCATCCCGCTGGTGGTAGCCAACTGATCCACGAACGCGCCGCTCGCGGGATTGTAGGCGTCAATAGTGCCGTCGCCGAAATTGCCAATCAGCAGATCTCCGCTCACCGGCCCAAAATTGCTCGGTGCCATCGCGATGCCCCAAGGTGCATTCAGGTGGCCGCCAGCGACGATCAGATGAGTCTGCAACGTACCCTGAGTGTCAAACACGTCCACCAGCCCAAGGCCCGCCCCCGTGAGAGCGAATCGGCTTCCCTGCGAAGTCGGTTTGGCGTACGCAACGTAAATCAGCGGTTGGCCGTTTACAGTCAGCGCCTGGATACCGAACGGCGCGTATCCGGAAGGTAACGTCGGGTCGGTGAACCCGCCGGAGACCGTCGTCTTGGCGAAGGTACTGTCGAACACATCCACTTTGCCAGTTCCGAAGTCTGCCGCATACAGCCGGGTCACACCCGAGGAATCAGTCGCGATCGCGAGGCCCGTGTAGATTGCGCCGCTCGAGCCGCCGTCATACTCGGTGATGGCGTTCTGCGCATTGACCGAAGCCGCCCAGCCAGCGATCGTACCCCCCTCGCCGTCGAAGATGTACTGCGCAGGCGCCGAGGCCGAGCCGCTGGTGATCACGAAGCCACTGGTCGTGTTGGCGACGACGCCGGTCGGATCGGCCGCGCCGGAAAGGCCTGCTGGAATCGAGATCACGGTCGATTGCTTGGCGCCCATTCCGTCATAACTTGTGGCCTCCTGCGTGACCTGGTCAGCGACAACGGCCGGGGCATTGGGAGCCAGAGCGATGCCCCAAGGATTCTTGAGACTGTTGTCCGTGGTGGTGGCCATCACCGACCCGTCGGACACCAAACTGGTCGCGACGTAATCATTGGCCGTCGCAACGGGGGGTGGCGAACCACCACCGCCGTATCCCCCGCCGCCCCCGGAAGGCGGCATGCTGCCGGAGGATGGGCTTCCGCCTCCGCCGCAGGCGGTCATGACAACGCTCATCAGGGCAGCCAGCAAAGTGATGTGCGCTCTCGCGCCGAGACACATTATCGTTTGGAATTGCATAGTATTCGTCTTCTCCTCCACGAACTCATCGTCTGGCCGTAGGTCCCCTTCCGCCGCGGTCGGGTTCAAACGCGCAGGTACATACTCACCAGTGTTGTAAGTGCTCTTACGCGGTCGTACGGTTCAACGGGGAAAAATATTCCGACAGCTCCTGGACCGCGTCTCTTCGGCGATGCTATGGTGAGACCGTTATAACTGTCGTGGGCCCGGAGTATCGATGCCGTCGCGCCGCTCTCACCTCACGCTTGCCACCGCGCTTGTTGCCGCAACTACGCTTACCGGCTGCACTGGCAGTGGTGTCGGACTCAATGCGAACGGGCAACCGATCAACTCCACCTCCGGCACGCCTCCCCTGGAAGCGAATTTCCAGTCGATCCAGGCCAACGTGTTTACTCCGACCTGCACCCGCTGCCACAGCGGCGGCAGCGCACCGGAGGGACTGCAGCTCGATGCAGCACACAGCTATGCGCTACTGGTCGGTGTCCCGAGCGCCGAGGTTCCAAGTCTCCTGCGCGTCAAGCCCGGCGATCCGGACAACAGCTATCTCATCATGAAGCTCGAGGGTGCACCGGGCATCGTGGGGGCGCAGATGCCCTTTGGGGGGCCATATCTGCCGCAGTCGACCATCGATGTCATCCGGCAATGGATCATCGACGGAGCGCTCAATTCGCCCGCCGCGAGTTCCGCCGATATGCCACGGCGGCACGCCGCTGTCCTGCGCCCGAGAGGTGACGCGGACGCATTTGCGGTAATGGCTACATCGCCACTTGCAGGGAGTACGGTTACCGCGCCAGTAGCGTTTATCGTCGTCTCCTTCAACCGCGAGCTCGATGCCTCGCTCGTCAACGACACGACCGTCAACCTGGCAAGAGAGCATCCAGCCCGCGAGACAGCCGCGGGGACCTTCACAGCGGTGAGCATGGACGGTGCGCACGGATCCGACATGGCATCCGAACCAATTGGCGTCTCGCTCACACTGCCCGCGGGCGACCCGCAAGCGATCCTGGTTGTGCCGTCTGCGCCGCTCGGCGCCGGCAGCTATCGGGTCAGTTTGCGAGGGCGCGGCGGCGGTGCGCTCGCGGATTTGGATGCGGTGACGCTCGGGACAACCTACTCATTCGGCTTCAAGGTGGTCAGCAAACCATGACAACGAAACTCCGACCGCTCTGGCCGGGTCTCGCCGTGCTCGCGGTCCTGACGTGCGCACGCGTCAACGCCGAGCCATATATTGCCGTGCGCACGGGCCTCAAATGCGAAGCCTGTCACGTAAACCCGACGGGCGGCGGTCTGCGGACCGCGTTCGGGGATGCGTATGCGCAAACGGAGCTTCCGGCAAAGCGGATCCACTCTCCCTGGGGGCTGTGGACGGGGAATATCGGCAAATTCTTGCGCATCGGCGGCGACCTGCGCGATGAGGCGACAGTGACACAGACGCCGCACACTAAGACGATCGATCAATTCCAGCTCGAGCAAACGCGATTCTACCTCGAGGCCAACGTCATCCCCGATCGGCTGCTGGTGTATGTCGATGAGCAGGTTGCTCCGGGTGGGGCGCTCAACCGAGAAGCCTATGCGCTCTTATGGTCGGCCGACCATGACTGGTACGTGAAGGCGGGCCAAATGTATCTGCCGTTCGCGTTCCGCCTGGCCGACCAGAGTGCCTTTGTGTACCAAGTGAGCGGCATCAGCATGGAAAGGCCCGACCAGGGCGTTGAGATTGGCTGGATGGGTGGTCACTGGGATACGCAGCTCACGGTGAGCAACGGCACGGCCGGGGGCGGCGTCACGAGCCAGGGCAAGGAATACGGTTTGCAGGCGAGTTACGTGATGTCCAGCTGGCGCCTCGGACTGGCGGCTAACGAGGACGACGTCGCGGGCGGCCGGGATCGCGTGTTCGGTGCGTTCGGCGGATTACGCACGGGTCCGGTGGTCTGGCTCGGGGAAGCCGACATGATCGAGGACCGAAGTGTACCTTTTGTGGGACGGACGCAGGCGGCGACCCTACTCGAGGCGGACTGGCTGGTGGCCCGCGGCAGTAATCTCAAGGCGACCATGGAGTTTCTCGATCCCGAGCGTGCTGTGCACAACAACGGTGAGACTCGCTGGAGCCTAGTGTACGAGTATTTCCCGGTGCAGTTCCTGCAAGTGCGCGCCGGCATACGCTATTACAACGGGCCGCCGCAGGTGAACGTCGAGCACACGAAGTTCTACTTCGTGCAGCTTCACGGGTTTTTCTGATTCACGGGTTGACGGAGCCAGGCGTCGCCTCGGCCAGCGCGCCGACCTGAGCGTCGCAGCCGGTTTGGCCAAGCGCGCGCGCCAGCGCGTCACAGGCGTCAATCGAGATGAGAGTACCGCTGGGGGTGGCGATGCGTCGCGAGCTTTGCGCCAGCAGAGCATTGAGCACGGCAGCCGACAGATGCGCATTCGCCGCCCGCATCAGTGCCACGACGCCCGTCACCTCCGCGGTGGCCATGGAGCTTCCGGAGACAAAGTCGTAGGACCCGCCGGGAACGAGGGTCAGGATGCCATGCCCCGGCGCTGCCAGGTGATGTGCTGTATCGGGATCCTCCCCTGACTGGACCGCAAGCACTCCCGGGATGTCAGTGGGAAATGCGGGGTGCAGGTGGAGCCTGGAGGGTGCCACCGCGCCGACGTAGATGATGCCGTGGCGCATGCCGTAGCGGATGAGCCGCGCGAGCAGCGGATCTGGAGGGCCGGCGAGACTCAGATTGACGACGTTGGCGTGCTCGGCGATTGCCGCAGCGAGCGCCTGGGCGAGCGTAAAGGTGTCGCATACGGCCTGTGCGGCACCGGGCCGTAGGGGCCAACAGGCCTTGAATGCCAACAGATGCGCCTCGGGCGCAATTCCGAGAATGCCCTGCCCATCCTTGTGGGTCGCAGCGATTACGCCCGCGACCTCGGTGCCATGCCGATCGTGTGTAAACCCGTCGCTTCCGGCGACGAAATTCTGCTCCAGAATGACGCGCCCCCGCAGCTGCGGAAGCCGGTAATCGACGCCGGTGTCAATTATGGCGATGCGGACGCCCGCTCCCCGGGAGAGTCGCTGCGCCTTGAGAACCCCGAGCTCCCGCAGATTGCGCTGCAGCGGGAGGTAGGATCGCCCCGGCGGTGAGGCGCCCGGAACAAATGCGCCCGGAGCCGATCGCCCAGCCGTCCGGAACAGGTTGAGCGGCTGCACGGACTCGATCCGTGGATCGCGCGCCAGCTGCGCAATCAGTGTCGAGCGTGTGGCGAAGGCCGGCAGGCGGAACACGACACAATGGACCTTCAGTACCTCGATTGGCCAAACCGCTACTTTCTGTAGGTGGTAGTCTCGCGCAAGCCCATGCATCGCCTCGCGGGCCTGTGGACTGACGCCGTAGGCTGCGAATGCGTCGTAGCCGCGGGACGTGGAACCTGGATTGACCGTGGGTGGGCGGAAGTCGTTGCGTATGGTTACCACAACGTAACGCGATGGATCGATCCGCGCTTGTAGTGGCAAAGTCAACTTCGGCAGCAGGTTCTCCCGTGTGGCACAGCCCGCCAGCAGCGCGATCGTCGCCACCAGCAGCATGCGCAATCGCCTGCTCATGGGGCAGCGCGACGCGCGACGGGCTCGGCGAACAGAACCGCAGGGCTCTCACGCAAGGCGGAAACCGTGAGCTGGAATTCCCACGGCGAGGCGGACGGGGCAGCGAAGCCGAGCGTGTAGACGTTGCCCGCGGCCGGGCCATCAATGATGTGGGCATGAATTCCGCGCAGCAGGGTCTGCAACTGACCCAGGGTGAGATCTGACCTGAATACTACCCGCGCCTGCACAGCAGAATCGTAGGATGGGGCAGGCGAGCTTAGCGTGACATACGGGGCGGGGCGCGGCGACTCACGCACCGGCCAGAGCCACGCGCCGAGTCCCAATGTCATGGCTTCGAGCGCGGCTGCGGCGGCCAGCCAGCGCACCGCCCGTGGTCCGGGCGTCCTGTTGCGATGCTCCCTGCGCGGTCTTGCTGGGTCGCGTGTATCGGTGGCGCTTTGGGCGGCGAGCGCGGCAGAATCGATGCGAGTCAGCAGCTTCTGATAGGAGGATTCCGCCACGAACACGAGAGAGCCTTCGGCATCCATTGCCGTGCGCAGCTGCATCTCGCTTTCGTAATCCTCGCGGCACCGCAGGCAGACCAAGAGGTGTGCGCGCAACGCGGCATCGGCCTCCGCGCTTAGCGTGCCGTTGACGCGCCAGGGGATGAGCATTCGTGCGCGGGCGTGATCATCCGATGTCGGATCAGGCTCGCTCACTGTGCTCTCCGATTGGATTGGCTCCTGCGAGTGCCGTGAGCAGCCCCCGCAATTTGCGCCGCGCGTGAAACATGCGGGTTTTGACCGTGTTGACGGGGCATTCCATGATGACGGCGATCTCCTCGCAGGAGTGGCCCAGTTGGTAGGCGAGCTCGATCACCACGTGTTGCTCGACGGGCAGGCGAGCGAGCGCCGCATCCAACCACTCGGTGAGCTCGACCCGCCCGAACGGCTCATCGCTCTCAGCGATCTCGAGCATGGGGTCGATCGGAAGCGGCGCGGCACGCTTGAGCGCCTTCAGACCTCGCCGATAGGCTATTCCGAAGATCCAAGTGGAGACCCGCGAGCTGCCGCGGAATTCTCCCGCGTGCTGCCACACCACCCAGAACGTGTCATTAATGATCTCTTCGGCGAGCTCATAATTCGTCGTGATGCGCATCAGAAACCGCGCGAGTCGCCGGTGGTACAGGCGATACAGCTCCTTCAGCGCCGCGTCATCCCGGGCGGCGATCGCACTCAGCAGAGCACGCTCGCGCGCATTGATCTCCGCGGAGTCGTCCTGTGGGCGGTAGGGGGTTGGCGGGATCATCGCATGCTCGGCTCCGTGCGCAGAGGGAGCGTGACACAGGCCGGACCCGCCTGTGGGGCAATCCAGCATGATCGTATGTTCCCGGACCACGGCCGAAAGTTCAGAGCTCGCACCGGGTCAAAATCGCCACAAGAGGCTCGCCGCAAACCGCCCGCCCGCCGTCGCGGACCCGAAGAGCCGCGTCGCGCGGCGGTCAGTTCGAAAATACGCCACGGTGAGCTGCCAGGGACCGAAGGAATGCGAGAGGCCCACGCTCCAGAAGCCGTAGCCGGTACCGGAGGGATCGAGAATGGTGTCGTAGCCCGCGCTGGCCGAGAGACTGAGCCAGGAAACGAGCGGCTGCAGCCATTGCGCGCCGTAGGAATAGGCCGAGCGATTGCGCGTGATCGCGTCTGCGTTGGACGCGTCTGCGTTGGACGCGTATGGGTTGTACGCGTATCGGATGGCATCGGGAGTCCACGCCACAACGAGAAACACTCGCTCCCGGTATGCCAGGGTGCCGTTAAACTCGTCGTAATCATAGCGCTCCCCGGTCAAATCGGGATTCAGCCGGGTTCCGCCCGGAAACCCGTAATGGATGTACCGGAGGCTTACGGCCCAAGCGGAGCTCAGGCTCGTGCTGTACCCCGCGTACGGATCCAATTCCCGGGTGGCGCCGCAGGGGGAACTCCTCAGACCGGCCGATCCCCAGACTCCGGCGAAGAGGGATGATGCGCTCGAAAGACGGGAGAGCCTCAGATGTAGGTCAGCCTGTGTGGCCGGTCCGCCGCACGTCAACGAGATACCCCGAAACACATCATCCTGAGTCAGCGCGACCGAGCCGCCGATCCGGACACGCGCCTCCGCCGGGGCGCTCGCGAGGCCGCCGATCATGCCGAGAGCGACCAACGATACGATTCGAGAGGCCCCCATCGCGACCATCATCCTCCAAAATCGGCGCACACTGCCAGTACCGTGCACCGACGGTGACATGCAAGCAGCCTGTCGGACTTGGCCAAAGATGTTAGCAAAGTCACTCACGTGAAGACGAACGCATTGCGGCCTACGCCTCGACAGGTGCCAACGTTTGGTTCACCGAAGCTGCACTCCACTTGACCGCGGGCATCTCGAGCGACCGGAACGCTACCCGGGGACGGATGATCACGCCTGAGGATACGCGTACAACGAGCAAAACCACCGACGCCGGTTCCCCGATCAGCGTCGGTACTCCTCGTAGAGTCGGCGGACAGTCGGCCAATTGATCGCTCCCATGTAAGCGTCAACATAAGCCGCCGAATTTCCGTCATCATCCATGTTGTAGGCGTGTTCGTACATATCGAGAGCGAGAATCGGCTGCCCGCCGGCACGCGTCTGGGTATAATCGGCCTCCCACTGATTGATCAGTCGGCCATCGTGCTTAGAGTAAGTCAGCGGTACCCACCCTGAACTGCCACTGAGGGCATTGGCGAAAGCGATGAGCCCGGTACGCCAGCGCTCGACACCAGCGAAATCGTGCGTCATAGCGTCGCGTATGCGCCCATCGGGTTCGCGTAAGTCGCCGAGTGATTCAAAGAAGAGCTCATGCAGCACCATCGAATTGCAGGCGATCAATTGCTCGCGCTTCAGACCATTGATCACGAATCCCAGGGGTTGCGGCCAGATCAAGCATACCGATCCACTCAACGATGACGTTCAATCATCTTACGGCACCGCCGTAGTTGTTCTCATAATGACTGACGATCAGTCTTTCAGACGTGCCTGCGATCCCTATCGGATTGCAGGCGAGGAGTTGCGTCGTATAGATCATGTCGATGACTCCTGCGATCACTCGACTGCGCAATGCAATCGAGAGTCGCCAACCTGCACGTCAGAGGCAGGCGGGCATTGTCGCCCAGAAGGTGTCGGAGATGACCTCACGCACCCTTGCGACCCTCATTCTCGAGTGAGGTGCAGGCGAGCACCGCGGGGGTGGTGTGGAGTCTGGGCGGGCCCTCATCGCTCGGCTTTTGAATAGGAAGCATAAAGGCTGTCCAGTACCGGGGTAATTGTTTCAAGCAAAGCGTCGTCATCGGAGCACAGCGCGCGCGCCCCGGACAGGATGGCGGCAAATCCAGGAGCCTCGGCTGTCGGGATGCCGCCCACATCGAGATGATGCACGAGCGCTCCGAGGCGCTTCAGCGCTTCGTCGTGCCCGAAACCAAAGCTCTCGAGCAGCACCTCGAAGGTGACTTTCGCGCCGACATGCGTGAACTCGGCGTCGTCGAAGTCGAAGCCAATGGCCCGTTTGGGCCGGTCGCTGGGCTTTCGCAGCCAGACAAATTTCGCTTCCGGGTCGATGAAGCGGCGAATGAGCCAGGCCGAGGCAACCCGGTCGACCCACAGATGCTCGCGGGTGGCCCATGTTCGTCCGCGATAATCCCCCCGTTCGCGCCGGGGAATCTTCCGGCTCACCCCGTGCGGCTCATCGGGGGCGAAGCGCGCGTTCAGGGCGGCTTCTGCATCCGTGAGCGCATCTTGTAGCTGACGCTGCGCTTCGCCTGGAAAGAAATCGCGGGCGGCGATCAAGGAGGCCTCGCGTCCGATGCCAGCGAGCCGTTGCCGGGCGTCTACCTCGGACAGGCGGGCGAGCTCGCGCCGAAAAGTATCCAGCTCGCGAGCTGTCTCCTGGTATTCCGCGGTTCGGTCGAATAGTGCGACGAATGAGGCGTGCTGCTCGGGAGACTCTCCGTCGAAGGAAAGGATTTGGGCGAGTCCGCCACCTGAGCGGATTTCGGCCGCCTGTTCATCGAGCGTCTTGCGGGAGGCGGGGTTGCCGGGGAGCACGTAAACGCCATCTCGCAGCAAACCGGCTCCCGCGGCCTTGAGCGCTCGCCAAACCCGCATCCGCAGCGGCGGATTATGGCCGGGCAAATTCGTGACGAGCAGCAGCCAAGCTGGTGGTTCAGGTTTCATGTTGCTAGTACTACACATTGGTAATATATTCTACGTACTCCCAAGGAGCCCCATGTGAATCTTCTCGCAGCAAGACTGCCAAGTCTCGCGCCACCCCCCGCAGCCTCGGCGCCCGTTCTGCCGTGAGCGCTCCGCGAGAGCGACAGGCTGCGGATGGCGGCCCTGGTGAGAGTCGCCTCGGGCCGCTCGTAGGATACTTTCTTCGTCTCGGAGCTCTTGGTTTTGGGGGGCCTGTGGCGCTCGTCGGACAAATGGAGCGCGAGCTCGTGGGCGAGCGCCGGTGGCTCACCGCAGATCAGATGCGTGAGGCCATTGCCGTCTGCCAGTCCCTGCCGGGGCCGCTCGCCATTCAGGTCGGCATCTTCATCTCTTACCTTCGAGCCGGGTTCTGGGGCGCGTGGGCGGGAGGCGGGGCCTTCATTCTCCCCAATTTCCTGATGGTCACCGCGTTCGCCGCCGTCTATGCCCATTTGGGCGGAGTGCGGCAGGTCACCGCGATTTTCTACGGTGTCGGGCCTGCCGTGATCGCGCTCATTCTGCACTCGTGTGGCCGTCTCGCGCGACTCGGCATGAAAGACGGGCTGCAATGGGCGCTGGCCGCGATCTGCTTCGTCGTGACGGTTGTGCTTCAGGCTGAAGTCGCACTGCTCTTCATCGCCGCCGGCACGATCGGGGTCGCCTACTATGGGACGGTGCTGCGCAGCACCGCCTCCCGAGAGCTTGCTGCCTTGCCAGTCACCGCGGCAGCGACGCCGGCCACTTCGGTTCTCGCCAAACTGCTGGTCTTCTTTTTCAAGGCGGGCGCCCTCACCTTCGGCAGCGGGCTCGTGATCGTGCCGTTTCTCGAGGAGGGTGTCGTGCACCAGTACGGCTGGCTCGGACCGCGGGATTTCCTGATCGCAGTTGCCGTGGGCATGATCAGCCCGGGACCGGTGGTGATCACCGCCACCTTTGTCGGATACCTTGTCGCCGGACTCACCGGGGCGGTGGCGGCCACGGTTGGGATCTTTCTTCCCTCGTTCATCCTGGTGCTGATCGCGGCACCGCTGCTCGCTCGCCACCGCGCCAATCCCAACGTGCAGGGCTTCGTCAAGGGAGCCTACGCGGCGGCAATCGGCACCATCCTCGGTGCCTGTGTACTGCTCGGCAAGGTCGCGATCGGTGACTGGGTGACGGCGCTGATCGGCATCGTGGCTCTCCTCGTGCTCATTCGCTGGAAGGTGAGCAACCCTCTCCTGGTGGCGGTCGCGGCAGTGGTGGGCCTGATCGCTTTTCCCCTCATGCATCCGGCCTGGGTGTTGCTGAAATGAACGGGCATCTTTCCCCTCGTATCGCATTGCTTTCGCGCGATCAGCAGACGATACGGGAGCGGCTGCGGCCGTTGCTCCTCGCGTTCGAGGGTCACGGGGTCGATGCCGAACCAGTCGTCTATTCAGAGGAATGGCACGATGCGGTGCGCACCAAGCTGCTTTGTGTTGATGGGGTACTCGTCTGGGTCGATCCGATCTCGGACGGTCGCGACAGGTCCAGATTGGATCCGATGCTGCGCGAGGTTGCTTCGCAAGGCGTCTGGATCAGCGCTCATCCCGATGTGATCCTGAAGATGGGCACCAAGGAGGTGCTCTACCGCACCCGTCACCTCGGCTGGGGCACTGATACCCACTTGTATCGCACCCCCGGGGAGTTCGAGCGGGAGTTTCCGCAGCGTCTCGCCGGGGAGGGCTCGCGGGTGCTGAAGCAGTGCCGTGGAAACGGCGGCATCGGGACCTGGCACGTCCAATGCGACGGCGCAAGCGCGGGTGCTGACGCCGATCTCCTCGTGTGGATTCAAGAGGCGACCCGCGACAGCAGGCGCGAAGCGATGCGGATCAGCGCGTTCATGCAGCGCTGTCAGATCTATTTCTCCGCAGGCGGAGGTCTCATCGATCAGCGCCACGCGAGGCGCGCGTCCGAAGGGATGATCCGCTGCTATCTGATTCAGGACCAGGTGGTCGGATTCTCGACGCAACGGCCCATCGGAAGCGGTTCGTTCGCCATGGCGCGCGAGAAGACGTTCTACGCCGAGTCCGAGAGCCAATTCATGACGCTCAGACGTGAAATGCAAGACCATTGGGTCCCGCAGATGCAAGAAGTCCTTGACCTCGACACCCGCTCGCTCCCGGTGATCTGGGATGCGGACTTTCTCCTCGGTCCCCGGACCAAGCAGGGCGAAGAAAAGTACGTGCTCTGCGAGATCAACGTCAGCTCGGTGAGCCCCTTCCCCGATACCGCCGTGCCGCGCATCGCCGAGGCTGCCGCACTATGGTTGCTCGCCGCAAGAAAGGCATCAGGAGATGAATAGGTCGCGCCGCGCGCCTCCGCCACATCGCGGGCCCCACCGCACAATCGCCGCAGTGGCCCGTCCGCGTTACGGGTGAAGAAACGCGATCCCGGCTCCAGGAATCCTCAAATCCGTTCGCCGTTCCAGTGTCCTCAAGAGGAGAGTTCATCATGCAGTCATCCAAGGTCATTGCCGCGGCCGCCAGTGTTCTTCTCGCATCGCTCGCGAGCGCACCGGCCTTCGCCGCCAACGAGACGATTCACATCCAGACCGTGGTATGGGTGTCGAAAGAAAATCCCGCGCAGAAGCGGGCTGTCGCCAAGTTCGGCGAAATCTATGCCTTCGCGCCCTCGACGATCGTCGTCACCCAGGGGGATCACGTCACCCTCGACATCCGCAATCTCGAGGCCGGCGGGGACGATGGTCATACGCTGACCATCCCGGGCTACGGCATCAACGTGTCGCTACCGCCGCTGTCAACCAAGACGATCACGTTCACGGCCAGTAAGGCCGGCGTCTTCCCGTTCTTTTGCGAATTCCACAAGCCGTGGATGAGCGGCAAGCTCGTGGTGCTGCCGGCCCGCGCCCGATGAAGCGTCTGGCCAAACTACTTGCCCTGGGTTGCAGCGGCTGCCTGGCGGTGTCCATGGCCGCGCAAGCCGCCGCTGCGCAGGCGGCCCGCAGCGTACTACCGCTGCGGGCCGCCCGTCCGGATATCGTCCTGCCGGGAAAACCGGACCGGTTCGATTACGTGACGATTGACCCCAAGCGGCGCCGGCTCTTCATCGCGCACCTCGGTTCTGGGATGGTCACGATATTTGACCTCAGGCGCGAACGGGTGATTGGCAACGTGACGGACGTTCCGGGCGTGCATGGGGTACTAGCGGTTCCGTCGCTAGATGAGGTCTTTGCGACCGCTACTGATCGCAACGAGCTCGACGTGATCTCCGAGTCGACCGGCAAGATCCTCGCCCACGCGCCCGCGGGTGTTTATCCGGACGGTATGGCCTATGCGCCGGATGTGCACAAATTGTTCATTTCTGACGAGGCGGGTCAGACCGAAACCGTCATCGATACGCGCGACAACCGACGCATCGCCACGATCCCCATGGGCGGGGAGGTGGGCAATTCCCAGTACGATCCGGTCACGGGGCGGATCCTCGTTGATGTGCAGACGCGCGATGAGATCGTGGCGATCGATCCAGGCACCGACCGGATCGTGGGCCGGTATCCCCTTACGAGCCGGTGCAACGATGATCACAGCCTGCTGCTCGATGCGCCCGCCCGACTCGGGTTCGTGGCCTGCGACGGCAATGCCAAGTTGCTGTTGGTGGACCTGCCGAGCATGCGGGTCTTATCGATCCACGAGGTCGGACGCAGTCCGGACGTGCTCGCCTTCGATTCCCGTCTCCAGCGGCTCTACGTCGCGAGTGAGAGCGGCGTGGTAACGGTGTTTGCCCTACAAGACAGACGCCTACACCTGGTCGGTCGGGGTTTTCTCGCCTACGAGGCGCATTCGGTCACCGTGGATCCGAGGACGCATCTCGTTTATTTCCCGCTGCAGGACGTCAACGGACGCGCGGTCCTGCGCATCATGGCGCCTGCCAATTGAACGGCGTCCGACCGATCGAGTTCGGGCGCGAAATCGTCCCGCGCCCGCAATCCACCCGACACCTCGCTCCAATGATCCCTGGAAGCGGAGAGGCGCGATGAGTGTAGTGCGGACAGCGCTGCGGCGACCGTACACGGTCCTCGTCCTCGTGCTCGGCATCGTGGCCGCGGCTCTGCTCGCCGTGCGGCGGATGCCGGCGGACGTTTTCCCGCCCCTTGGGGTGCCGACCATCTACGTAGCCCAACCCTATGCGGGCATGGACGCCTCGCAGATGGAGGGTTTCCTCACCTATTACTACGAGTTCCACTTCCTCTACATCACCGGTATCCGCTACGTCGAGACGAAGTCGATCGAAGGCGCGGCCCTGATCAAGCTGCAGTTCTACCCCGGGACCAACATGTCCCGCGCGATGGCGGAGACCGTACAGTATGCCAACCGCGCACACGCTTTCATGCCCCCGGGTACGGTGCCACCGTTCATCTTGCGCTTTGATGCCGGCAGTGTGCCGGTGGGCGATCTCGTCTTCTCGAGCGCAACCCGTAGCGTCGGACAGATCCAGGATCTCGCGCTCAACACGGTGCGACCGCTTTTTGCAGCGCTGCCCGGGGTTTCGGCTCCGCCGCCTTTCGGCGGCAGCGCTCGCAGCATCTTGATCTCCTTGAATCCGGCGAAGCTTCAGGCTTACCGGGTCTCCCCGGAGCAGGTCGTTCGCGCCATTGCCGCGGCCGAAACCATCAGCCCCTCGGGCAATATCGATCTCGGCAGCCGGTATCCGATCGTTCACGTCAATTCCATCGTCAAGAATGTAACAGCGCTGGGTGCCGTTCCCATCCATACGGGTACTTTCCCGACCGTTTTCGTCCGCAACCTCGGCCACGTGTCCGACGGCTCCGACATCACGACCAGCGTGGCGCTCGTTGACGGCAGGCCAACAGTCTACATTCCGGTGACCAAGCGGCCCGGTGCCTCGACGCTCTCGGTGGTCGATGAAGTAAAGGCCAATTTGTCGAAGTTCCAGGCGGCACTGCCGAGCGACGTGCGCGTGAGTTACGCAATGGATCAATCGCCGATCGTCACCCGTGCGATTACAAGTCTCATGATGGAAGGTGCGCTCGGAGCGCTTCTCGCTGGTGCGATGGTGCTGCTGTTCCTGCGCGACTGGCGCAGCGCTCTGATCGTTGTCATCAACATTCCCGTGTCGCTCCTCGCCGCGGTATTCGCGCTGTGGGTCTCCGGAGAGAGCATCAATCTGATGACACTCGGGGGCCTCGTACTCGCCGTCGGGATCCTGGTCGACCAGTCGACGGTGGTCATCGAGAACATTCACACGCATCTGGTCCGTCACGAGGACCTGCCGAGAGCGGTGCTCGATGCGACGCACGAGGTAGTCGTGCCGCTCCTGATCGCGATGCTTTGCGTGGTCGCGGTGTTTCTGCCTTCGTTTGCGATGCAGGGCGCGGCGCGCGCGCTCTTCGTGCCGCTCTCCCTCGCGGTCGGCTTTTCGATGATCGCCTCCTACCTGCTTGCGAATTCACTCGTGCCCATCCTCTCGGTCTGGTGGCTGCGGCTGCACAGGCGAGGGGGGGAGGGCGGAGCAGGGGACCCGCGGTCATTCTCCCGCTTTCAGAACCAGTATCAGAGGCGGATCGAGCCGCTGGTCAGACACCGCGTGCCCGTATTGCTCGGGTACTTCGCCGTATGCGCCGCCGGCATAGGACTCTTGGTTCCGCACCTCGGCACGGACATCTTTCCGCGCGTCGAAGGCGGTCAGATGCAGATGCGAGTACGCATGCCGGCGGGTACGCGGCTCAGCCTCACGGTATCCGCCATGCAGCGGATATTGAAGCTGATCGCGTCACAGGCGGGGCCGAAGGCGATCCAGACCACGGTGGGACTTGCGGGTGTCCCCGACTCGCCCTATCCGATCAGCTTCATCTATCAATGGAACAGCGGGCCACAGGACGGGGTGTTGCAGGTCCAGTTCAGGCGCTCGGTGCACCTCGACATGAGTGCGTTCCGGGACCGGTTGCGTGCGCTCATCGCGAAGGAAATGCCGCAGGTGCAAGTGTCCTTCGAGCCTGCGGATATTGTCAGCCGAGTCATGAGCTTTGGGGCCTCGACCCCCATCAAGGTGGACGTAATCGGGGCTCACCTCAAGACCGACCACGCCTACGCGGAGCGTATCCGCGCGAAGCTCGCGACGCTTCCTCAGCTTCGGGACGTGCAGCTCGGGGCGCAGCTCAATTATCCGGCGGTAGACGTTCGCGTCAATCGCGAGCAAGCGGGTCTTCTCGGCGTCACCGAAAACCAGGTGATCCAATCGCTGACGCCGGCGACCGCTTCGAGCCGCTTCACGGAACCTGTCTATTGGGCAGCGCCAAACGGAGTCGCATACCAAGTGCAGGTCGAGAGCCCTCCGCACCGGATCACTTCCCTCGAAGACGTCCGCAACGTACCGATCGCGACGAGCGATGGTGACCCGACGCTGTTGCGCGACGTGGCGAGCGTGCATCAAGGCACGACCGTTGGCGAATACGACGATTTCAACAGTCAGCACTACGTTTCCGTCAGCGCCAACATCGAGGGAACGAGTCTCGGCAGCGCGTCCGCCGATGTCAACCGAGCGCTCGCCTCGCTCGGCAAGCCGCCAGCCGGAGTGACCGTGGCGGTTCGCGGTGAGGTGCGGGCGATGGGACGGCTGCTCGGTGCCTTGCGCGGTGCCCTGATACTCGCCGTGTTCGTGATTTTCTTGCTGCTCGTGGCCAACTTTCAGTCCTGGGAGCTCGCAGTGGCCGCGATCGCGAGCGTGCCAGCGGTCGTTCTCGGCATCGCCTTGATGTTGTGGCTCACGCATACGACGCTCAATCTCGAGTCGTTCATCGGCGCCATCATGGCTGTGGGAGTGGCGATCGCCAACGCCGTCTTGCTCGTGACTTTTGCCGAGCGCGCGAGATTGACCGGGCAGAGCGCTGCCGAAGCGGCGGTGGGCGGGGCCGTGAGCCGCTTGCGACCGATCCTCATGACCAGCCTCGCGATGATCGCCGGGATGCTGCCGATGGCAGCCGGCTGGGGCGAGAGCGGCCAGCAGACCGCCCCGCTCGGGCGGGCGCTGATCGGAGGACTGCTCCTCGCCACGATCGCGACGCTGTCAGTCCTGCCATCGATTTACGCCATTATTCGCGGGCGGGCGGGGCGGCGCTCGCCGTCGCTCGACCCCGACGATCCCGTCCACATCGCTGCGGAGCATCAATGAAAGTGATCGAAGTGCGCAACGCCTCTCAAGGGCGATCGGGCGGCCCCACGTCGTGGGCGCCGCGTGCGAAATGTCTGCTCTTTGCGGTCATCGCCGCAGCCGGGTCAGGCAGCGGGCTTGCGGCTGCTGCCACCGCCAGGGGATCTTCGGAGGCTGCCCGGAGGATTGCTCCGACCATCGTGCTGCCGGCCCGCGTGGTGGCCTTCAAGTCCGCAGTGATCATGACGAAGGTGGCCGGGTACGTTCAGAGCATCCCGGTCGACAAGGGCGACAGGATCAAGGCGGGGGGTCTGATTGCACAGCTCGAGGTACCGGAGCTCGACGCCGATCGCCTGCAGTACGCCGCCGAGGTGGACGTAGCGCGTCGCAACTACCTACGCACGCAGCGCGCAATCAAGGTCGCCCCCGACCTCGTAACGCCGCAGACGCTCGATATCCAGCAGGGGCGTCTCGAGGTCGCAGAAGCCAAGCTCGAGCGAGTGGAAGCACTGCTCCAATATGCCCGTGTGACGGCACCGTTTTCTGGGGTGATCACCGCGCGCTTTGTGGATCCTGGCGCATTCGTCCCCGTGCCGAGCAGTGCCAGTCAGAAGAGTGCGGCAATCGTCACACTCATGAGCCTGAGCCGCATCCGTGTGCAGATTCCGGTGCCGGCGCGCGATGCAGACCTGATCCGGCCGGGTTGCCGCGCGATCATCAGCGCAACGGGGCTGCCGGGCCGGCACTTTCCAGCTTCGGTGACGCGCGTCAGCTACGCGCTTGCACCGCAGACGCAAACGATGCTCGCGGAGATCGACATGCGCAACCCCGGCGAACTACTGCTTCCTGGGATGTACGTGACCGTGCGACTTTGGCCGCTTGCAGCGCCCGAAGCATACGTCGCAGCGGTCAATCCATGACCGGCAATGCCGGGCGGTCCTGCGCGGTGATCGCTACAGCGGTGCTGTGGGTCGCATTCTCATCCGAGGCCGCGCTAGCGCTCGGGGCACCCCGCGTTGCGGCGCGAACTGGACCCGAAGGTGGGGCAACGACCGGAAAAACCCTCTTCAGGCGCGCGACTGTAGCATTGTCGGGCGGGGCGCCGCAGCAGCTCGGATCGCAAGCCACCCGGACGGCGCCAGTGCATATCGATTTACCGACGGCACTGCGTCTGGCGGGGGCCAACAACATCGACCTTGCTCTCGTGCGAACGGCGGAGCGACGAGCGAAGGCCGTCAACGATGCAGCAACCCTGCAATTCTTTCCCTGGCTCTCCGTGGGGGCGAGCTACGCTCATCACACGGGCGCAGGCCAGGAATTCTCGGGCAATGTGCTCAACGTCGACAAGCAACTCTACGGCCGTGCGGCTACGCTCGGCGTCGAACTCGATCTGGGCGATGCGCTCTTTAACAAGCTCGCCGCGCAGCAGCTTCAGCGCGCAGCAATCGACGATGTCACCGCCGCGCGCAAAGACACGCTGCTCGCAGCCGCAAACGCCTACTTCGATCTGGTTGATGCCGTCGCCGTAACCAGAATTGCACGCGATGCGGTACATATTTCGCAAAGCTACGAGACTCAGCTCGAGCGCGCCGTCGCCATCGGTCTGACCAATCGCGGCGAGGCGTTGCAGGTGAGCGTCCAAACCCAACGAGACGAGGTGCTACTGCGGGAAGCCCAAGCCGCGCAGCGCCGAGACTCCGCGACGCTCGCCACAGTACTACGGCTCGATCCGGCCACCGACCTCGTTCCAGCGGACCGGATCGTTGTGCCCCCCAATCTTATCTCGCTCGATACACCGACCACCGCGCTCGTGCGACGTGCGCTACGGTTGCGGCGGGAGATTAAGGCGAGCGCCGCGTCCGTGCGTGCCGCACAGGAACAGCGGTCGGCCGCCAAGTACGGTCCGCTGATCCCGTCCCTCAGCGCCGCAGCCGTATACGGCCGGCTTCGAGGCGGGCCGAACGGATTTCTCGGCGGTTATCAGCCGTCCCACGACTACGTCGTGGGGTTGAGTTGGCGCTTGGGACCCGGAGGTCTCTTTGATTTTAGCCGCACCGAGGCCGCCGATGCCAAGCTCGATCGCGCACGCCTCAATGCGGTCGACGTCCGCCAGCGGATCGAGCGGCAGGTCGTCGACGCGCTTGCCGATGCCCGCAGTGCGCGGGACCAGGTGCACCTGGCGCGCCGTGGTGCGGAATTGGCCGCACAGAACTTGAAGTTCGCCATGCAGCGCAAGGCGTTTGGAGTCTACGCGGTGCTGGAAGTCGTGCAGGCCCAGCAGGATCTCACCCGCGCCCGCCGCGATTATGCGGGAGCGCTCACCCGCTACGCGAAGGCGCAATACGCTCTCGCGCGCGCCGTAGGCGTCATCCATCGCTAAAGGAATAATACGATGATCACTTCAGGATCCGGACCGGTTGGGTGCGCGCGGACTTCAGCTCGCTCGCTCCAATCTCGACGCCTTGCGCACGCGTTTCTCCTGATATCGAGCGCGGTCAGTCTTTTCGGCACCGTGGCATACGCATCGACCGGTCCGTCCGGCAATCCCTGCCGCGGCGCGGGATCGTTGCTTGCAATCCTCAACCGGCCGACGGTCGCGGACAGCAGCTGCGTGGCACCTCCAGGCCGCGTCGTGCTTGAAGCGGGTTACCAAACCGTCGATCAGCGCGGTCCGGAAGGCAGCGGGTTCAACTTTCCGGAGCTCGAGCTGAGCTTCGGCCTCCCCGACCGTAACGAACTCATTCTTCTGCCCCCGAACTACCTCGACCAGTTCTCGGGCGGACCGGCCCCTTCGCGGGTCGTCGGCTACGGCCCGACATCGATCGGATTTCGCCGCGAGATCGTCAGTACCTCGCTATGGCAGCTCGCGGCCGAGGAAATCGTAACGCTCCCGAGTGGAGATCCAAACTACGGGAGCGACGGATGGGGTTCGGCGACGAATGCCATTGTGAGTCTCGGCATCGGCCCCCACTGGGGCATCGCATTCATGGGCGGAGTCACCTCGGACGTGGCTCCGGCAAACAGCGGAGGCCGGCGGTTCACCAGCTTCAACCCCGACTGGGTGGTCACCTACGCCTGGGACAATCGCTACCAGCTTTATGGGGAGATTTACGGACAAAGCAAGATCGGACCGAGGCTGGGGAACGGCTTCGATGCCGATGGCGGCTTTCAGTATCTCATCACTCCGCACATTGAGGTCGATGCCGAGCTCGGGCAGAGAATCTCCGGTCGTCTCGGAGGTTTCGACAATTACGTCGGTGTCGGGTTTGGTCTCGAGTTTCCATACGGCTGAGCTCGCGGGCGGCCCAGCGGCGTTGTCGGCCAGTGACCATGCGCCACGAATCCGCAATTCCGGCAGTACCGGAACGCGCCACTCGTAAGCATGGGGCACTGCGCGGACTTTGGTCCGATCTCGTGGAGATTGGAGGAGGATTCTCGCGATTGCGGCGTCTTACTCCATAGTGGTAAGCGGGACGGCCGCGACCTGCACCTTGGAGCGCAGCGAGCCGGCGGCCCGAGCGCCGTTGACGCTACGTTAGAGACGAGGGGGATGCGTGAACAGATCACTCATTGCGTACGCACTGGCGGCCCTTTCACTCGCGCTCGAAGCGCCGCCCGGCTGGGCCGTGGGGACTCCTCGGCCGCTGCAACGGGTGGCAACCATCGCCCTGCCACATGTCCACGGTCGTATCGATCATTTCAGTGTGGATGTTCGGGGCCAGCGGCTGTTCATCTCCGCCCTGGGCAACCATACGGTCGAGGTGGTCGATCTCAGGACCGACCAGTGGCTGCGGAGCCTGCCCGGGGTAAAGGAGCCGCAGGGCGAATACTACGCGGCGAGCCTCGACAAACTCTTCACGGCGGACGGCTTGGGGGGCGACGTGAGAGTGTATCGCGGGAGCGACTTGCAGCTGCTCGGCACCGTGAAACTCGCTCTCGGCCCGGATGCGGAAGCCTACGATCCTGTGACGCGCATGCTGTACGTGGGCTATGGCGGCGGGGCTGCGGACAAGAAATACGGCGAAGTGGGGCTCATCAATGCGGTCACGGACCGGCAGGTGGGCAATATCCGCACGAGTGCCCACCCCGGTACCCTCCTGGTCGGACAGCCTGGGCGAACGCTTTTCATCACGGTGCCCAAGACGCACCAGATCTCGCAGATCGACGCCCGAACGGGGCGGATTGTCTCGACCTGGCTGTCCAAGGCCGGCAGCCCGGTGTCCCTCGCGCTCGATCGCCGGGACGATAGGCTGTTCGTCGGGATGCGCAATCCCGCCGCAATAGAGGTATTCGACAGTCGCACCCACCGTTTCATTGCCAGCCTACCCAGCGTGGGCTTGATGGACGGTCTGTTCTACGACGCGCTGCACCGCCGCATCTACGCATCCGGCGGCCAGGGGTACGTCGCCGTTTATCAGCAATGGAGCGCCGACCGCTACACGGAGATCGCCAGGGTCTCCACGGGAGCAAACGCCAGAACATCGCTCTGGGTGAGACAGCTTGATCGTTACTACGTGGCCGTGCCTGCTGGCGGTGGCCATGGGGCTAGGATCCTGGTCTTCCAACCGGGCCCGTGAATCAATCCAGCAGTTCTGCATTGACCCGCGTGAGGTGATTTGAGATGAACAAGAAGCTTCTCTTCCCCCTTGCCGTGCTGCTGAGTGCAGGACTCCTCAACGTCACCGATACGGCGGCCGCGCCGGCGCCGGCGCTGACCGTTCCGCCAGCGAGGCTGCCGCTCGAGCTGTACGAGAAGGTTCCGATCCCAGGCCATTACGGGCGGATCGACCATTTTGATGGCCAAGGGCGCATGCTGTATTTCTCCATCGTCGGCAGCAATGGGGTGGGCGTGGAGAACTGGTTCGACGGGAGCCTGGTGCATTTCATCCCCGGGGTGCCGGGGCCGCAGGGCGAACTCTATGCGCAGGGGTTCAACGAGCTATTCTCCGCAAGCTCGCACGGCGCGGTATACATCTTCGATGCTTCGACGTTTCACCTGAAGAAGAGCATCAGATTCAGTGGAGACGCCGATGACGAGGTGTGGGATCCGGTGCACAAGCTGGTTCTGGTCGCGGAAGGTGATTGGCCGAACGGCGGTATCGCGGCGATCAATCCGGCTACGGATAGCCGGGTGGGCAAGATCTGGAAGACCGGCCACCATCCGGAACGCTTCGCCATCGAGATGCACGGGCCGATGTTGTACGCCAACTGTCCCACGTGCGGCAATGCGGTGCTGGCGATCAATCGCAACACCGGGAAATCGACGAAATGGCCCTTGCCGGGAGGTCTGAGCGGCAATTACGCGATGACATTCGATGAGGCCGACCACCGGCTGTTCACGGTGACGCGCAAGAACCCGATGTTGATTGTCTTCGATACGCGCACCGGAAAGGTCGTCTCGCTCGTGCCGGATATTGTTGGTGAGGCGGATGACGCCTTCTACGACGCGTCTCGCAAGCGGATCTACATCATTGGAGGTGAGGGGTTCGTGAGCGTGGTTCAGCAGATGACCCCCGATCGTTACGGTCTGATCGCGAACGTTCCGACAAAGGTGGGCGCAAGAACGGGGTATTTTGATGTGCGTATGGATCGACTGTACGTCGGCGTGCAGGCTGAGGGGGATGAGCCAGCTGAGGTCATGGGATTCGAGGCCGAGGACTATTGAAGGATAGTGCGGCCGGCATAACGCCAGAGAGCTGCGCACAAGGCAGGTTTCTCAGGAGGCCATGCGCACCGCAGTTATTGCGCCATCTTGGCCGTCGCTCGATTGGCGCCCGTGGTGTAGGAGGTCACGCGAGTCTCTCCTGCCCCGCGTCGCACGACGGCCGTTTCGTGTCCTTCGAGAAGGTCTGCGCCGCGAACTTCAGGCCGTCGACCATAATGTCTCACGGCAACAACGGGTCGGCGCGTCCCCACGCGGTCACCCTGGCGCGGATCGCGAGCGCTGCAGATTGGAGCAGCTCGCTGGTGTCGGGTGTACCTGACCGCTGTGATCCGGCCACTGGGGGCTTCGGTGACGAGATTGATGAAGCCTGGCATATCGAAGTTCGCGAGCGCCCGCGGCACGTTGTCCAGGGTGAGGATACGTCGGTGAATATGACTGCGGACATGGCGCTGAGATCGAGCAGCGCGCCGCCGCCGGTCATGTGCGGGCCGCGCGGCTCCCCTCAAGGGCCAAACCCCGCGTATTGGGACACTGCGTGTGGCGATGAGCGGTACACGTGCGCCGCGCGCGGCAGCTTTCACCACTCCCGCCGTCGCAGAACCGCCGCTGCTACTTCCTGATGATGGCGATGTGCAGCGGACCAGCGCGGGTCCGCCCCAGGAGCGACCGCCGCGGGCGCTCTGGGGCGGAGAAGACCGGCAAAGCCTCCTGGGCCGCACCGCGGCCAAGCACTTTCACGGGGGCTCGAGCATGCAGAGGATACCCCGCGGCGCCAGGGGCTGTCAGGCGGGATCAATATCCGGCTGAATCATCCGGAGTGATGGGCGCCGTCTTGACCGATAATACCATTGTGGTATATTACCCGCGATGCACGTCATCGCGAAGCCCGCCTTGGTCGAGTTCTGGAAGAAGCATCCGGGCGCCGAGGGGCCGCTCGAGGCGTGGTACCGGATCATGCGCCGGGAGGTCTTTGCGGACTTCAACGTCCTGCGGGAGACCTTTGGCAGCGCCGATTACGTTGACCCGTTCACAGTGTTCAACATCGGCGGGAACAAATACCGCCTGATCGCGGTGATCCATTACAACCGGCGCAAGGTGTACATCCGTCAAGTCCTCACCCACGCCGAGTACGACCGCGACAAGTGGAAGCGGAGAAACTGAATATGCGCCATGCACACAACACTACCCCCGACCCGCAGGCGATCCTGCGGGCCTGGATGCCGTTCAAGAAGGCGATCGGCGTGACCGCGGTGCGGACCGAGGCGGAATATGCGACCGCACGGTCCGTCGTCGATGCGCTGATTGACGTGATCGGCGACGACGAGAGCCATCCCCTTGCCGAGGTGCTCGATTATCTCTCCGACCAGGTGGAAGCGTATGAGGACGAGCACACGATCATCCCCGAGGCGTCCCCGGCTGAGACGCTGCGCTTCCTGATGCAGCAGCACGAGCTCAAGCAGGAGGATCTCGTCGACTGCGCGCCGCAAAGCCGGATTTCAGACATCCTCAACGGCCGGCGCGCCATCAGCAAGGATCTCGCAAAGAAGTTTGCGCGGCGGTTCAACGTCGCGGCCGACTTGTTCATCTGAGGATGCCGATGACAAGCCAAAAGGTTACATCTCGACGGACGGCGGATCGGGGTCTTCCATCCGCTCGGGATGTTCCCGGACGAACCGCCTGAAGTCCTCGAGGCGAGCCGCCACCGCTCGGGCGCGCTCGGGTTCATCGACGGCACTGAAGTAGGCGGTCAGCGTGCGAACGGCGAGCCGGTCCTTCGCGCGCAATACAAAGATCGGCTCGTCATCGGGGATGGGTTCGCCGCTGCCGCGGTTCACGATTCGTCCGTCAAGCATCCCAAGACTCCTCCATAGCCGTCCTGCAAAATCGATCTACCGGGGCTCTTCCGGTCGCGCGAAGCTGGGAGCGGGCTTGGGCGGCTCGCCACTCTGTGCGGTAGCGCCGCGTTGTTTCCGCCTGATCCGCTCGTAAATCTCTTCGCGGTGCACCGCGATGTGTCGCGGCGCATCGATGCCGGTGCGCGCCTGATTGCCCTTGACGCTGAGCACCGTGATGGTCACTTCGTTCCCAATCATCACGGACTCGCCGACTCGTCTGGTCAAAATGAGCATCATCGCCCCCTTTCGCCGGTCTCGCTCAGCATCCGACGTATTGATACCGCATCAGAGCTCGCGCCCAAGTCGGAACGATAACTCACAAACTAGATCTCCCGTCCCAAGGCCCGGTTCTCCTGGGATTCGCGCGCGCTCAACTCGTTCAGCACGACCTTCAATTCGCGCGGCTTTTCCACTCCGTATCCTTGCGCGTACTGCACGCCGAGCTCGCGTAATCGTTCGATGATGCGGATATTCTCGGCGTACTCCGCGACCGTACCGATACCGAGTTCCCGGGTGAGACTCACGATCGCGCGCACCATGGCAACCGACTGGGGGTTGCGGAGGATGTCGGTGACGAAGCTGCCGTCGATCTTGACGTGGTCGACGGGCAGGTTCGTCAGATTCTTCAAGGAATTGGTGCCCGTGCCAAAGTCATCGAGCGCAAAACGGCAGCCCATGGCCCGCAGTTGGTGAATGAACTCGAGGGCCTTGGAAAGGCTCAGCACCGCGATGGTCTCGGTGATCTCGAAGGTGATCAGCGAGGGGGCGATTCTCGAGCCGCGAATCAGCCGCTCGACCCGCTCGAGAAAAGTCGCGTCCGTCAGAGAAGGCCCCGTGATGTTGATGGATAACGAGGTATCGGTGGCGAGCAGTGCCGAGCGGTGGGGGGCGGCCTCGGCGAGCGCGTGTTCCACGACCCACAAGTCGAGCGCCGGCGCCAGCTGGCTGCGGTGCGCCGCGGAGAGAAGATCCGCGGGCGCGTGATTGTCGTGGCGCGACTGCAGCGACCGCAGCAGCGTGTCTTACCTGCTGGGATGCGCAGGCAAAGGCGCCGCCGCGATCGTTGATCCGGTTTTCCGATTGAGCCCTACCTCGATGCCGCAAGGGTCGCCGGGACACCGATCCGGCTCGTGGTCGATACCCACATTCATGCCGATCACCGATCAGCCGGCCGGGAGCTGGCCGTTAGAGCGGGAACGGATTACGCGCTGCATGCCTCGGCCGAGACCGGTTTCGCATTTTGCGGTCTGACGGACGGCGAGCGGATCGAACTCGGCAATGTGGCGCTCGATGTCCTTCATACCCCGGGGCACACGCTGGACCACCTCTGCCTGCTGGTCACCGACCGGACTCGGGCCCAGGAACCCTGGTGCGTGCTGACTGGGCACACGCTCATGGTAGGCGATGTAGGGCGCACCGAGCTCGCCTCCGATGCCGCGAGCGGTGCCCGGGCATTGTTCACGAGCCTCGAGCGGCTGAAGGCTCTGCCGGACCATATCGAAGTCTTGCCGGGCGCCGTGGCCGGCTCGGTGTGCGGCCGCGGCCTCTCGGGAAAGCCGATTTCCACGATCGGATTTGAGCGGCGCCACAACGCCGCTTTCGGTATTGCTGAAGCGGGGCAGTTCGTCGCGTTCATGCTCGAGAACATACCGCCGGCACCCCCTGAAGCGATGGAGCTACGCGCCGGGAACGCCGGGCTGCCGGGCGCGCCCACATGAGGGCAGAGGCGAGCGGTGCCGGCGCAATGGCAGCGCATCCGCGTGGCATTGCGGCCAACCGGAGTCAGTTCAGCCTGCAGATGCTGCAGGTGTTCTTCGTCGGCTTGATCATCGCCATGGATCGCGCCGTTCTGCCGGCGGTCGCGCGGGATTTCGGAGTGGCGCGCGGCGCGTTTCTCTTCCTCGCGAGCTTCGTGCTCTCCTTCGGCCTGGTCAAGGGCGCGCTCAATCTCCTCGCCGGCGGGCTCGCGGACCGCTTCGGTCGCAAGCCCGTGTTGCTTGCCGGATGGCTGGCCGCCATTCCGATTCCGTTGCTGATCTACGTCGCGCCGAACTGGTGGTGGATCGTTGCCGCCAACGTGTTTCTCGGCGTCAGTCAGGGATTCACCTGGACGATGACAGTCACCAGCCAAATCGACCTCGCGAGCAGCCATCAGCGCGGACTCGCGGTCGGGATCAACGAGGCGACCGGGTATGTTGCTGTCGGGTTCGCGGGTCTCGGGGCGGCGTTTCTCGCTGAGCACATCGGTGCCCGACCGGCGTTGCTGCTGTTTGGCCTCGCCACGATCGGTGCGGCGCTTGCGACGCTCGTGCGAGTGCGTGACACCCTTGCGTGGGTCCATGCGGAACACGCCGAGATGCACGGAGCTCGGTTGGCCGGTGATGCGCCGAGTCTTGGCGCGACCTTCCTCCGGATTTCCTTTCGCGACCGAGCGGGAAGCGCGCTGTGCCAGGGCGGCGTCGTCAACAAGATCGCCGATACCCTGGTGTGGGTGATGTTCCCGCTGTACTTCAAGGCGCACGGCGCGGGATTGCTGGAGATCGGATGGTTGACGGGGGTGTACGCGGTGATCTGGGGGCTCTCTCAGCTCTGGACCGGGCACCTAGCCGATCGTATCGGCCGCAAGCGGCCGGTGGTCGCGGGGTTCTTTCTGCTGGCCGGGGGGATCGTCTTGACTGCGCTTGGGCAAGGGGAGGGACTTTGGTTGCCCGCCGCCGCAATCATGGGCGTCGGGATGGCTCTCCTATATCCGAACCTGATCGCCGCAATGTCCGACCGGGCGCCGCCCCTCATTCGCGGCAAAGCCCTGGGCACGTACCGCTACTGGCGCGATACAGGCTACGCCATTGGCGCGCTGCTTCTGGGGTCGATCGCGCAGCTCGCCCACGCAGCGTTGCCGGCGTTTTGGATCACCGCGGCACTCGTGGGCGCCTCTGGCCTGTGGATTGCTCTCGCAGTGGAAGACAGCGGCAGGATGGTAAGCTAACCAACAGAAACAGAGGCCGCGGCAAGGTGCAGTGCCACGACGACAGTAGTCGGCAAACTCTATTCCTGGCCCACAAGCGAGCCCTTGCCGTTGCCGAAGAGTTCCAGCGACGGTTCGACGCCACGGTCAAGGCGACGAGGCAGGGAGGGAGGGCCAGTTCGACGTGGAGATCAATGGCGTGCTCGTAGAATCGCGCGGTCAGAGCTACCGGGAACAAATGAGGCCCGTTCTGCCACCCAAGACCGCGACAACGATTGCCGTGATCGAGCGGCGGCGCGCAGCCTCGCAACTCAAGCAAATAGCGACAGCAACG
>JAJZLX010000670.1 GCA_021850555.1 Pseudomonadota bacterium | reverse complement strand
TTGCGATTGTTGATGTCCAATTATGCGCGGATGGCCTGCTCGAACTTGGCGCTGCTGCGATGAATGCCGCGGCGGATCTGTCGTTCCGTGAGCGCTGCAAACCAGCGCTCGACCTGGTTGAGACAGGACGCACTGGTTGGAGCGAAGTGAGGATGGAAGCGCCGATGACGTGCGAACCAGGCTTTGACCGCAGGAATCTTGTGAGTGCCCTAGTTGTCCATCACCAGATGGACATCGAAATTGCCCGGCACCAAGTGCTCTACTCATGGCGCAGTGCGTTGATTGGGTTGGCGCGGGCGACCCGCTGCGTATGACCGAAGACTGTCGCCCAAGCGATGAGCAGCGCGACCGCGCCCGCGCCAAAGAAATAAAGGGGACTGAGGGAGATGCGATAGGCAAATCCCTGCAACCAGTCATGTAGATAGTACCAAGCTAGTGGCCAGGCAATCACATTGGCAATCAGCACGGGTTTGGAGAACTGCCACAGCAGAAGGAGAGCTATATCCTGCGTACGGGCACCAAACACCCTGCGCATGCCAATCTCCTTGGTGCGACGACCGGCGGTAAAAGCAGCTAGTCCGAACAGCCCGAGAGTTCCAATCAAGAGAGCTATGTAGACTAAAACCTCGAACATCACGCCTTGCCTTTCAGCGCTCCGGTACAGCTGTTCGAAATCGGCACTGAGAAAATATGTCTGCGACGAGGTGTCTGGCGCAAAAGCATGCCAGGCTTTGTCAATTGAGGTCAACGTCCTCAGAGTGTCCTTACCACTGAGGCGAATCTGCAGCTCGGTAGTTTTGCGCGGGTCGTTGAAATACACAGTTGGGGTGACGTGCCCCAAGGCACCGGAAAAATTCGCGTCCCCGAGAACGCCCACGATGTTCACGTGATTTCCGTTGTATATGATTGTCTTTCCAATGGCCTGCTGCGGCGTGTATCCGAAGAGAGTAGCCGCGGAAACGTTGATGAGGATATTGTGTCCCTCGTTAGCTGGATTGGGCGAGAAGTTGTTTTCCAACAGTGTATCTTGGACGCGACCCGACGAGAGCAGTCGACCGGCAATCAGCGGC
This sequence comes from Pseudomonadota bacterium, assembly GCA_021850555.1. The sequence continues at coordinate 7,331 of JAJZLX010000670.1, read as the reverse complement.
ATGTCGTACAGGCTCGGAAATTCTGGGCTGATCATGAGTCTCGTGACTGAAACCACATGTGACCACTCTGGAAGTCTGGCCAAACCGACGGGGGCGTTATCCTTGAACGGTACTTTGTTCGATAGTGCTGCACCGAGTATCCCTGGATAGGTGCGCAGGACTTGTACGAGGCTTTGCCGGCTATGCGAATCGAGCGCTTCTGCGTTTAGAACGACGATGTTGTGGCGGTTGAAACCCAGATCGATGTTGCGCGCAAAGTCGATCTGCCTGAACACGACAATCGCCGCGATCCCTAAGCCGATGGAGAAGGCGAACTGCAGCATGACCAGAATGATACGCAGATGGCCGGAGCCTGCCTGCCCCGAAGTGTTTGCCCGTAGCACCACGGCGGGCCGCAAGCCAGATAGGACCAGCGCAGGGTAGCTGCCGCTGATGAGTCCCACGATGATTGCGATACCGAGAAGCAGCAGGGAGAACGGCCAATCGCCCAATAGATGGAAAGCGACGGGATGCTCCACAAAGCCCTCATAGACTGGTAGAAGAATTTCCACCGCTGCCAGAGCAAGCACCAGCGAGCAAAGAGCTACTAGTACCGACTCGCCTAGGAACTGCACGATCAACTGCTGACGGGTTGCACCCACGCATTGGCGTAGTGAAATCTCGCGGGCACGCAGCGTTGCGCGAGCGGTCGCCAGGTTCATGAAATTGAAGGCGGCGACCAGCAGAATCAGAACCCCGATGGCCGCGACACCATAAACGGTGGTCCAGCTTCCGGGGGGCGTCATGTTGGAGATATATCCGGCGGAGTCGAGGTGAACATCCGCGAACGGAGTCAGGTGGACTTTGAAAAGCTGGCTTCCCCGAATGTGCTGCGGGAGTGTTCGAGTCGAAGCGGCCATTGCGCGATCCAGTATTGGGGATAGCTTGGCTATGACGGCCTGAGGGCTAGCGTTGGGTATAAGAGTTACATAGCCGTAGAAATTGACCGCAAGCCACGCTTGCTTTGAAAACCGGCTGTAGGGGTCGGCGACAGAGTCATTTGGCATGAGCACATCTGCCACAAGTTGGGATGTCGGCGGCAGGTTTCTCAGTATTCCGGTGACTTGCATGGCAATTGGGGTGCGGCGACAGGCTACATCGTCCCGGGCGCAATCTGTTCTGTTAACTCCGACTGTTTGTCCAAGCGGATTCACGTCACCGAAGAGCTTTCTGGCGGTATCTTCCGACAGGACCAGGGACTCCGGTTGACTGAGAACCTTTGCAGGATCCCCCGATACCAGGGGCAGGCGGACGACTTGAAGAAAGTTTGGGTCGACAGAGTCAACCGTCTCGAAGAACTGTCGGTGGCCAACGGTTAGGGTGAGGGGTAAGCGAAGCAGACGGGTCGCCGCGGTGACTTCCGGAATCGTTTCTTGCATCAAAGCCGGCACGGGAAAGGAAGTTTGGGCCGTTTTGATCGGCGGACGGCCCGGCAGGTGAGCGGTCATGTCTACCCTGTAGAGCTGAGCACTACCGGGCACCCAGCTGTCGGTGGTCGTCTCATAGCGAATGAAGAGGAGGATGAATATGGCGCAGGTCAGCCCCAACGCGAGACTCGCGATGTTGATGAAGCTGTAGAGCTTGTGGCGGACTAGGCTACGCGCGGCCACTTGCAGGTAATGTCGGAGCATGGGTACGTCTCAGACGGCCTGCCTCACCCGGTCGGTGACGATCGCCCCGTCGAGCAGGTGCACCACGCGGTGGGCGTAGTCGGCATGCGAGGGAGAGTGCGTCACCATCACGATCGTGGTGCCCGCCTGATTCAACTCGGTCAGCAGCTGCATGACCTCCTCGCCCATCGCGGAGTCGAGATTTCCGGTGGGCTCATCGGCCAGCAGCAGGTTCGGGCGCGATACCGTCGCTCGGGCGATGGCCACGCGCTGCTGCTGCCCCCCGGAGAGCTGCTGGGGTCTGTGCTTGGCGCGGTGTGCGACCTTCATGTTCTCCAGAGCCGCGCGGACACGAGCCTTGCGCTCTCGCGCCGGCACATCCTTGTGGTAAAGCAGTGCCAACTCCACGTTCTCGAACACGGTCAGGTCATCGACGAGATTGAAGCTCTGAAAGATGAACCCGATGCTGTTCTTGCGCAGCTCGGAGAGCTGGCCCTCGCTCCACCCGGCGATGTTCCGGTCCGCGAACCAGTATTCACCGCCGGATGGGTTGTCGAGCATGCCCACGATGTTGAGCAGCGTGGATTTTCCGCAGCCGGATGGTCCCATGACGGCGAGGAACTCGCCCGCGGCGACGTCCAGATCGACGCTGCGCAGAGCTGTCGTCTCGACCTCGGTGGTGCGATAGACTTTGGTCAGTTGCTTGAGTGACAGCATGCCATTCTCCGAGAGTATTCAATCGTCGTGACCGGACCGGGTAAGCTCGACGCGCTGGACGCTCTTGAACCCTTGATAGCTCGAGATGATGACCTTCTCCCCGGACGTGAGACCCTGGAGTACCTCGACATCGTCGGGGTTACGCTCGCCAAGCTCAATGTTGCGCCGGGTGGCGAACCTGCCGTCCGGCGTGAGGACGAACGCCCAGGTTCCTCCGGTGTCCTGAAAGAAGGGCCCGTTCGGCAGCAGCAATGCCATGGAAGCACCGCCCAGCTCGAGCCGCGTATCGATCGCCTGCCCGACCGTGATGCCGGGGGGCACTGCGCCCTTGAAATGAAGATCGACTTTGAAGGTGCCGTTGGACACATTGGGGTGGATCTTGACGAGGGTGGCCTGGTAGTTCCGGCCGCGGACGGTAAAGAGCGCCGCCTGGCCGAGCGCGATGCGGCCGAGATAGAACTCATCCACCCGCGCGGTGAGCTTGAACCGGCCGAGCGAGTCCACTTGAGCGAGGATGGCTCCGGAGGCTTTGGATTCGCCGACTTTCGCATCGAGGGCCGTGAGCTCACCGCCGATCGGCGCCCGGATCGTGAGCGCCGCCAGGCTCGCCTTGGCGATCGCAAGATCGTTCTTGAGCGAGACGAGCGTGCTGCGCAGCTCTGCAAGCTCCGTGTCGCGCACTCGCTGCTGGGCGTTACTCGAGGCGATGGTGGCCGTGCGCAGCGTCAGCTCGTAGCGGTACTGCTCCTGCTCCTGGGCATAGAGCATGGGTGCGATTGCCTGGCCCCGAAGCAGGATCTTGTCCCGTGCGAGCTTGCCTTTGATCACGGCGATCTGATGCTCGATGTCGAGGAGCCGCTGCTGGAAGCTGAAACGAGTCTGCTCGAGCGAAAGGCGCGTGTTCTCGATGGCATTGATCTGGTTCGCGGTGCCCGCGTCGCGGGAGGCGACCTGAAGGCGCAGTGCGCTATTCGACAACACGATGAGCGGCTGGCCGGCCTTCACCGTGGCGCCGTCTTGCACCACCACGCGCTTCACCACGCCCCCTTGCTCGGTGGTGAGATAGTAGATGGCAAGCGGAGCCACTCTGGCGCGCACAGCGATGTAATCGTCGAACCTGGCCCGCGTCACGGTCCCGATCGTCAGTTGATCCACCGGGACGCGATACGTGCTGATGCCCGCTCCATGCAGCAGCCAGGCCATGCCGCCCACCACGATCATGCCGATCAGCGCGTAAGGCCCATAGCGCCGCCACACGGGCGGGCGCTCCAGAGTCCTGTCCATCACCGAGTCCGACGCACAGCGTCCATTGTCGCCGGGCTTATCGCCACCCAGGAGAGTAAGCCGGCGCTCAAGGAAACCTCTTCGGAATTCCATGCCCTTGGCGTAGCAAGAGGCATACCATAGACGCGACCCTTTTTGATTCAATAAGTTACGATCCGCTATGGCGATCGACTGTCCGCTGGCGTACAAAGTGACCGGACACTGACCGCACACTGGCTTTTCGGATTTGCATATTTGGCACCGTTTCCCATTCACTCTGCGCACATCCTGATCGTCGACGACGAAGAGGACGTGCTGCTCGCCGCTCGGCTGCTGTTGAAGCGGCATTTCGCCTCCGTGGAGACATTGAGTGACCCGGCGTCACTTGCGGAGCGGGTACGGCGAAATGCCTTCGACGTCCTGCTTCTCGACATGAACTTCACCGGCGGCGCCAGGCAGGGTGAGGAAGGACTGGCGCTGCTCGCCCAAGTGCTCGCCCTCGATCCACAGGCGGTGGTCGTGCTCATCACCGCACATGGCGACGTCGCTGTGGCGGTCGAAGCGATGAAGCGCGGTGCCGCCGACTTCGTCACCAAGCCCTGGGAAAATGAGAGACTCCTCGCGACGGTTCTGGCCGCGAGCAACCTACGGCGCTCGCGCTTGGAAGCTACGGAGTTTCGCGCTCGCAGCCAGGGCCTTGCGCAGGCGACTCGAGTCGATGACCAGATGATTGGAACCTCGCCCGCCATGCTGCGCGTCTTTCAGGTAATCGGTCGCGCCGCACCCACCGACGCCAATGTGCTGATGCTGGGTGAAAACGGTACGGGCAAGGAGCTGGTCGCGCGCGATATTCACCGTCGCTCGCAACGCGCGCAGGAAGCCTTCGTGCGAGTGGACTTGGGCACGGTCTCTGGGCAGCTTTTCGAAAGCGAGTTGTTCGGGCACCGCCGGGGAGCCTTTACGGACGCAAAACAGGACCGCGTCGGTCTGCTGCGAGCGGCCTCCGGCGGCACGCTGTTTCTCGATGAGATCGGCAATGTCCCGCTGCATCTGCAAGGCAAGCTCCTCACAGCGCTCGAGCGAAGGGAAGTGACACCGCTCGGTGCCGAGAATCCCGAGCCCATCGACGTACGACTGATCTGCGCCACGAACCTCCCGGTCGGGCGACTCGCCGATGAGAACGTCTTTCGCCAGGATTTACTCTACCGAATCAACACGGTGGAAGTGTGCTTGCCGCCGCTGCGGGAGCGGCGGGAGGATATACCGCTGCTGCTCGAGCACTTCATCGCGGTGTACGCGGAGAAGTACAACGTGCCGCTCAAGCGATTGAGCGCCGCTGCGCTCGAGCGCCTGATGGTCCACCCCTGGCCGGGCAACGTGCGTGCACTGCGCCACGCGGTCGAGCGCGCGATGATATTGAGCGAAGGCGTGATGCTCGAGCCGGGCGACTTCTCGCTTGCCGGCGCCTCGTCGCCGGTCTCGTCATCGCGGCCTGCGGAGGCATCGAGACTCGATGCCGTCGAGCGAGATACCGTAGCTCTTGCCCTGGAAACCCACGGCAGAAACATCAGCCGGGCGGCGGAAGCGCTCGGCCTCACGCGCGCCTCACTCTACCGCCGAATACAGAAATATGGGCTTTAGCCGCTTCTACACGGGAGTGGTCTGGCGAGCGGTCGTGCTCTTTCTCACGATCACCGCCTTAGCGTGGATGATCACCCGCACCCAGTGGTACGTAACGATCGCACTTCTCTCCGTAGCGGCGCTCGCCGAGACCGCCTTGCTCGTGCGCTTCTCCACGCAGTCGAGCCGCGAGGTCGCGCGGTTTCTGGACGCGCTCGCGGTGGATGATCTGTCGCAAAGCTTCACGGGGTTGCGCTCCGATGGCGCTTTTCGCGAGCTCGGAGCTGCCATGGAGCGCGTGCTCGCGAAGCTTCGCGCCAACCGATCCGAGCGCGACGCGCAGAGCCATTACCTTCAGATCCTGGTGAACCACGTCCCGGTGGCCCTGATGTCCATCGAGGAGCACGGCGCTCTGCACCTCCTTAACATGGCGGCTCGGCGGCTATTCGAAGGTCCGATCACCGACAGCGGGCAGCTTTCCCAATACGGGCAGCCGTTTGCCGTTGGACTGGAATCGCTCCGCGCCGGGAATACAGCGATCCTGCGCATGGAACGGCCCTCCGGGGCGCTGCTGCTCAAGGTGGCGGCCACTGAGATTACCGCCGGCGCCACGCGCCGCCGCCTCATTTCGCTTCAGAACATCGAAAACGAGATGAGTGCGCAGGAGCTCGCCGCCTGGCAAACGGTCATCCGGGTCATGGCGCACGAGGTGATGAACTCTCTCACGCCGGTGTCCTCCCTCGCCGTCACGGCTCGCGATCTGGTGCGCGAGGTCATCGCGCAACTGCCGGCAGACGATCCTCGCGCAACTACCCTGGCGGATGCCCTGGAAGCCCTGGAAACCGCGACCCGCAGGAGCGAAGGTCTGCTGCATTTCGTACGCAGTCACCGCCGCCTGACCAAGCCGCTGGAGGCTCAGATGCAGGTCTTGCCCGTGCAGCGCCTGTTTGCGCGCATCCAGCGGCTCCTCGCGACAGATCTGGCGGAACGGGACATTCGCATCACAGCCACCATCGAGCCTGAAACGCTCGAGCTCGCGATGGACGTGGAACTCCTCGACCAGGCGCTGATCAACCTCGTGCGCAACGCGATAGACGCCTTGCGTGATACGCCGTCCGGACTCATCGATCTCTCCGCCCGCCGCGCCAATGGTCGGATCGTCATTGCCGTGGCCGACAACGGCCCCGGGATCCCACCCGAGCAACACGAGAGAATCTTCGTGCCGTTCTTCACGACCAAGCGGCACGGCAGCGGGATCGGACTGACGCTCGTCCGCCAGATCGCGGCTGCCCACGGCGCGAGCGTCGACGTCCTGCAAACATCAGGAGGAGGCGCCACCGTGAGGTTGATATTTTGACGATGCTTTCTTGGGCACTGTGCGCAGATGGACTCTTGGTCGCGCGAGCCGGCAGCTGGAGCGCTCTGGGATGGACCTCAGTCCCGGCACGGCCGGCACGTGGGTGAACACGGTGGGCGGGGAGAAAGTCCTGCCGCTGATCAAAGTCCTGAAGGCTGCGCTGTTCATCGCCTCCTTCTGGCACATGGACGAGAGCCCGCTGCAAGTGCTCAAGAGCGAGAAGGCGCCGAAGTCCGATCATTACATGGTCGTGCGCGCCGCCGGTCCCCCAGCCAACGCATCATCCTCTACGACTACAGTCCCTCGCGTACCAAGGCGGGGCTGAAGCAGCTGTTCATCGATCCCGACGGCGCCCCCTGTCGAGGCAAGTTACTCACCGATGGGCTGGAGCGCTACGATTGAGATGGTGAGAGGCTCGCTCTGGTGGAACGGCTCTACCAATTCCTGCGCGAACTGAAGGGTCCTCGGCAGCGTCCTCACTGACCACAGGGACCCAAACCGGGCGACTCGACCGTGCAGTGACGCGCTGGTTCATCCTTGATTTGACAGGCCCGCGGCCGAGACAGGCCGGATTGCGCGCACTCGCCGGCGCCTCGCATCAGCGCCGATTTCAGAAACTTATAATAAATCTAATAATTGCGTTAAAATGCTGAAAAATAATATGTTTTTATTGGTGGGCGGTACTGGGATCGAACCAGTGGCCCCTGCCGTGTGAAAGCAGTGCT
>JAJZLX010000103.1 GCA_021850555.1 Pseudomonadota bacterium | reverse complement strand
CGCGCCTTTTCGACGGCGGCCGCGTCGTAGATTTCCCCGGAGTGGACCAGCAGGCGCCGCATGACGAGCGACTGGCGGACGTGTCGAAGCCCCTCGACCCGGATCTCTCCGAGCCGCACGCGCGGACCGCTCGTCACGCGAAAGGTCAGATTGAGCAAGTGCTGGACGGGCACCTCGGAGGCGATGGGCTTGTCCACTTTCGCAAACGCATAGCCGGTATCCTGAAGCCTGATCTGCAGGCTCGCGCCTGCCGCCAGGACCTCGGATGCGACGGCCGGCGCGCCGGAGGAAAGACCGAGAAGCGCGTGAGGCAGGCCGAGTGTCCGTTCCATGCCCGTGGGCAGCGTGCCTTCGATCGCGATGCGACCCACGTGGAAAAGCGGTCCGAGGGTGGGAACGATCTTCACGCGCGCAGCCGTGCCTTTTGGCAGCGCGCTCAAGACTTCGCCGAGACCTGCGCTCTCGAGGTCCCTGCCATCGATCGTTATCGTGATCGCGCCCTGGTAGTACCCGAAGCTCTCGAGCACCGTGCGCAATCGGCTCACATCGGCGCGTGCCCGAGCGATCAGCCCGTACGGTCCGACCGGCGCGGAGGCGCGCAGCGTTTGCAACTGCGAGGTCATTTTGAGCGTCGAGTCGATCCCACCGTTGCCGGTTGAGACCCAGTCTATCTTGTAAGGCTGGGGATCCGCCGCGCAGGCGAGGCGCATGGCGAGCGCAGAGCACACGAGCAGCGCAAGCGCGAAGGCCGCTCTTGTCCAGGCGGGGCGGCGGGCAGGGCGGCTACGGCGTGCCGTGCGCACGGCTGCACCGCCGTGCGGCTTCTTCAGCCCTGGCTCGTCGATCTTACGGTTCCTCATCCCCGTTATGGTAATCAGTCGGGCCGTTCCAGGCTCGCTGTGCCTCGCCAAGCGCTTGCCGCAGGCGGGCAGCGGGTGTCGAGCCTGGTGATGTATCTCAACGAGGTGCAGGAGGGGGCACGATATTCCCGCAGCTTGGCCTCACCGTGCTGCCGAAGAAAGGCTCGGCGGTATACTTTGAATATTGCACCAGCCGCGGTCAGCTCGATCCGCTCACCCCGTGGAGCGCAACTGTGCAGCGGACTGGTGCGGATGAGCTCGCCGATGCGCCGGCGCGGCGATGCTCAGCCGTCGATCTCGGGCAGATTGAAAAGCCGTCGCGCCGCAGCCGTGCTCGCTCGCGCGAGCGCCTCCGGCGGCTCGCCGCGCGCGCGCGCGATCACTGCGGCGATGTGCGGCAGAAACGCCGGCTCATTGCGCCGCGAGGCGGGCTTGGGCTCGAGATCACGAGGCAGAAGATAGGGACCGTCTGTTTCGATCAGCAGTCGATCGGCCGGTATCCGTCGCACCAGCTCGAGTAAATGTCTCCCCCGGCGCTCGTCGCAGATCCATCCGGTGATGCCGATCGCCAGGCCGAGATCAAGATAGCTGTCGAGCTCGCTGTCGCTGCCGGTGAAGCAGTGCGCCACGCCGCCGGCGAGCTTCGGCCAGTGCTCGCGCAGGATCGCGAAGAAGTCCCCGTGCGCCTCGCGCTGGTGCAGAAAAACGGGCTTTCCGATGCGCGCCGCCAGCTCGAGCTGGCGGTGGAAGGCCTGCCGCTGCGCTTCGTGGGGGCAGTAGTTGCGATAGTAGTCGAGGCCGCACTCGCCTACGGCGAGCACTTGCGGTGCGCGCGCCAGCGGACCGAGCTCGGCGAGCAGCTCCGGGGTGAGCTCCGTGGCATGGTGTGGGTGCACGCCCGCGGTGGCAAAGAGCCTGCCGGGGTGCGCGCGGGAAAGCTCGATCGCCTTGCGCGTACTGGCGCCACTGGACCCGGTGATCATCATCTGCACGACGCCCACATCGTGCGCGCGTGCGATCACGGCGTCGCGATCCGCGTCGTAACTGTCGTGCACGAGGTTGATGCCGATGTCGATGAGGGGGGCGGGAGAGCGCGGCTCGGAGGGCACAGGCATGGCTTGTTGATGTGTCGGAGTTGAGAGCGCCGGGAATTTTGCCACGCGGCGCCGGAGATGGCATTTCAGGAAGCCGTCGCGGCTCTCAACGGGCCGGACGGCCCCTCATTCGCGCTCGCCCGGATCGATGTGCTTCTCGGGGCAGGAAGCTGCGAAGCTGCGCCAAACCGTCGTTGTGGCGCCACCCGAGCTCACGCCCACTCGGGCGCGTTACCCGCCTTCCATTTGATGCTGCAGCCGATGCTCGCGATCTGGTGCTCGACGCGCTTGCCGGCGAGCAGCGCATCGACCGCGGTGCGCAGCTCGATCCCCGTCACGGGCTTCTCGTTCCCGGGCGTGCTGGCATCGAAGCGGCCGCGATAGACGAGCTTCAGCGCCTGATCGAACAGGAAGAAGTCCGGCGTGCAGATCGCCTCGTACGCGAGCGCGGTGCGCTGACTCTCGTCATACAGGTAGGGGAAGGGGAAACCCTTGGCGGCGGCGATCCTCGCCATGCTCGGCGGACCGTCCTCCGGGCGGGCGGTGGCATCGTTGGCATTGATCGCCACGATACTCAACCCCTTCGGGCCGTACTCGTGCGCGAATGCGACAAAGCCATCCAGGATGTGCTTCACGTAGGGGCAATGGTTGCAGATGAAGGCGACCAGCAGTCCCCGTGGGGCGGTAAAGTCCTTCAGACTCCAAAGCCTGCCCGCGGTGTCGGGCAGCGAGAAATCCGGAGCGGCGGTGCCGAGCGGCAGCATGCGCGATTGTCTTGCGGCCATGGGGAACTCCTCGATCGTTCAGGCGCCCGGCAACTCGCCGAGCGAGGCACACAGCGCCTCGACCTCGTGCTCGCTCTGGTCCCAGGAGACGACCAGGCGTGCGAGCCCCGAGGCGGGCGCCCCCCAATCATAGAACTCGAAGCCGGCGGAGCGCAGCGCCTCCTTGCCGGCCTCGCCAAGACGCACGAATACCTCGTTGGCTTCCACCGGATGCAGCAGGCGCGCACCGGCGGCCGCACCGATCCGTCGCGCCAGGCGATTGGCATGCTCGGCATTGCGCCGCCAGATGTCCGTTTCGACGTAGGCCAGCAATTGCGCCGAGACGTACCGCGACTTGGACAGCAGATGGCCGGCGCGCTTGCGCCGCAGCTCGAAGTCGCGCACGAGCTGGAGGTCGAAGAACACGACAGCCTCGGCGGCCAAGGCGCCGTTCTTGGTTGCCCCGAAGGACAGCACGTCGATCCCGGCGCGCCAGGTCGCATCGCCCGGATGGCAGCCGAGAAAAGCGAGGGCATTCGCAAAGCGCGCCCCGTCCATATGAACCTTGAGTCCGTGTGCATGAGCCACCTCGCAGAGCACGGTGAGCTCGTCCGGGCGGTATGCGCCGCCGAGCTCGGTCGCCTGGCTCACCGACACCGCCGCGGGCTGCACGGTGTGCACAGAGACCGGGTGCTCCTCGAGCGCCTGGGTCAGTGTGGCGCCCGAGAGCTTGGCCTGCTGCCCCTCGAGGAGCACGAGCTGCGCTCCGCCGGTGAAGAATCCGGGTGCGCCGCACTCGTCGCAGGCGATGTGGGCCTCATGGTGGGCGAACACCGCCCCATAGGGAGGCGTCAGCGTCGCAAGCGCCAGGGCATTGGCCGCCGTCCCGGTGGCGATGGGGAAGGCGCGCACCTCGGTGCCGAAGAACTCCCCGAGCGCCCGGTCCAGGCGCCGGGTCCAGGGATCATCGCCGTAGGCGGGCACAAGGCCGGTATTGGCCTCGGCGAGGGCGCTGAGGATCTCCGGGCAGACGGTCGCCGTGTTGTCGCTGAAGAATCGCACGCCCCTGGAATCTGACATTGGCCGTCTCTCTCTATATGCGCCACCTGAACGACCACGCCCCAACGGCGAGGAACACCACGGTGATGACGCTCAGGTAGATGAGGTTGGGAGCGATCTGACTGAACCCGGCGCCGTAGAGCATCACCGCGCGCGCCGCGTGCAGCAGCTGCGTCAGCGGCAGCGCGTCCGCCACCCGCCGCACCCAGGTCGGGGACCCGGCGAGGGAGAACCATACGCCCGAGAGCAGCATCATGGGCCAGGTGAGCAGGTTCAGCAGCCCATTTACCAGCTCCTCGCTGGAGAAGCGCGCCGAGATCGTGAGCCCGAGGGCGATCATGGACAGCGAGCCGAGCACGGCCAGCAGCAGCAGGAGCAGCACGCTGCCGCTGTCGTGGAAGCCGATCAGGGTCCCGACCCCGATGTACAGCGCCGCGGTGATGAAGACGGTGATGCTCAGGCGCGAGAGCACCTGGGCACCGAGGAACTCGAGCGCGGTGATCGGCGTGGCGTGCAGGCGCTTGAGGAAGCCGGTCTGGCGGTATCTCATCACGATGTAGCCGACGCCGAAGAGGCAGCTGAACATGAGGTTCATGGCCAGGATGCCGGGAAAGAGCCAGTCGATGTAGCGCACCGTCTTGCCCGTCACCTGCACGCGTTGAGCCTGAGGGTCGGCGGCCAGCAGCAGCCTCTGGATGATGTAGCCCTTGGGCGAGTCGGTGTTGACCCAGTAGCGCGGCGGATCGCCGGGCGCGAACAGCATGTCGATCCTCTGGTGCCTGACATCCTGTACGCCCTTGCTTCGGGAGGCCACGCGGATGAACTGCACGTAGCGCTCCTGCAGGAACGGGTCCGCTGCGCAACGGCCGGGTGGGCACGAGCCGCGCCCAGGGTCGTGCGAGGCGCGTGGTTGCGCGAGAGGAGGTGGCGGAGCGGCGGCGACAGCGAGCGAGACGGCGGCTCGATGTGCGCTCAGCACGCCCACCTTGAACAGCGGCCGGGGCGGACCGCTGAAGATGATCGCCATGCCGATGATGATCGACAGCGGCAGGATCAAGGTGAAGAAAAGCGCGCCCCTGTCGCGCAGGAATTCGAGGTTGCGCGCATGCCAGACCGCGAGCAGCCGGCGCATCATGAGCGCAGCTCCCGACCGGTGAGCTCGAGGAAGAGGTCTTCCAGGTTGGGCGGCCGGATGCGCAGATTCCTCAGCGGTACGTGCGCCGAGATCAGGGTGCGCAGCGTCCCGTCCAGATCATCCGTGGTGATCTCCACACGGTCGCTCGCCTCGATGAGCTGCATCGGGAGCCGGCGGGCGGCCTGCGGGAAGTCCTGGCGGGGTAGCTCGAGCAGCACCTCGGCGAAGTGCTCTTTCAGCAGTCGCTGCGGGGGACCCTGGGCGACGATGCGGCCGCGGTCCACGATGGCGATCTCGTCGCAGAGCACTTCGGCTTCCTCCATGTAGTGCGTGGTGAGCAGGATCGTCTTGCGCTGGGCCTTGATCGACTGCACCAGGGCCCAAAAATTGCGCCGCGCCTGCGGGTCGAGCCCGGTCGTCGGCTCATCGAGGAACAGCACCGCGGGATCATTCACCAGCGCGATGGCGAGCAGCATCCTCTGGCGCTGACCGCCCGAGAGCTTGCGATTGTCGCGGTGGGCGAGCTTCTCCAGGGAGCAGAGCTTGAGGACCTCGTCGATGTCGAGGCCACGCCGATACAGCCCTCGGAACATCGCCACGCTCTGGCGCACCGTCAGAAAGTTCTGCAGCGCGGTCTCCTGGAAGAGGATGCCGGCCTCCTCCTGGAAACGGGCGCCGAGGGACTCACCGCGATAGAGCACCTTGCCCGAGGTTGGCGCGAGGATTCCCTCCATGATCTCGACAGTCGTGGTCTTGCCTGCGCCGTTGGGGCCGAGCAGCCCGAAGCAGCTTCCCTCGGGCACGGCGAACGAGATGCCGTTTACAGCGGTCAAAGCGGGGTACTGTTTGACGAGATCGCGGACCTCGAGAATCGGTGTGCTCACGGTATGCCTGATCGCTCCAGGAGCGCGCATCCTAGCCGATTACGCCCGCACCGTCTGCCGCTCTTCCCGGTGCAAGCGGCGACCCCCTGGTATGATGAGCGGGCAGGCTGCGAGAGGGTCTGCGATCGATGCGGCGGTTCCCTTGACTCCCGAGAGTGTGGCGTCCCAGTTGCCGTTGTGGTCTGAGCAAGACGCCGGCTGGAGCGTGCGTGAGAGCCAACGCGCGCGACGTATGGTGGTGCGCGTCTTTCACACGGGGCGGGTGGAGGTGGTGGTTCCGGCCCGAACCTCACCGCGGGAGATCGAGAGCTTTCTGGCGCGGCATCGCACCTGGATCGAGCGCAAGCGCGAGGAGGCCCGCCTCAAGGCGGCACCACCGGCGCCCTTTCCGCCGCAGCGGATCGAGTTGGCGGCCTGCCGGGAGCTGTGGCGCGTGCATCTCGCCGGCGGTCGGGGGCGGATGAGTCTCGCGCCGGGGGGCGAGGGGCTGCTGGTGCTCTCGGGCGATGCCGGTGACCGCCGGGCGGTGCGCGAGGTGCTCAGGTGCTGGCTCATGGAGCGCGCGCGGCAGGTGCTCTCGCCCTGGCTCACGGGGTGTGCGCGCGAGCTCGGCTTTGACTATGAGCGCGTGGTGATCCGCCGGCAGCGCACCCGCTGGGGCAGCTGCTCGACGCGCGGCACGATCAGCCTCAACTGCTGCCTGCTCTTCCAACCGGCTCCCGTGGTGCGCTATCTCATGATCCATGAGCTCGCCCACACCCGTCACATGAATCACTCCAGCCGGTTCTGGCAGTGCGTGGCGCGGCACTGTCCGGAGTATCGCCATCTCGATCACCAGCTGCTCGAGGGCTGGCGGGTCGTGCCCCAATGGGTATTCGGAGACCAGATCGCATGAGCAAGCGGCCCTACGAGAAGTCCGAGCGTGTCGATCTGACCGACGAGGCGATCCATTGGGACCTCGGCTCCTCGCTCTCGTACGGGGAGTACCTGCAGCTCGACAAGGTGCTCGATGCGCAGAAGCCCTTGTCCTTCGAGCACGACGAGATGATGTTCATCATCGTGCACCAGGCATCGGAGCTGTGGATGCGCCTGATGCTGCACGAGCTCGAAGGGGTGCTCGAGTGCGTGCGGCGGGACGATCTCGATCCCTCATTCAAGCGCCTGACGCGCGTCTCGCGGGTGCAGGCCCAGCTGCTCTCGACCTGGGAGGTGCTCTCCACCATGACGCCGTTCGACTACTCGGCGTTTCGCAACGCGCTCGGGCGCTCCTCGGGTTTCCAGTCCTATCAGTACCGGCTGCTCGAGTTCCTGCTCGGCAACAAGAACGCCGAGATGATCGAGGTGCACCGGCGCGACCCGCGGATCCATGAGCGGCTCGCGCGCGCGCTCGAGGCGCCGTCGCTCTACGATGAGGCGCTGCGGCTGCTCAGTCGCCGCGGCTACGGCATTCCAGAGGACTATGTGATGCGGGACTTTCGCGAGCCGTACCGGCCGAGCAAGCAGGTCGCGGGCGCCTGGCTCGGCGTGTATCACAACGCGGAGAAGGACTGGGACCTGTACGAGCTCGCCGAGCGTCTGGTGGACCTCGATTACAAGTTCCAGCTTTGGCGCTTCCACCACATGAAGACGGTGGAGCGCATCATCGGCTACAAGCCCGGCACCGGCGGTACGGGCGGGGTGTCGTACCTCGCCAAGGCGCTCGAGCTGAAATTCTTTCCCGAGCTGTGGCAGGTGCGCACGTCGATGTAACCGGTCCTACCGCCATACCGTGCAGGTAATCCCTCTGCGGGCGGCCTGGCGCCGCGCAGCCGCCGAGCCGTTGACGAGCACACCATGCTCGACGAGCCTCAGGTGAGCGAGGTCGCTCGCGGCGTTGCCGTAGGCGGTGGCCTCCCCGGGATGGCGCTCCCGCAGCTCGCGCAGGCAACGAGCCTTTTCCTCGCCGCGCCGATTGGGTGTGCTCAGATGACCGTCCAGTCGATCGCCGTGCCAGCGCACGCCGGTGCAGATCGCCTCGTGAAAGCCGAGCGCGCGCGCGATGGCCGGCACGTACAGGTCGACGGTCGCGCTCATGAGCACCAGATGATCGCCCTCGCTGAGATGTCTGGCGATCGCCTCGCGCGCACCCGCGAAGGTGCCGTTCTCGAGCACGCGAGGCACGAACTCGGCCGTCCAGCGCTCGATCTGCGCCCGAGACGCGCCGCCGAGGGTGGCGCGCAGGAGGGCGGATTTCAGCTGGCCTCGGCCGATCAGGCGCAGGCTGAAAGCGGCCGCCGCCGGCACCACGAGCAGTGCCCGCGGCAGCCGCCAGGGCCGTCTCAGGAGGTAGCCGAGCACATACCGCACGAGGGTGTCGTGCCGTGTGATGGTTCCGTCGAGGTCGAAGACGGCGAGGCGCTTCGGCGTCATGTCATCAGGAGCCTCGACCAATCGTCGAGGCTCCGATTCCCGCTCAGGACCGGGACGGGCCTGCGAGCTGGCGCAGCACGAACTGCAGGATGCCGCCGTGGCGGAAGTACTCGCGCTCCTTCGGCGTGTCGATGCGCACGCGCGCCTTGAAGGCGATCGGCCTGCCGCCATCGGCGGGGGTCGCTTTCACCGTGACTTCCTTCGC
>JAJZLX010000253.1 GCA_021850555.1 Pseudomonadota bacterium | reverse complement strand
AGCCCGGTGCGAAAGGCGGCGTTGCGAAAGCTCAAGTCCCCGTAGTAATCGAGCAGCACCCCGTCGCGGTCGGTGAGGATGATGGAGTAGCCGGAGCCGGCCAGCTGGTGGTACAGGTGGGCCATTTCCGCATCGGCGAGGGCCATCAGGGCCTGGTTGCGCTCCTTGCGGGCGAGACGCTCCTGGCGCGGCAGCACGAACGGCTCGCGCTCGGATTGCGGATCGAGGTGGTACTCGTTGAGGCAACGCAACCAGGAGCGCTTGATGTACTCGGGCGTGCCCGGCCCCTCGTCACGGATCGTGCCCTGCAACATCGCATGGATGTGGCGGGCATGTGAGCCCAGCGACTGCAGCATGTCGAGTCCCCCTCCGGATCGAAGGGCCATTATGCCACGGCCAAAGCCAATCTTCGGATGGGAGCGCCTATCTTGGCGCACTGGCCCTGGATAGTGTTCCGGGTTGGGTACAGTCGCAGATTGGAGACATTGCAATCAGCACGGGCCGGTGAAACCGGCCCGCTCATTGCATGCGGATTGCTCGCCTATTCCTATTCCAGCGCTACGTCGATGCGTTGGGCATACAGGGTATTGTTCGTCGAATCGTAGGTACCGACGGCAACCAGCTTGAAGACCGAGTTCGATCCGTTCAGGGTGCTCGAGAGGTCGCTGAGGAAGCTCGAGGCGCTGCCGAATTCCGAGACGCCGTTCTTGGCGTTGCCGATCGAGTATTCGACGTTACTGGTGCAGGCTCCGCTCTGACATCCCGGCAGGATGGTGGGGCTCGAGGGCAGGCTGGACAACTGCGTGCTCTGAGGTCCGGTGCGGATGATGTCCGTATCGATGCTGGAATTGCCGAGATTCACCACCAGGCCTGAGCTGCCATAGGTGGTGAAGGGGGACGTGGTGCCTCCGTTCCACTCCACGATCAGAGTGGAGGGCTCCGATGTTCCCGGCGTCACCGCCGAGGCGGTGAAGTCCGGCGGCGCCGAGCCGAAGGGGGTCACGAGGCCATCGGCCGTGAGCAGGGTGCCCGAGGCCGTGGCGCTTTCGTCCGTTGTGCCGGTATCGACCGTGTAGCTAGCCGGATTGGCGTCATTGGCACTCGAGATCCCGGTGCCGGCGAAGTTGAAGTCGGTGGGAGCGTGCCCCCCGAGTTCCAGCAGGTCGAGAGTGGCGCTGCTCGTAGTGCCCGCAGTGAGCGTGCCCCAGAGAGTGGTCGGCTTCAGGCGCACTTCACCGGTGGTCGCATTGAGGGTCAGCGAGGCGGTGGAGTTGGTCGAGGTGAGCGGGCAGGAGACGCTGCCCTGGCCCGTGGCGTAGATGTCCTGGCCGACGGAAATCGATTGGGTGGACAGTCCGCTTGCAATCACACCGTCCTCGGTCACCTTGGTCGAGGGTCCGATATCCACCGTGGCGGATTCGAAGTGAATGGCCGGCGGCTCGCTCGGATAGCCGCTGCTGATGTCTTGCGGACAGATATACGTGGCCCCCCGAAGCGTGAGTGAATTGCCGCTGCGCGCGCTCACGGTCCCGCGCACCTCGTCGGCGCCGGGACTGACGGCGCTTGAGCCGACATACACCTGTGTCGCGTTGAAGGTGGGCGTGATGGTCGACAGATCGCCGATCGTTCCATAGCTGACGATCGTCGAGTCGCTGCTGAGCGCGCCGCTATTGCTTTGCTGCGCAATCTGAGCGAGGCCCGCCGAGCCCATGTAGGGGGTGCCGTCGATGTCGAAATAGGTGCCGGGCGAGGTATTGACCGTCAGCGCGCCGAAGGTGCCGCTATAGTAGTACGTGTCGTCGAGCGGCTTCAGATTCACCGTAAAGTTGTTTTTGCTGGTGCTTACGTACACGAACAGGCCGCGGGCGCGGATCGGGTTGGTGTCGGCCGGCTGCGCGGTGGCGGTCAGAAACGGCTTGACCGTGACGGTGTTCGTGCTCTGATCGATCGAATTGGAGGCCGCCAGGTTGACGTCGATCGCCAGAGGTGCCGACTGGTCGAGGTTCAGCACGAGTGGATGGGAAGGATCGAGCTTGACCGTGAGGGTCTGCAGGCTGCCGCTGCTCGGTGTGACCACTTTGGCGGCCGTCGACTCGCCCTTGATGAATATGGTGGCGGCCGAGTAATCGAGCGTAATGCTGACCTTGGTATAGGTGCCCTGCGGGACGCCGAGGGCGGTGAGCAGCTCGGTGAGATTGGTCCTTTTGGTGAGATCCACCTGCTCCTCATTGGACAGCGCAGGGTAGGTGAATCCGTCCTTGCGGGTGAGGATGACCGAGGTTATGCCGACGATGTAGCTGCTGAAATCCCCGGTGGCCACGCCGGTCAGGGTCAGCACCGGCGTACCGTTGTAAACCCTCGTGCTGGCACTGCAGCCGGCGAGCGCCACGGCGATCCCGGCTCCCACTACGCAGATGGCGGAGCGCAGAACGCCCCAGACGCCCGTTCTTGCGCGAGCGCGATCGAAGCTCATCAATCTCCCCCTTCGGTCGGGATGGGTGGTCCGGGACCGCTCGGGATGAGCGTCCGGTAAACGTCTAGTGTATCGTCTTTGAGCGAAAGACGCCTCAAGGGTTCCAGCCGGCTCTCCGTTCGCTCAAGGATGGCCGGTCAGCCCCCCCTCCTGCGGTGGGGCAGGGAATTGCGCCACGGCCGATGGGGTGGGGGCGGCCGACCGGATGGGCCGCGTCCCGGCCGGGGGAGAGCCTGGCCCATCATCACCGCTCCCGGGCCTGCTGCCCGTCGATCCACGTCTCGAGCACATTGAGGCCATCGTCTGCGAGCACAAGGTTGGCTCGATAGCCGGGCTCGATGCGGCCAAGCTCGTGAGCCAAGCCCAGGAACTGCGCCGGGTAGAGGCTTGCCATGCGCACGGCTTCCGGGAGCGGCAGGCCGAGAAGCACGATGGCGTTGCGCACGCAGCTCGCCATGTCGATGTTGGAGCCTGCGAGCCGGCCGTCCTCATCGAGGCAGACCGGCCCGGAGACGGTGATCTTGCGGCCTTGCAGCTTGAACGAGCGCGCGTCGGTGCCGACGCTCGGCATGGCATCCGTCACCAGCATGAACCGGTTCAAGGGCTTGCAGCGCATCGCCAGCCGAAGCACGGCCGGGGCGATGTGCTCGCCGTCGGCGATGACGCCGCACCAGCTGGAATGATCTTCGAGTGCCGCGCCGACCACCCCCGGCTCGCGGCTCGTGAGCGGCGACATCGCGTTGAACAGATGGGTGAACCCCCGCAGGCCGTGATGCAGCGCTTGCACGATCTGCGCGTAGGTGGCGTTGGTGTGGCCCGCGGAGACGATCACCCCGGCGTCGGCGAGCCGCCGGATGATGTGCGTCGTCGTCATCTCCGGGGCGAGTGTGACCACGGTGATGCCGCTCGAGAGCGAAGTCAGAAGGCCCACGGCGCTGGTGTCGAGCTCGCGCAGCTTGGCCGGGTCGTGCACGCCCTTGCGCTCGACATTGAGGAACGGGCCCTCGATATGGATCCCGAGAACCCCCGGGACACCGGCCGCCAGGGCCTCGCGAGCCGTCGCGATGGCCTGGGCCACCACATCCAGGTCCGTGCTGATCAGAGTCGGCAAAAAGCCGGTCGTGCCAAATCTCCGGTGGGCGCGGCCGATCTGGCGGATCGTCTCCACCGTCGGCGCATCGTTGAACAGCACGCCGCCGCCGCCATTTACCTGGATGTCGATGAATCCCGGAAACAGCATGCGACCGCCGAGGTCGCGCGGGTCCGCATCCCGGCAGCGCGGGTCGTCCTCGGGCGCCACGGCGAGGATTCTCCCGTCCTCGATCAGCACACACAGTCCTTCAACGAGTGCCTTGCCGCGCAGCACCCGACCGTTGAGAAGTGCGATGGGCATCAGACGGTCTCGGTTACTTTGCGCAGGTGAGGTGGATGGTCGGGATCGAGGCCGCGTGCGAGCGACAGGGCGTTCACCAGCCGGTAGAAGGTCTGGATCAGCAGCATCGGCTCTATCGCCGAGTCAGCCGGTTCCGCCGGCAGTTGCAGGGCCTGCGGGCAGCGGGAACCGGCGATCATGACGGCGGCCTGGCGCGAGGCGAGCTCCATCGCCAGCATCTCGATGCCGGCGCGGGCCTCGTCGTTCTGAGAAAAGATCAACACCGGAAACCCCGCCTTCACCAGCGCCATGGGGCCGTGGCGCAGCTCCGCGGCGCTCACCGCCTCGGCGTGCAGGCCGCAGGTCTCCTTGAGCTTCAGAGCCGCCTCCTGGGCCGCCCCGAGGCCCAGGCCGCGCCCGACCACGTAAAGGTCGGTGGCGGGCCGCAGCGGCTCGATCGCTGCGCTCCAATCGAGCTGCCAGGCATGCTCGAGCTGCTTCGGCGCCCTGCGTAAAGAATCATACAACGCCTTGCCCCGCGTCCAGCTCGCCACCAGGTGAACGATGGCGGCGAGGGATGCGATGAAGGACTTGGTGGCCGCCACGCTGGTTTCGGGGCCGGCGCACAGCGGCACGGCGTGGTCGGCGAGCCCTGCCAGCGCAGAGCCCTCTGCGTTCACCAGCGCCACCACCAATGCGCCTCCCTCGCGAGCCTTCTTGACCGACGTCAGCAGATCCGGGCTCGCGCCGGACTGGGAAATCGCCAGGCACAAGGATCCGGTGAGAATCGGGCGTGCGTCGTAGATCGAGCTCACCGACGGGGCGGCGGAGGAGGTGGGAATGCCGAGGCGGGTCTCGATCAGGTATTTGGCGAACGTCGCGGCATGATCCGAGCTGCCGCGGGCGCAGGTGATGACGGAGCGAGGGGCGAGGCGGCGCAGCCGCTCGCCGAGCCGCTCCATCTCCTCGGCATTGCGGAACAATTGATCGCGGACGGCCTGCGCGGCCTGGGCGGCCTCCGCGTGCATGCGGGTTGCGGACTCGGGCAAGGTCATGGTCAAACGTCGCTGAGCTCCGCGACGAAGTCGTAGATGTCGCCGCGAAAATAGGATTGGGTGAATTCGACTGCGCGGCCGTCCTTGAGGAAGCCCACGCGCTCGACCAGCAGGCCCGCGTCTTTCTCGCGGATCTGCAGCAGTTTCGCCTGCTCGGCGTTGAACAGCACCGCCCGCAGCCTCTGCAGGGCGCGCACCGGGCGGTTGCCTCTGTGCTCGAGCGCTTCGTACAAGGACGAGTCCACCGCATCGAGGGAGGGCAGGCACGAGGCGAGCACGGTGGCGTACTCGATGCACATCGGCGAATCGTCCGCGAAGCGGATGCGTTGGAAGCGGAAGACCGGCGTTCCGGGACTCGATCGCAGGGTGAGCGCCTCCTCGGGCGTCACGCTGCCCTCGGATCTCTTGAGCCACACGCTGCGCGGGGATCGGCCGCGGGCGCGCATGTCCTCGGAGAACGAGGTGAGCTTGGAGAAGCTCTTCTCCACGCGCGCACTCACGAATGTCCCTGATCCCTGGCGGCGAATCAGCAGCCCCTCGCTCACCAGGCCGTCGATCGCCTTGCGTACGGTGATGCGCGAGATGCGCAAATCCTCTGCAATATCGCGCTCGGGCGGCAGCGCATCCTCGGGCGCGATGAGGCGAGTCTCGATCGCCTGACGCAGAGCTCGCTGCAGCTGCTGATACAGTGGCTGCGTGCTGCCTTCATCGAGCCTGCCGATGGTTTGAGACAGTATCAAGGCTCCGCTCCCGCGCTGGAATATGGATCGCCGACATAATACCACTGCAATACCAGTTTGCGCCACTCCCATCTATTTTTATCTGATAATGCACTGTAATTACTTATAAAAATTAATAATCGATCCGTCAAACGGAGATTGGTATAGATTTTTTATGAAACTGGTATTACACTGGCATCTAAATGGTACCAGTGTGGTGTCTACACAACGGTATCCCTGCGAAACGGAAGTCGCAGGCGGCGGGAGTGTCGCGGCACGGATTGAACCGGCCGCCGTGGAGCAAGCGCCGCGCGGTCAATGGGACCAGTTGGGGTGGAAAGGTGCGCCAGGGCGGTCTCGAAAACGACAACATCATCGGGGTGAAAGAAGTCATGAGAATCGCAAGATCCACGGTTGTAGGCACCGCCGTAGCGGTGGCGCTGTTCGGAGCGAACGCATTTGCGCACCAGGGCGAGACTTCGGCCAGCGCTGCGGCCGAGGCAAAATCCACCGGCGCGCCGACCCTGCAGGCCATCGTTGTGACGGGCATCCGCTATTCCGTGCGGAAGTCGCTGGCTCTGAAGCGCGCTGCGACGGACAGTGTGGAAGTGGTGACCGCCACGGACGTCGGCAGGCTGCCGGCGCAAAACATCGCCGACGTGCTGCAGACGATGCCCGGTGTGAACACGCAGTCCTCGGTGGCCGGCGAGGGCGGTTTCGCGATCAACGACCGGGTCGCCCTTTTGGGAGCGCCCGCGAGCCTCACGCAGACCACGGTTGACGGTCATTTCGTCTCCACGGGCGATTGGTTCATCGAGGACATGTACGAGACCGTCGGCCGCAGCGTCAACCTCGCGCTGTTTCCGAGCACGATGATCTCGCAGATGCAGGTCTACGAGAGCCAGGATGCCAGCATGATCGAGGGTGGCACGGCCGGATCCGTCAATGTTCTGACCCCGCGACCGTTCGACTACAAGCGGGGGTTCTCGGGCTTCGTGAATGCCGGTGCCAATTATTGGGATCTTCCGAGCAAGGCCAATCCGCAGGGCAGCGTGCAGCTGAGCTGGCACAACAGCAGGGTCGGCGTGCTCGGCCAGGTCTTCTACCAGAAGTACGGCATCCGCCGCGACGGCCAGGAGGAGCTCGGTTACGCCACGGTGTCGGCCGCCACCGCCGCGGCCTGGCAAAAGGCGAATCCGAGCCTGCCCAATGCCGCAGGAGCGCTCTATCCGACGCTGCTCGGCCAAGTGCTCTTCCAGCAGACCATGGAAAACGAGGGCGGCCTGCTCGACGTCCAGGTCAAGCCGAGCGACACGCTCTCGTTCAATCTTACGGCTTATTATGCGAGGCAGCTGGCCTCCAATTTCAACGATAATTTCATGATGTGGGGGAGCAGCTTCATCTCCCCGACGTATGTACCCACATCCCTCACGGTGCGCAATGGAACCCTGCTCGCGGGCAGCTGGCCTGCCGAGGCCGGTGCGCCGTCTTCCATCGTGTACGACCAGATCATGCGGCCGGATGCCTCCGACAACAGCTCTTTCCTCAACCTCGACGGTACCTGGGACGCCACCAGCAGCCTCACTTTCGACGGACAAGTCGGATTCACCTACGGAAGCGGGACTCAGCCGAGCCAGCCGGCGTACGAGTATGCAGGCGGCAACGGCGTCTCCTATCAGCTGAACGGCATCGATCGCCTGGCGACGGTGCAATTTCCCGGCGTCGCGACCAACAATCCGGCCGGGTATGGGGTCAGCTGGGCATGGAACGACATCGTGCACTCGATTGACAAGGAGTCCTACGGCAAGCTCGGAGCCGCGTTCAAGGTCGATGACGGGGCGATCAAGGACGTCAGGGCCGGCGTGCGCTTCGCACACCATGAGCGCGAAACGGCGTTCAACCAGGATCAGGGATTGAACTGCTCCGGCGGCGCTCCCAAGTGCGCGCCCGTCTACTCAGGAGGCGAGTATCCGGCGAACTTCCAGGACTCCCTGCCCGGCGGCGGCGCCTGGGCCGGCAACATCTTCATGGACTCCGAGAGCGCCATCGAGGCGTTCGACGCCACGAATCTCAGCACCGGGCCGAGCCGCTATTACTGGCTGCAGTCCTACGATGTGCGGGAAAACGACTTTGCGGGCTATGTCATGGCCGACATCGGCGGCGACCGCTGGAGCGGCAACTTCGGCGTGCGCCTCGTGAACACTCTGGAGGAGGTGCTGACGAACCTGCCGAGCAGCGCAACGGCCCCGGGTGCGCTCACCTTCTCCGCATTCGGCGCTTTCGTTCCGACGGAGGTCGACCACCGGTACTTCAATGCCCTGCCGAGCGTGAATCTGAAGTTCGATCTCACGCGGCACCTGGTGGCGCGGTTCAATGCGGCCGAGACGATGACGCTCCCGGACTACAGCGCGCTCGGCGCCTCGATCCTGCTCACGGACACCAACTTGACCGGGCAGGGCGGCAATGCGAACCTGAAGCCGGTCAAGGGCGCCGTCTACAGCACGGACCTCGAATACTACTATGGACCGGAGTCCATGGTGGAGGCCAAGCTGTTCGATATGAATCTGACGAACTACGTCGACTTCGGCAACGCGCAAAGCGTGTACTACAATGCCACCACGAAGCAGAATGCGCTGTTCACGATCAGCACGCCGTTCAATACGACTGCGCAAATCAAGGGCGCAGTGCTCGCCTGGAGCCAGGCGCTGCCGTACGGATTCGGCTTGCAGACGAACTTCATGCTTTCGGAAGGCAAGGCCGGCGACGGCAATCAGGTGCTCGACAACTCGAAGTACACGTACAACATCGGCGGGTACTACCAGCACGGTCCGATCAGCGCGAACGTCGATTACAACTACCGGTCGCACTATTATGCGGCGGTGAGCGAGTCTTCGGCGGAGAACGTGGCCGGCGCCGGATACCTCAATCTGCAGGTGAGCTACGATCTTCTGCGCAACCTCAGCCTGACGTTCGCCGCCCGGAATCTGTCGGATGAGCTCGTCAAGGAGTACGGCAACAACCTGTCGCAGCCGGTGGCGATCTACAACAACGGCCGGCAGTACTACCTGACGGCGCAGTACAAATTCTAGGGAAGGGCGCCCCCGTGCCGGGCCCGCTGCGGACACCTCCCCCGCCTGCGGCGGGGCCGGCATCGGGGGCGTTCGGGTGCAGGATTTGGGGGATGCCCCTATGAGATCTTCGCTGCTCAGTGTTCTTTTGGCGGGCCTGCTCGGCGCCGCCGCCGCGCGGGCCGGTACGGCGCCGCAGATTGCCGCCTATTACGATGGCGGCATGCCGGTGGCGGATATCCCGGCAGGTAAGCTCGACACGATCTTCTACGCCTTTGGAGAGCCTGATGCGCGCGGCGTGTGCTCGGCGCCGACCGCCGCGCAGCGGCGAACGTTCAGCGAACTGCGCCGGCTTCGCCGGCTGCACCCGGGCTTGGAGCTGCTCGTGTCGATCGGCGGCTGGAATGCCGCGCCCCAGTACTCCGATATCGCCCTCACAGCCGCTTCGCGCGCAAAATTCGCCCGCAGCTGCATCCGGCTGTTCATCGAGCAGCAGCGATTCGACGGCCTGGATATCGACTGGGAGTTCCCGGTGCGTGGCGGGATGAGCGAGTCCCGTCCCCAGGACCGGGCGGACGCCACCGCGCTTGTGCGTGAGCTCAGAATGCGGCTCGATGCGCTCGGCCGCAACACCCACCGTCATTACCTCCTCACCGTGGCCACTCCGGCCGGCACCTGGCAGAAGGGCGGGGCGTACTCAGTGAGCGACAGCTACGATCTGGCCGCGCTCGTGCCGTACGTCGACTGGCTGAATGTCATGACCTACGATATGAACACCGTCTTCAGCCCCTACAGCGGCTTCAATGCCCCGATGAGGCCGGATCCGCGCGATCCGGCGCCCGAGCCGGAGCGCTCGCGCGACACTCTCGTCGGGGCGGTGCGCTATTATGAGGCGCACGGGGTGCCGGCGGACAAGATCATGCTGGGCGTGGCATTCTACGGACGGGGCTTCTCCGGTGTCTCGGCGCGGCATGCGGGGCTGTATTCGCGCTTCACCGGAGGCTTCCCGGAGACGCCCTGGAAAGTGATCGAGTCGCGGATGCTCACCAGCCCGCGCTGGGTGCGTCACTGGAGCGCTACCGCCGAGGCGCCCTGGCTCTACAATGGCGCACGGCACATCTTCTTCACTTATGACGATCCGCGCTCGATGGCCATCAAGGCCGCCTTCGTGCGCAGTGCGCATCTGCGTGGGGTTATGATCTGGGTGCTCGGTGAGGACGATGCGCGCAACTCCCTGTTGAACGCCTTGGTGTCGCACCTCGCGCCGGCCAAGCCACGCTCATGACCCACGTCCTCCTGTCACCGCTCGCCGGCTGGAGTGCGCCGCTCGAGGAGGTTCCCGACCCGGTATTCTGCGCACGCATGCTCGGCGATGGGCTCGCGATCGATCCGCTCGGGGCCACTTTGCATGCGCCCTGCGATGGAGTGGTGGCCGCGCTGGCGCAATCGAGGCATGCCGTCACGCTGCGCACGCCCTACGGAGCCGATGTGCTGATGCACGTCGGAATCGATACCGTGGAGCTCCGGGGCGAGGGGTTCGTGAGCCACATCGAAGCCGGGCAGGTGGTTCGAGCGGGGGATGCGCTCATCAGCTTCGATCTCGACCGTCTCGCATGCCGGGCCAGGAGCCTGCTTACACCGGTGCTGGTGCTGCAAGGTGGCGTGTTCGCCATTCACCGCCGCACGCAGGGCCGGGGGGTGGCGGTGGGCGATGTGCTCATGGAGCTTGAGGCGGTTGTGCCCTCGCGGCCCGGCGAGGCGCAGACCCTGCCGCTCGAGGCGGGCGAGGGCATCCGGCTGCGCGTGCGGGTGGGGCTCGAGCATGGAATCCATGCCCGGCCCGCTGCTCGAGTGGTCACCGCTCTGAAGGCCTTCGACGCCGAGGTCATGCTGAGTGCCCGCGGACGCGAGGCCAACGCGCGCAGCACCGTGGCGCTCATGGCGCTGGGTGTGCCGAGGGACGGACAGATCGAGATCTTCGCCTCGGGCGCTGATGCGGCGGCGGCGGCCGAGGCGGTTGCCGCGGTGCTGCAGGCCGGGCAGAGCAGGGATGGGCGGCCGAGCGGATCGCACACCCGGGCGCAGCGGCAGGTCGAGGTCCCGGCGCAATCATCGCCGCCGTGCGACACGCGGCCCGCACCGGTCGTGGCTCCAGCGCCGGGCGCGACACTCCCGGGAGTCACCGCCAGCCGTGGGCTGGCGGTCGGCACCGCGCGGGTTTTAGCGGGCGAGGACATACAGGTCAGCGAGGCCGGCGCGGGCGTCGAGCGCGAGACGGCAGAGTTGCATCGCGCGCGCGAGCGAGTTCACTCGGCATTGCAGCGGGCGCTCGGGACGGCCTCGGGCGCCGCGCGCGAGATCATCGAGGCGCATCTGACGCTCATAGACGACCCGGAGCTTTCGCAGCGGGCGCTCTCGAAGATCGCCGGCGGCGCGAGCGCCGCGTTCGCCTGGCGATGCTCGATCCGTGAGAGTGTGGAGGTGTTGGGCGGTTTGGACGACCCGCGCCTGCGCGAGCGGGCCGATGATCTGATCGATCTGGAGCGGCAGGTGCTCTCGGCCTTGAGCGGTGAGCGGGTCGAGTCGGCGCTTGCGCTCTCGGGGAACACCATCCTGATCGCAGAGGAGCTGTTGCCCTCGCAACTGCTCGGTGTCGATGCCGGCAAGCCGGGAGGGATCTGCCTTGCCGCCGGTGGGGCCACCTCCCATGTGTCGATTCTCGCGGCTGCGCTCGGGATTCCGGCGCTCGTGGCACTCGGCCCCTCCCTGCGGCGCATCGCCGATGGAACGGCCCTGATTCTGGATGCGGATGCCGCAGTGTTGCACGTCGATCCGGGGGAGGAGCGCCTCGAGGGCGCCCGTCGCCGGATCGATTGGGCGGTGAGGCGGGATGCGCTCGAGCGGCAGGCGGCGCAGCGCGAATGCCGCACGGCCGACGGCGTGCGCATCGAGGTGTTGGCCAACGTCGGCTCGCTGGCCGAAGCCCAGGTTGCCGTGCGCAATGGTGCGGAGGGCTGCGGGCTGCTGCGCACCGAGTTCCTTTTCCTCGATCGGAGGGACGCTCCGACCGAGGCCGAGCAGCTTGCCGAGTACCAACCGATCGCCGCGGCGCTCGCCGGCAGGCCCGTCACCATCCGCACGCTCGACATCGGCGGCGACAAGCCGATCCCCTACCTGCCACTGCCTCGCGAGGACAATCCCGCGCTCGGCCTGCGCGGGGTGCGTACCAGCCTGTGGCGTCCGGATCTGCTGGGCGCGCAGCTGCGCGCCATCCTGGCGGTGCAACCGTTCGGCCAGTGCCGGATCCTTGTACCCATGGTCACCGATGCGGCGGAGATCCGCTCGGTGCGCGTGCTCGCGGAACAGGCCGCGCGGCAGATCGGGCGCAGCGAGGCGGCCGAGATCGGCGTGATGATCGAGACGCCGGCCTCGGCGTTGATGGCCGAAGCGCTGGCCGAGGAAGCGGATTTTTTCTCCATCGGGACCAATGACCTCACCCAGTACACGCTTGCGATGGACCGCGGCCACGCGCAGCTCGCCGCCCGGCTCGATGCGCTGCATCCGGCCGTGCTGCGGCTGATCGGGCGCACCGCGGAGGCGGCCGGATCCCGTAATCGCCCGCTCGCCGTTTGCGGCGGACTCGCCTCCGATCCCGCGGCCGCGCCCATCCTGATCGGCCTGGGGGTGCGCGAGCTGTCCTGCGTGCCGTCGGCCATTCCGCGCCTGAAGGCGTACATCGGCGGGCTGACGATGGAGGAGTGCACGCGCCTCGCGCGCAAGGCGCTCTCGCTGGGGTCGGCCGAGGCGGTGCGCTCGCTCCGTGCCGCCGTGGCCGGCGGCGTCGGCGAGCCGGCTTCAAGCGGCGCCTGAGCGCGGCCCCACGAGGACATTCTCATGAAGCAACTGCTCAACCCGCTGCAGAAGCTCGGCGGCGCCCTGATGCTGCCGATCGCGGTGCTGCCCGCCGCCGCGCTGCTGCTGCGTCTCGGCCAGCCCGATCTGCTCAACATCCCGGTCATGGCCCACGCCGGCCAGGCCATTTTCAGCAACCTCGGACTGCTGTTCGCGGTCGGCGTGGCAATCGGCCTCGCCCGCGACAATCACGGAGCCGCGGGCCTGGCCGCGGTCGTGGGGTACCTGGTGACGATCAAGGGGGCGGCGGTGCTCATTTCAGCCCCCGCCGCCGCGCTCGCCGGCGTTCCGGAGCACGCCCGGGTGTTGGTGGCGGCGGCGTTCAAGGACAAGGAGCTCCTGCAGCTCACCGTGCCGGTGGGAATCGTTTCGGGGCTTCTCGCTGGGACGCTGTACAATCGCTTCCACCGTATCAGGCTGCCCAGTTACCTCGCCTTCTTCGGCGGGCGGCGATTCGTGCCGATCGTCACCGGCTTCGCGGTGCTGCCGTTCGCCATCCTGCTGGGTCTGGAGCTGCCTCACATCGAGAACGGCATGGAGGTGCTCAGCCGTGAGGTGCTGGCCGCAGGGCCGTGGGGCCTGTTCGTCTACGGCGTGCTCAATCGCCTGTTGATCGTCACCGGGCTGCACAACATCCTCAACAGCTTCGCTTGGTTCATCGTCGGCAATTACCACGGCGTCACCGGAGACATGAACCGCTTCTTCGCCGGCGACCCGACTGCGGGGAGCTTCATGGCCGGTTTCTTCCCGGTGATGATGTTCGGTCTGCCGGCGGCATGCCTCGCCATGTACCATGCGGCGCTGCCGGAAAGACGCCGCGCGGTGGCGGGATTGCTGCTCTCGATCGCGCTCACCTCGTTTCTCACCGGGGTAACCGAGCCGGTGGAGTTCACGTTCATGTTCCTCGCTCCGGGGCTGTATCTCGTGCACGCCCTGCTGACAGGCCTGTCTTTCATCATCATGAACGCCCTCGATGTGAAGCTCGGCTTCGGCTTCTCGGCCGGGCTGTTCGATTACGTACTCAATTACAACCACGCCACCCACCCCCTGTTGCTGCTACCGGTGGGAGCGCTTTACTTCGGTCTGTATTACGGCATCTTCCGCTTCGCGATCGTCAGGTTCGATCTGAAGACCCCGGGCAGGGAAGAGACCGAGCCGCAGGGCGCCGGGCAGCCGGGGGAGCTCGGCGCACCGGGCGGTCTGCCGTCGGGGACGACCGCCGGCACGGCCGCAGCCCGCACTGCGGATCCGACCGATCGGGCCGGTGCTTACCTCGCGGCGCTCGGGGGCCCCGCCAATCTCGAGGACGTCAACGCCTGTACGACCCGATTGCGTCTGACCGTGCGGGCCCAGGATGCTGTGGACACGCGGGCACTGAAGCGACTGGGCGCGATGGGCATCGTGCGTCCCTCGGCGAGCGCGCTGCAGGTGATCGTGGGCCCCACCGCGGAGCTGCTCGCCGGGGAGATCCGCGAGGTGCTGGCGATTCTGCCGCAGGCCGCCCCGGCCCAGGGCGGCAGGGCAGGGCGGCCCGTGTCGGATCTGCACGGCGCGCCCGCCACGCCTGTGCCGGAGGTCGCCGCGCTCAGAAAGCCGGTCATCGAGAAATTACTGGCCGCTCTTGGCGGTGGTGACAACGTGCGCGTCGTCGAGAGCGCCGCCTCGAGACTTCGGGTGTCGGTGGCGGACGTTGCAGGGGTCGACCAAGCCGCCATCGAGCGTCTGGGCTTGCGCGGCGCGGCGGTGGTGGCGCCGGATTGTGTACACGTCATCGTGGGTCCGGCCGCGCAATCGGCGTGCCTCGCGCTGCGGGAGCTCATCGCAGCGCCCGGCTAGCCCATCCTTGGCATCAGGCGCTCGTGTCTGCGCAACGCATCGAACAGGGCGTCGATGTCCGACTCATCGTTGTAGAAATGCGTTGAGATCCGAAGATTTCCGTCGCGAGTGGAGGCGAGAATGCCTTCCTGCGCGAGCGCGGCGACCAGGGCGGGGGAGTCCGGGGCAGCGAGCGCGATCATCGCCCCGTGCTGCTGCGGGGTGGCCAGTGTGTATCCGGCCTCCAGCGCGCGCCGCTTGATACGCTCGGTCAGGCCGCTGATCCGTTCCTCTATGGCACCGAGGCCGATCTCGCGGATGATCCTCAGCCCCTCCTCGGCCATGTACACGTTCGCGACCGGCGGTGTGCCCGCCTCGAAGCGCCGGGCGGTGAGGGAGGGGTGGTGCGCCGTGGCGTCCATGGCACCGATGTCCTGCTGAGCGAACCAACCGGTTGCGGTGGGTGAGATCTGCTCGATGAGGCTCGCCGCCACGCAGGCGAAGGCGATGCCGGAGGTGCCCAGCAGGTACTTCATCATGCCGCCGACGATGATATCCGCGCCATGATCGCGCGCGCTCTCGCGCGCCGTGCCGATGGCCTGGTAGCTGTCGACGAGGAGCAATGCGCCGTTGCGGTGCGCGATATCGGCGATCTGTGCAATCGGCAGCCGCGCACCGTTGCGGTAACAGACTTCCGAGGTGGCCACCAGCAAGGTGCGCTCGTCGACCACCTCGGCGAAGCGCTCGGGGTCGACCCGGCCCCGGCTCGAGGGGATCTGCACGATCTCGGCCCCGCGCGCGGCCTGGGCATGCCAGATCTGGCCGTGGGTCGGGAATTCGAGGTCGGTGATCACGATCCGGTTGCGCGGGCTGTCGAAACGCAGGCCGCTGGCGATGGCGTTGAGCGCGGCGGACACCGAGGAAGTGATCGCGATTTCCGTGAGCCCGGCTCCGAGGAGCGAGGCGAGCGACAGGCGAAGCGTCTCGTAGCGCTCGACCCAGAGGTCCCAGGCGCATCCGGACTCCTCGCGGGCTGCCAGATAGGCGCCGAGGGCCGCGGAGACCGATTGCGCCATCGCCGCGTAGGCGCAGCTGTTGAGGTACACCTTGCGCTTGAGCAGCGGGAATCCGCCGCGCCAGGCGCTCCAATCGATTTCTTGCCCGGCGCGCGGTACGCCGGCAGGGGAGGGTTGGGACATGGCGCCGGAAGGGTACCACCGTGGCCGGCGAAGTGGGCAGGATCCTCTATATGCGTGAATTGCCCCGGATTTACGTCTTTGCTATTGGAGGGCGCCATGCTAGAGAGGGGAGCGGCGCAAGGCGCGCCGGGCGGGTCCCGCCCGCGCCTCGGAGCGCGGCAGGAAAATGGCGAGGACAGGGGGGATACATCCGTGGACGATGGCGAAGCACCGTACCTGCTCGCGCCGCACGTGCATCTGTGCGTCTGCGGCCGGCATGTAGTGCTGATGGACCTGCGGCGCGATCGATACGTCGCGGCCCAGCCGGCCCATCTGCTGGCCGGCTGGGTGCGCGGTTGGCCGGGCGCGGAGGCGCCGGCACAGGCCGCCTCCGGGAGCGGGCGGGCGGGCCCGCACGGCCCACGCGCCCCGGCTCTGCTCTCGAAGCTGCTTGCGCAGGGCATGCTGGTGCAAGGCGCGGGGGCGGGCCGGCCCGCCACTCCGCTCGCTCTCCCGGTCGTGCAGCGCACCTTGCTCGAGTTCGATTTCGACCGGCCGCCGATGGCGAGCGCCGCTGATCTGCGGCGCTTCGCGCTTGCCTGGGTGCGGGCGCGATCCTCCCTCGCGCTGCGCCCCATCCACTCCATCGTCGCCGGCGTGCGTGCGCGCAAGGCGCATCTGCCCCAGGCAGCGCATGGGGCCGATCCGAAGCGCGAGCGGGAGTTGCTGATGACTTTCGTGCATCTGCGCCCGCTTTTCTACACCGTCCGGCGCGCGTGCCTGCTCGATTCGCTGACCTTGGTGCACTTCCTCGCCGCCTCCGGAGTGTATCCGGAGTGGGTGTTCGGTGTCAGGACGGCGCCCTTCGATGCGCATTGCTGGGTTCAGCGGGGCGAGGTGCTGTTCAACGACTCTCCGGATCGCGTCCGACAGTACTCGCCCATCCTGCTGGTGTAGTCATGTTTCGTTATGTCGCCTGTACCTGGAATGACGAGGACCCGGACGCCCGCCAACAGGCGCACGCACTGCTCTCGCCGCTTCCGCCCGGCTGGCAGACGGTGCTGAACGGGCGCGGCATCGAGGTGCGCTGCGCGGGCCTGCGGCCCGGCTCATGCGAGGTGTATCGGCTCGCCGGCGGTGAGGGCGTGGTGCTGGGCAGACTCTTTGCAAGGGGGGCGGACGGCTCGAGGCCTGCGCCGGCCGCCTTCGGGGAGCGCGACAGCCGCGCGCTGCTCGCAAGCGGCGGCCGCCGCCTGGTCGAGCAGTACTGGGGCCGTTACGTGGCGTTTCTGCGCGAGACCGGCTCGCACACCAGATGGGTGCTTCGCGATCCGTCCGGCGCCCTGCCCTGTTATACGCTGCGCCTCGGCGCGGTCGATCTGTACTTCTCGTGGATCGAGGACGTGCTGCCGCTGCGCGCAATGTCCCTGACGATCGACTGGTCCTATCTCATCGCCGGCCTTTGCCGGATGCGCGAGCACTGCGCCCGGACCGGGTTGCGCGAGGTGACTCAGCTGCTGGCGGGGGAGTGTGTCGAGATCCGGCCGCGCTCGGTGGCGCGGCGGTTTTACTGGGACCCTCTCTCGATCGCCGCGGACGTGCTCGAGGATGCCGGTCAGGCCGCCGAAGCGATGAGCCAATGTGTCAGGGACGTGGTGCGCGCGTGGGCCGGTTGCTATCGCAGCGTGCTGCTGTCGCTCTCCGGAGGGCTCGATTCATCGATCATCCTCGCGAGCCTCGCCCGCGCCGCGGGCCCGCGGCTGCACTGTTATCACTACTACCCGCTGGAGGCGGATCTCGACGAGCGCCGATTCGCGCGCGCCGCGGCCGCGGCCGCCGGCCTGACTCTGCTCGAGCGGCCTCGGCCGCCGGGGTTCAGCCTGCAGCCGCTGCTTTCGATCCATCCCACGCCCGAGCCGACCAACTATCCATACTATCTGGAACACAGCCGTCCGGAGGCCGCACAGGCCGCCGAGTCGGCTTCGGAGGCGGTGTTCATCGGCTACGGGGGGGACCAGCTCTTCTACCAGGAGTGCGCGCTGTGGGCCCCGGAGGAGTTCCTGCGCCGGCGCGGCCTGCGGCCCGGCTGGGGCCGCGTGCTGCTCGAGTCGGCGCGGATGGATGAGCTGTCCGTGTGGCGGGTATTGGGGGTCACGCTCGGCGCCTTTGTCGGTCGCCGCCGGTGGAGTCCCGCGCGGGAGGCGGGCAGGGGCCGGCCCTTGTTGTCCCGCGCGGCGGTGATCGAGGCGATCCGGGCGCAGGACTGTCTTCACCCGTTGCTGCGGCCACGGCGCGGCGCGCCGAGCGGAAAGCTCTTCCATGCTCACCAGATCGTCGCGCCGTTCGACTTTTACGACCCGCTCGGGGAGCCGGCCGACCCGGAGCGGGTCGCGCCGTTGCTGTCACAGCCGTTGATGGAGTTGTGTCTTCGCATACCCATCGACGTGCTGACAACGGGCGGCTGGGACCGGGCAATCGCGCGGCGGGCCTTTTACGGGGAATTGCCGCCCGAAGTCCGCAACCGCCGGAACAAGGGCGGCATGGAGGCGCAACTGCGGCTCACCGTCGAGCGCAACCGCGGCTTGCTGCGCGAGCTGCTGTGGCAGGGCGGGTTGGTTCGCGAGGGGCTGATCGATCCGGGGCGGCTCGAGCTCGCCCTCTCGGGCCGGGCGCAGATCGAGACCGAGTCCGCGGAGCTGCTGGAGTACGCCGGCGTCGAGGCCTGGGTGCGGCGTTGGGTGAGCGGTATCTCCTCACCGGACCGCGCCCTGTGGCAGACTCCCGCTTAAGCGGCAGGGAACATGGATCAAACCAATCAAGCCTCGAGGGGCGAGGATACGAGGTCTCTTCGCGCGGCGGGGGCGCGCCGCGCCTGCCTCGCTCTGGCGGCGCTGCTCAGCGCTCCGGCCTGGGCCAATGGGCCGCTGCAGCGGTTCCACCTTCCCTCAGAGCCTTTCCCCCAGGCCATACTCGATTTCTACCATCAGTCGGGCGTCCAGGCGATCTATGCGGCGACGGCGCGGGTCGAGAGGATCCAAACCCGGGAAGTCTCCGGCCTGATGAGCAGTGCTACTGCCCTGGCGCGGATGCTGCGGGGCACCGGCCTCACTTTCGTTTTCGATGGCGAGCGCTCGGTCATCATCCGGCCGGCGTCTGCCGCGAGCCCCCGGGGCGCGCCGGCCTCGCGCGCCCAGGCCGCGCGGCGCCCCGCCCGTGCCCCTTCCAATCCGCAACCGGGTGGCGGCCAGCTCCGGGAGGTGGAGGTGACCGGCAGCCTCATCCGCGGCGTACAGGACGTGTCGGCCCCGCTCCTTTACATAAGGCATCAACAGCTGTCGGAGGCGGCCTACGCCACGGTGCAGGACGCCCTGTACGAGCTGCCGCTCGTATCGATGGATGGCCCGCGCGAGGACCTGGGTGTCGACGATAACTACCAGTATGGGGCCGGCATCAATCTGCGCGGCCTCGGGGTCGGGGCCACGCTCGTGCTGGTCAACGGTTACCGCCAGCCGCTCGGAGGACTGACGGGCGATTTCGTCGACGTGTCGACCATCCCGTGGAGCGCCGTCAAGCGCATCGAAGTGTTGCCTGATGGCGCTTCGGCGCTGTACGGCTCGGACGCGATCGCCGGCGTGGTCAACATCATCATGCGCAATCGGTTCAAGGGTGCCGAAACAGACGTCAGGTACGCCACGGCGCCGGACGGGCGTGCCGAGACAGTGGTCTCGCAGCTGCTCGGTGCCGGCTGGAAGGGCGGGCACGCCATGCTGGCGTACGAATATTCCGATGCGACGCCGCTGGCGGCGGCGAACCGGCCGTATGCGGCCAATGCCGACAAGACTCCCTACGGTGGCGCCAATTACGACAGCTACTACAGCAACCCGGGCAATATTCTCGATCCCCTGACTTTGCTGCCGGCCTATGGTATCCCCGCCGGCCAGGACGGCAAGGCGCTGACCGCGGGCGAGCTCACCTCGAGCATAAATCTGCAGAACCCCTTCGCCCGGTTCCAGATCTTTCCCGAGCGCACAGCACACGAGTTCTACGCCGCGGCCTCGCAGGACCTGACCGGCGCACTGAAGGTGTTCGTACAGGCCCGATACGCCCAGCGGGACACGCAGCTGAGCACCCGGCCGGATCAGCAGGTGCTGACCGTACCGGCCACCAACCCCTTCTACGTCAATCCCTATGCCGGCGTGCCGTATACGCTGGTCTCCTACAGCTTCCAGAGCGACTTCGGCCCGACCCGGTTTGCTTCCCGCTCGCGCGTGTACATGGGCACGCTCGGCCTCACGGCTCGGCTGGGCGGCGGCTGGGAGGCCACGTTGAGCGAGTCCACCGGCAACCAATCCCTGCTCGACGATGAATACAACGTGCCTGATCCCCAGCAGCTCGCGGCCGCCCTGGCCGACTCCAACCCGGCCACCGCGTTCGATCCCTTCGGCGACGGCTCATTCACCAGCCCGGCCACCCTGGCCCACATCCGCCGCGACTACCGGCTGCATTCGAGCGACGGCATCGAGGAGAGCGACCTCGTTGCGAACGGGCCCCTGATGCGATTGCCGGCGGGGGAGGCGAAGCTTGCCGTGGGCGTGGAGCGCAGGAGCGAAACGCTCCATCAAGTCGTGCCGGATCCGCAAGGGCTTCCGACCGCCGCGCGGTACGGGCGCCATGTTTGGTCGGTGTTCTCCCAGCTCGACGTGCCGCTGGTGGGGGATGCGCACAACCGGCGCGCGACCCCGCGGCTGGTGCTGGGCCTCGCGGGCCGGTACGACCACTACAGCGATTTCGGCGGCACCTTCAATCCCACCGCGCGCCTGCAGTGGACCGTGGCGCACTGGCTGAAGCTGCGCGGCAGCTGGGGCCGCTCATTCCGGGCGCCGAAGCTCGATGATCTCTACGACGCCTCGCAGAACATCGCCTTCATGACGGTGCTGTCTGATCCCAAGTCCTCCACCGGACGATCCCTGGTGCTGGGTGAGCAGGGGAACAACCCGAACCTGCGCCAGGAGACCGCCCAGACCTGGACGGCGGGGATGGATGTGGCGCCCGGGAGAGGATCGGAGGTGTCGCTGACTTACTACGCCATCGATTACTTCAACCGCATCGAGCAACCCGCCGCCGCCGACCCTCTCGGTATCCTCGATCATGCGGCCGAGTGGGCGGCGGTGATCACACGCGATCCCACCCAAGCGCAGATCGCGGCGGTATGCGAAAGCCCCGAGTTCGTCGGCTCAGCGGTGAGCTGTCTGTCGAGCCGGCCGGCGGCCATCATCGATCTGCGCCTCGCCAATCTGGCCGCCACCCGCACCAGCGGGCTCGACCTGGAAGCCCATGAGCGATTCGCGAGTCGCTGGGGCCAATTCGCCTTCGGGCTCGAAGGCAATTACGTGTTCCGTTTCCTGCAGACGGTGACCCCGACCTCCCCGCCGGTCAGCATTCTCAATACCGTGGCCAACCCGTTGGCGCTGCGGTTGCGGGGCACGGTCGAGTGGAGCCGTCATGGGCCGGATCGGCCGGGGTGGCTGTTGCACCTGGCCATCAACTACACCGGTGCGTACCGCAATCCCGCCGGCACCACGCTGTCCAACGTGTCAGCTTGGACCACGGTGGATGCGCTGGTGGCCTACCGGATGGCCGGCGCGTTTCGGTCGGGCAGCACCGATCTGTCGCTGAACGTGGTGAACGTGCTGAACCACGCTCCGCCCTTCGTCAACAGCCAATTCGGCTACGACATCGCCAACTTCCAGGCCCTGGGACGCGTGCTCAGCCTGGACCTGACCGAGAGATGGTAAGGCGATCAGAAGTACTGCCAGCCAAGCCCGCTGTCGACCTTGTAGCCGAAGATGCCCCCTTGGGTGTCGGAGACCTTGCCGAGCTCCGTCAGGCTCCCCGCCTCCTCACCTTGAGCGGCCTGCTCAACCTGATCCGTCTCAATCGCCTGCAGCCGGTCGTCATTCTTGGGAGTATTCATGGCTCCACTTCTCCTGCCGTTACCGCACAACATCTGTTACCCGCGCCGGATCGGCGGCCGCGATGGGCGCCTGCGCAGGCTCATTGTCCAGAGCATACGCTCAAGCAGCTCCTCGGGCATGCTCGCGGTACGCCTGGCCACATTATGTTCAATAATAGTCTAGCGTAACGGGCGCCGACCGCAAAATCTTTCGCCGGGGTGGGGGGAGAGCTCCGCCGCCGCATCTAAGTAGGCAAGGAATAGGGAATGGACAAGACATTGGGCGAAGTGAGACGTTTCCCCGGAACAGGGGGGGGCAACGAATTTTTCGCGCGGCTGTGCCGGACCAATGAGGCACAGTTGCTCGCATACCTCACCCAGATGCTCGGCAGAGCGGATCTGGCCCGTGAGGTGGCTCAGGATGCCTACGAGAAGCTGCAAAGGATGTATCGCCCGGAGCAGCTCGAGTTCCCGCGCGCGATGCTGTTCAAGATCGCGACCAATTTCGCCCTCATGCGTCTTAGGCGGCGGCGGCTGGAGAGCACGCTGTTCGCGGGGTCCGCGGGAATGGAAGAGGTCCCCGACCAGGATCTGGGCCCGGAGCGCAAAGTCCTGGCCGATCAGATCGGAAAGCACCTGATGCAGGTCATCAAGGGACTGCGCCCGACTCTGCGTGAGGTGTTCGTCATGGCGCATGTCCAGGGCAAATCGCGCAAGGAGATCGCCGGTCGGCTCGGTATCTCTGAGAAGCGGGTCGATAAGCGCATGACCCGGGCATTGAAGCAGTGTCGTACGAGGTTATCGTCTCAAGGCATTGATTTGGCGGAGGTCGATTGAGTTTCGGCGGATTGCTTTCCGGGTGGCGGTGCCGCCGTGTGCGCGGGCAGGCGGCGGCGTGGGTGGTCTCCCTGGACGAGCCCCTCGCCCCGCGGCGCCGGTACGCCTTTACCGCTTGGCTCGCCGAGCCGCTGCATGCACGGGAATTCCGCGAGTTGCGGGCCATATGCGATGTTGCGGCGGACCTCACGGGTCCTGTGAAGGCCGAGGTGCTCGAGAGCATCGCCGAGACGGCGTCGTGCAAGCGCCCGCGGGCGGGTTTTTTGTGGCTCTCCGCGGTGACGGTGGTCGCCGTGCTCGCCGCCGTGATGGTCGGGTGGCTGTGGTTGAACGACCAGGGCTATCTGCCTCGGATGTATCGGGCCGGGGTCGGGCAGATGCACAGTGTCGTGCTGCCTGACGGCAGCGTCGCCTACCTCAATACGCGTACACGGCTGGAATGGATAGGCAGTCCCGAGAATCGGCGGGTTCGGCTGCTCGGCGGGGAGGTGTTCTTCGAAGTGGTGCACGACCCAAGCCGCCCGTTCCGTATCCTGCTGGCACACAGCGAGGTGCAGGTGCTCGGTACGCGATTCGACGTGTACCAGAAGGCGGATGGCAACGTCGTCGTCACCGTGGTGAGCGGCAAGGTGTCGGTCGAGGGACTGGGCAGCGTGCCGGCCGCACGGCCGTCCTGGAGCCGCCGGCTCACCAGCAACGAGCAGATCGAGTACTCCCCGGTGGGCTTGGTGGCCGATGTGCACCCCGTGCGCGCCCTGAGCGTCATTCGCTGGCGCCAGGGCATGATCGAGACCCGGGGAGAGCGGCTGTCGCGATTCATCGGCAATCTCAGCCGTTACACGTCCCAGCGCATCGTCATCGCCGATCCACGCGCCGCGCGGATGAGGATCGGCGGAGCGTTCAGCGTCCGAAACGTCGACGCCACGCTCGAGCGCATTGCCCGAATCGAGCCCATCACCGTCACTCATCGGGACGGGGAGCTCATTGTGGGTTATCGATCGGTTCGGGAAAGCGGGGGGTCCATACCCTGACCTTTGGGAAGATCGAGCCCGATGCCGGGGGAGAGTCGGACCGTTCTTTGGAATCGTTCTTTGGAATCAACACCTACAGAGGAACAGCAGATGCTCATACTTACAAGGCGAGTCGGCGAGACCGTGATGATCGGGGACGACGTCACCATTACGGTGCTCGGCGTCAAGGGCAATCAGGTCCGTATCGGCATCAACGCGCCAAAACACGTCGCGGTCCACCGCGAGGAGATCTACGAGCGAATCAAGAGGGAGCAGCGAGCCGCAACGGCGAACGGAGAGCCGCCGCCGCCTGTCCCGAGCTTCGCGCCCCCGGGGAACTGAGCCGGTCCAGTGTGGCTGCGGCTGCGCCATTGAGAAGCACGGAGCGGCTCCCCCTGCGCACCTCGATCGTTGCGGCGCGCAGGCCCGGGCTGTCCCTTCCCAGACCCCCGCCCGGAGGAGTGACGCGGCGCTTTCACTGGAAGGCACCGCCTCGACCCCAGCGACTCTGCGGAGGCTGAACCGAGCCGGCAGGGGCCACGGGCAATGCCCGTGGCGGTCCTCGAGCACCTCGCGCACTTCATCGAGGGGGGTTCAACACCCTCTCGGAGGGTGCTATATTTGTTGCAATAAGTAAAAACGACCGCTCAGCATCCACCGCATGCGCTACCAGCAATCGAGGGAAGAAAGCGCCGCCATCCTGCGTCGAGCCCTGCAGCTCATGTCACCCCACCGGGCCGGGTACCATCCCTTGAGTTACGCCGTCTGGTACGAGCATGTCGCCGAGATCAATCCGACACTCACCCAGGAGCTCGAGAAGTTGCTCTCTTCCGAGGGCCTGCTGTCGGACGCCGAGATCTGCCGCCTGCACGCTCTGCACATTGCGGCCCGAGACGTTGCGACGTTCGAGCTGGCACGCAGCGAGCTGCGCGAGCTGCTCGGCAGGTCCGAGCAGGACGCCCTGCAGGCAGAGACCACCGTACAGCGGTTCACTCTCTGCCTGGAAGAAGCCAACCAACAGCTCAGCGGCCCGGAAGGCGCGCAAGCGGCTCCCCGCGTGATTTCCGACGTGCTGGAGAGGGCGTGGCAGGTGCAGTCGACGTTGAAGAGCCTGCACGAGCAGCTCACCCGGCAGCGCGAGGAGGTCGCCGTGGTGATGGAGCGTCTGGAGCGGGCGCAGACCGAGCCGCTGCGCGATCCGCTCACGGGGTTGAACAACCTCTACGGCTTCAAGCGCGCGGTGGAGATGCGGGAGGATCCGGCCGATTTGTCGGAAGTAGCCTTCCTGGCCGTGGACGTCGATAACTTCAAGCGCGTCAATGACACCCATGGCCATGTGATCGGCGACAAGGTGCTGAAGAAGATCGCCGAGATCTTGTCCGAGCAGCTCTCGGCCGAGGATGTCGCCGCCCGTGTGGGAGGGGATGAGTTCGTGGTCTTCATGCCCGGCAGGACGCTGGCGAGCGCCGCCTCGCTGGCCGAGAAGATCCGCGCCAGCGCCCAGCGCACCCTGATCGTGCGGGCCGACGGCACCCGTTTCGCCGGAGAAGTGACCTTGTCGATCGGCGCGGCGGCCGGACGGCCGAGCGATACGCTGGAGTCCTTGCGCCACAACGCAGATGTTGCTCTCTACAGCGCCAAAGCCGCCGGCCGCAATCGCGTGGCGCTTGCCCCGGACAGCGTCCCCTCCTGAGAGCCTGTCCGGCTCAGGCTCGCCTGCCGCGTCCTTGTCCGCTGCGCGCTGCCGTGGGCCTCGGATGCGCCTTGCCTCGCGGTGGGGCAGCCAGCCCCGGCATCGTGCCCGATCGCTGCCCGCTGCGCGAGCTGCTCTCGCGACAGGTGTCCCTGAGCCCGCCAGGCTCCTAGCACTCGGGTACGTTCACCGCGAGCCCTCCCTGCGAGGTTTCCTTGTAGATCGTGGACATGTCCTCGCCGGTCTGGCGCATGGTGAGGATCACGTGATCGAGCGAAACCTTGTGGGTGCCGTCGCCGCGCATCGCCAGGCGGGCAGCGTTGATCGCCTTGATCGCGCCCATGGCGTTGCGCTCGATGCACGGAATCTGTACCAGCCCGCCCACCGGGTCGCAGGTGAGCCCGAGATTGTGCTCCATGCCGATCTCGGCGGCATTTTCCGCCTGCTCGTTGCTGCCCTGCAGTGCCGCCACCAGGCCCGCCGCCGCCATGGAGCAGGCGACGCCCACCTCGCCCTGGCAGCCCATCTCGGCGCCCGAAATCGAGGCATTCTGCTTGTAGAGCATGCCGATGGCCGCCGCTGTGAGCAGGAAGCGGATCACCCCGTCTTCGCTCGCTCCGGGCTCGAAGCGCCGGTAGTAGTGCAGCACGGCCGGCACGATGCCGGCTGCGCCGTTGGTCGGGGCGGTGACCACGCGGCCGCCGGCGGCATTCTCCTCATTCACCGCGAGCGCAAACGCATCCACCCAGTCCATGGCCTCGAGCGGTCGGGCAGCCGCGCTCTCGGTGAGCTGCCGGTACAGTTTCGGTGCGCGGCGGCGCACCTTCAGAGGACCGGGGAGCACCCCGTTCTGGCGAAAACCCCGCTCGACGCAGGCCTGCATCACCTGCCAGATGCGCAGCACCCCCGAGCGCACTTCCTCCTCGCCGGCCCAGGCGCGCTCGTTGGCCAGCATCAGCTCGAAGATCTCCAGGCCGTTCTCGCGGCACTGGCTGAGAAGCTCGCGGGCGTTGTTGAAGGGGTAGCGGGCGGGTGCGCGCATGGCGGCCTCGTGCGCCTGCGTTTCCCCGGCGCGCACGATGAAGCCGCCGCCGACGGAGTAGATGTCCTCCTCGCGAAGGCGCTGTCCGCCGGCCCCGCTCGCCGTGAAGCGCATGCCGTTGGAGTGCTGCGGCAGCCGCTCACTGCGCAGAAGCAAGAGGTCATTCTTCTCGTCGAACTTGATCTCGTGGCGATCGAGCAGGCGGATGCGACCGCTGGCGCGGATGTGCTGCAGGGTCGGCTCGATGCGGTCGGGATCGACCGTCTCGGGCTCGGCTCCCGTGAGACCCATCAGCACCGCCCGATCGGTGCCATGACCGAGGCCGGTCAGGGCGAGGGAGCCGTACAGGCGCACGGTGAGCGTCTCGAGCGCGGGAAGCAGACCTTCCTGCTCGAGGCTCAGCAGAAACTCGCGCGCGGCGCGCATCGGGCCCATGGTGTGCGAGCTCGACGGTCCGATGCCGATCTTGAAGATGTCAAACACGCTAAGAGACATTCAGTGAACCTCGCGCCCACGGTGGTATCCGGGACGTTGCATTGCGATCAAGAGCAGGCTGTGGCCATCGCCTCACCACCGGGCTCTCGATCATGACGATTGGGTGCATTATCAGCCGCAGCGGTACCCGGGGACTTGTCTTGCCACGACAGCGGCCGGCTCAACCACGACCGCGCAGGCGGCGCAGCTCGCGCCGCTGATGCTTGTTCGGGCGCTCCTGCGGCCGGGGTGCGAGCGCTGCCGCCAGGCGCATACGCCCGGCAAGCTCGGCTCGGTGAGCCTGGCTGGCGTCGGTTTCCCGGTAACACCGCAGCGCCTCGGGAGCCGGTCCACGCCGTGCCGGAATATCC
The DNA here is from genome assembly GCA_021850555.1 of Pseudomonadota bacterium. Next base: position 13,932 of record JAJZLX010000253.1, on the reverse strand, counting down.
GCCACCACGCACTCGAACGCCATCGCTCCGCGCACGAAGCTCACCCGGTCGCCCGGGCGAAGCGTGTGTGCCGGCTTGACCCGCTGGCCGTTGACGTGCACCTTGCCGCCGCTCACCGCCTGGGTGGCCAGAGAGCGGGACTTGAAGAGGCGCACCCCGAAGAGCCAGCGATCGACTCGGGCCGCTCCGCCCCCGGTGCCCTCCGCGGGTGCCTCGTACGGACTCATGCGCGTATGGTACCGGGCCGGCGGGCCGGCGGGACTGCGCAAGCCCGCAGGGTCCTATAAATTCCACCCGCGGTAGAAAATCCTATACTTGCCTGATCGTGTCGGCGTACAATGCGCGCCTTCGCGGCGCCTCGGCCGCGCGGGGATCGGAGTGGCTACGCCCTCGGGGCTAGCGCCCCGAAGCCTGTTTCAGCAGGACAATAGCCAGAAAGCCCCCCGAGGGGCTTTTTGCGTTTTTATGGTTGGCCCGAAAAGGCGAGGCCGTTTGGGCGTGGGGTGGGCCGTGGGGCCCATTCTTTTTATGGGGCCGGGGGCGCGGGAGCATCGATGTCTGCGACGTTGCGAGAGCGGCTCATCGCCCTCATTGAGCCTCTGATCGGGCGGCTCGGCTATGAGCTCGTGGACCTGGAGCACGGCGCGGGCCGGGGTAGCGCCGTGGTGCGGCTTTACATCGATCGTCCGGGCGGCGTGGGTATCGAGGACTGCGAGCGCGTCAGCCGCGAGGTGTCGGCGCTGCTCGACGTCGAGGACCCTATACCGACGGCCTACGCCCTCGAGGTGTCCTCGCCGGGCTTCGACCGGGTGCTGCGCACGAGGGCGCATTTCGAGCGCTTCACGGGCTCCCGGGTATTCGTGGAGCTCTCCGCCGCGCGCGCCGGAAGGCGCCGCTACACCGGGACGCTGATCGCGGTGGGCGACTCGGGGATCGAGCTCGAGGTCGACGGTGAGCGGGTCGCGCTGGGTTTTGCGGAAGTGGCCAGGGCCAGGTTGGCAGGTTAGGTAGGCGAGTCGGGCGAGTGGCCCGCACGGGCTGCCGGTTGCAGAGGTGACAGTAGTGAACAAGGAAATCCTGATGGTTGTGGATGCCGTCTCCAACGAGAAGGGCGTCGACAAAGAAGTGATTTTCGAGGCGCTCGAGGCCGCGCTCGCCTCCGCCACGCGCCGCAAGCACGGCGAGGAATGGGACGTGCGCGTGGCCATCGATCGAAAGAGCGGCGATTACGAGACATTTCGCCGCTGGAAAGTATTCGCGGACGAGTCCAGCGAGCTGCAGGCGCCCGATCGGGAGCTGCGCTTGGAGGACGCGCGCGACCTCGATGCGAAGGCCGAGGCCGGCGGCTTCGTCGAGCAGCCAATGGAATCGGTCTCCTTCGGGCGCATCGCGGCCCAGCAGGCGAAGCAGGTCATCGTCCAGAAGGTGCGCGAGGCCGAGCGCCAGCAGGTGGTCGACGCCTACCACGATCGCATCGGTACGCTCGTGAGCGGCGTCGTCAAGCGTGTCGATCGCAACGGCATTTACATCGATCTCGGCTCCAATGCGGAGGGTTTCGTGCCGCGCAGCGACATGATCCCGCGCGAGCAGGCCAAGGCTCAGGACCGCATCAAGGCCTATCTGCGCGAGGTGCGCTCAGAGCTGCGCGGGCCGCAGCTGTTTCTCACGCGCACCGCGCCGGAATTTCTCATCGAGCTGTTCAAGCTCGAGGTGCCCGAGGTCGGCCAGGGCCTGATCCACATCCTCGGTGCGGCGCGCGATCCGGGCGTGCGCGCCAAGATCGCCGTGCGCAGTACCGATCCGCGCATCGACCCGGTGGGCGCGTGCGTCGGCATGCGCGGCTCGCGCGTGCAGGCGGTGTCCAACGAGATCGCCGGCGAGCGTGTGGACATCATTCCCTACGACGAGAATCCGGCGCAGTTCGTCATCAACGCCATGTCGCCGGCCGAGGTCCTTTCCATCGTCGTCGATGAGGATTCGCACAGCATGGACATCGCAGTTGCCGAGGACAAGCTCTCGCAGGCGATCGGCCGCGGCGGGCAGAACATCCGTCTGGCGAGCCAGCTCAGCGGCTGGGAGCTCAATGTCATGACCGAGTCGGACGCCGAGGCCAAGAGCGAGTCCGAGGCCAAGTCATTGGTGCAGCTGTTCATGAAGCAGCTCGATGTCGATGAGGACGTCGCCACCATCCTGGCGCAGGAAGGGTTCTCGACCATCGAGGAAATCGCCTATGTGCCGCAGGCAGAGCTTGCGTCCATCGCGGAATTCGACGAGGACATCGTCAAAGAGCTGCGCAACCGTGCGCGCGACGTGCTTCTCACACAGGCTATCGCCAGCGAGGAGTCGCTGGATCAGGCCATGCCGGCCGACGATCTGCTGCTGCTCGAGGGCATGAGCCCGGATCTGGCGTTGGCTCTTGCGCGTCACGGGGTGCGCACGCGTGAAGATCTGGCCGAGCAGTCGGTCGATGACCTTTCGGATATTGAGGGCCTGGCCCCGGAAGAGGCGGGCAAGCTCATCATGACCGCGCGGGCGCCCTGGTTCGCGCCCGGCCACTGACCTCGGGGTGCATGACATATGGCGGAAGTGACGGTAGCCCAGTTTGCCGAGGTCCTGAAGGTGCCCGTGGATCGGCTGCTCGTGCAGCTCGATGAGGCCGGGATTCAGGTCAGCGGCCCTGACGATCGCATCAGCGATGATGCCAAGCTGGAGCTCCTGACCCATCTGCGGCGCAGCCATGGCGCGGGGGCGGCGGCCGAGGGCGATGCCGCGCCCCGCCGCATCACCCTGAAGCGCAAGACGCAGAGCGAGCTGAAGCTGGCGAGCGTGCAGGGCCGTTCTCGCACCGTCAGCGTGGAAGTGCGCACCAAGCGCACCTACATCAAGCGAGACGTGCTCGAGGAGCAGGCTCGCAAGCAGCACGATGAGCTCGAGCAGAAGCGGCGCGAGAGCGAGGAGGCCGAGCGTCTCGAGGCCGAGCGTCTCGAGGCCGAGCGCCGCGAGCATGAGCGCCGGGAGAACGAGCGGCTGGAAGCTGAGAATCGCCGCAGAATCGAGGAGGAAGAAGCGGCTCGCAGACGCGTTCAAGAGGAGGCCCGGCGTCAGGCCGAGCAGCATGCCCAGGAGGAGCAGGAGCGCCGCGAGCGCGAAGATCGGGAGCGCGAGGAGCGGGAGCGCCACGCACGGAATGAGGCAAAGGCGCCCGTGCCGCCCCCGGCAGAAGCGGCCGAGGTGCGGGTTCCGCCGACACCGAAGCCGGTATCGGCACCAGCACCGGCACCAGCACCAGCACCAGCACCAGCACCAGCACCAGCGCCGACACAGGCACCGACACCGGCGCGCGGCAAGCCCGCGGTGGACGATCGCCATACCCGTTATGGCAGGGAGGAGCTGCACGTCGCCACGGATGTCAGCTCGCGTTTCAAGAAAAGACGTCATGTCAAGACGCGCCCCGTGCCTAGCTCGGGCGAAGGCCGTCACGGCTTCGAGAGACCCACCGCCCCGGTGGTGCGCGAGGTCAGCATCGGCGAGACGACCACCGTGGCCGAGCTCGCCCAGAAGATGGCGGTGAAGGCTCCTGCGGTCATCAAGACACTGATGAACCTCGGAGTCATGGCCACGATCAATCAGCCGCTCGATCAGGACACCGCGCTGCTGGTCGTCGAGGAAATGGGCCACACGCCGAAGCTGCTGCAGGAGAACCAGATCGAAGCGGATCTGCAGGGCGAGCAGGCGCAGGAGGCCGAGCTCGAATCCCGCCCGCCGGTCGTGACCGTGATGGGCCACGTCGACCACGGCAAGACCTCGCTCCTCGACTACATCCGCCGCGCCAAGGTGGCGGCCGGCGAGGCCGGCGGGATCACGCAGCACATCGGCGCCTATCACGTCGAGACGCCCAAGGGAGTGGTCACCTTCATCGACACACCGGGTCATGCGGCATTCACTGCCATGCGCGCGCGCGGCGCGAAGGCGACCGATGTGGTCATCCTGGTGGTTGCGGCCGACGACGGAGTCATGCCGCAGACCATCGAGGCGATCCAGCACGCCCGCGCCGCGGGGGTGCCGATCGTCGTGGCGGTCAACAAGATCGATAAAAGCGGGGCGGATCCGGATCGGGTGCGCACCGAGCTTGCCAAGCAGGAGGTCATCCCCGAGGAGTGGGGCGGGCAGAATATGTTCATCAACGTCTCGGCGCACACCGGTCAGGGGATCGATGCGTTGCTCGAGGCGGTGCTGCTGCAGGCGGAGGTGCTCGAGTTGCGCGCCCCGCGCACCGGGCTCGCGAGCGGTGTGGTGATCGAATCGAGCATCGAGAAGGGCCGGGGCGCGGTGGCCACCGTGCTCGTGAAGAAGGGCACGCTGCGCCTCGGCGATCCCATCATCGCCGGTCCGGAGTTCGGCCGCGTGCGCGCGATGTTCGACGAGAACGGCCGGCCCGTGGAGGAAGCTCCGCCTTCGATGCCGGTGGTGGTGTTGGGTCTTTCCGGCGCGCCGAACGCGGGAGATGAGATCCTGGCGCTCGAGAGCGAGCGCAAGGCGCGTGAGGTGGCGCTCTATCGCCAGGGCAGGTCCCGCGACGTGAAGCTTGCGCGTCAGGCGACGCGCGCAGAGGATGTGTTCTCGCAGTTGGGCGAGGAAAAGGCCGGAGTCGTCGCGGTCCTCGTCAAGGGAGACGTGCAGGGCAGCGTCGAGGCGTTGCGCGAGGCACTCACCAAGCTTTCGACGGAGGAAGTTCAGGTCAAGCTGGTCGCGAGCGGCCTCGGCGGCATCACCGTCTCGGACGTGCAGCTCGCTGCGGCCTCGAAGGCGCTCATCATCGGCTTCAACGTCCGCGCCGATTCCGGAGCCCGCGAGGCCATGAAGGAGACCGGCGTCGAAGTGCGCTACTACAGCATCATCTACGAAGCCATCGATGACGTGAAGCAGATGATGACCGGGCTTTTGCGCCCGGAAATCAAGGAACAGATCGTGGGCATCGCGCAGGTGCGCGAGGTGTTCCGCTCCAGCAAGTTCGGTGTCGTCGCCGGCTGTCTCGTGACCGAGGGCTTCGTGAAGCGAAACAACCCCATCCGCGTGCTGCGCGAGAACGTGGTGATCTTCGAAGGCGCGCTCGAGTCCTTGCGCCGCTTCAAGGACGATGCCAGCGAAGTGCGTGCCGGAACCGAGTGCGGCATCGGCGTGAAGAACTACCAGGACGTGCGTGTGGGCGATCAGATCGAGTGCTTCGCGCGCGTCGAGGTTGCACGGACCCTTTGAGTGGCGCTCATGAGTCAGACCAGCTCCAGGGGACGAAAGATCGAGGCACAGCTGCAGCGAGTGCTCTCGGCACTGATCGCTCGTGAGCTCAAGGACCCGCGGGTCGGGAACGTGACCATCACGGCGGTCAGTCTTTCGGCCGACATGGGGCTCGCCCGCGTGTTTTTCGTTCCCTTCGCCGACACGCATCCTCCCGAGGAGGTGCGCCGCGGCCTCACCCACGCGGGGGGATTCCTGCGCGGGGAGGTCGGTCGCGCGCTCGGGCTGCGGCATGCGCCGAGGCTCGAGTTCGTATTGGATGATACGGCCGAGAGAGCCGCCGGGCTCACCGGTCTGATCGATCGGGCGGTGGCGCTGGATCAGGCCAGGCACAAGCTTTCCTAGGGAGCGTCGGCAGGCTCCCCATGCCCACCGGCATCGTGTTGCTCGACAAGCCCGAGGGGCTCTCCTCGAATGGCGCGCTGCAGCGCGTGCGCCGACTCCTGGGGGCGGCAAAGGCGGGACATGCCGGCAGCCTCGATCCGCTGGCGACCGGCATGCTGCCGATCTGCCTCGATGAGGCCACGAAGATCGCCGGGGAGATTCTCTCTAGCCGCAAGCGCTATCGGTTCACCATCGAGCTTGGCGTGCGCACAGCCACCGGTGACCGTGAAGGCGAAGTCGTCGAGCGCTGCGACGTGCCGGAACTCACAGCCGGCCGACTCGAGGCCGTCCTCGCGGGGTTCCTCGGGCCGGGGCGCCAGGTTCCCCCGATGTACTCCGCCCTGAAACGCGAAGGCCGGCCGCTTTACGAGCTGGCCCGCTCGGGCGTGGTGGTGGAGCGGCAGGCGCGGCCCATCGAAATCTTCGGGTTGCGGCTGCTCGGGTGGCAGGGCGGGCGGGTCGAGATCGAGACCCATTGTTCCAAAGGCACTTATGTGCGCACGCTCGCCGAGGATATCGCCCGGGAGCTGGGCACCTGTGGTCACGTCGCGGCGCTTCGGCGCTCGAGCGTCGAGCCTTTCGATCGAGAGCCGATGCAGACCCTGCAGTCCATCGCGCTCGCCTGCGAGCGCGGGGAAGCCCCGGGGATCTTGCCGGCGGACTGGCCGCTGAAGCACCTTCCAGCGGCGCATCTCAGCGCCTTGCAGGCCGGACGCGTCCGTCACGGCCAGCCAGTGCAGGTCGGAGGCGCAAATGCCATCGCCGGAAAGGTGAGGCTATATGAAGAGGCGCGCTTCCTCGGCATAGGAGAGGCCGATGGCCGCGGGAGCGTGCGGCCGAAGAGGCTGTTCGCCTGATTGACGCGCGCCGCATCCGCCGGGGGCCGCGGGAGCGGGCCCCGTTGATGAAGCGGCACCGCCTACGGGGTCCCTGTCGCGGTGATGTCCGGGTCGAGGCTCTGCAGCGCCCGCGCCAGATTGGTGTGGCCGGTCTGGCGGATCTGCCGTTGCGAGTACGAGCTGCCAAAGGTCATGCACGGACTCTTGGAGGGCATGAGGCTGTCTGCGCTGCGGACACAGCCCGCCGGCGTGGCAGCGAGGCGGCTGTGCGGCCGTGGCGCAGGCAGGCTCGAGCAGGCTGCAAGCGCGAACGCGGTGCCGATGACGATGAGAATCGATCGGATCATGGCCGGTGCATCATAGCGCAGGGAATCGTCCGGATCGATTTTACTCGGCACGCTCGCTGCGCTTCAGGCCTGCGGCCTCCCCGGAAGTGCCAAACGGCGCCCTAAAGCCGCTCCGGTGTCTTCGCTTGGCGGCCCCGAGTCCCGGTGGATGAAAGGCATCAAAGACCAGCCGACTAAACTTGTGGTGGAGGCAGCTCACCGGGTAGAATTGCGGGCTTCCTTAAAAGGTTACTTGATACAGTTACTTAGGACCATTGTGCAATGGCTTTAACCACCGAGAAAAAGAGCGGGATTCTGTCGCAGTACCGGCGCGGGCCCGCTGATACCGGCTCCCCCGAGGTTCAGGTTGCGCTGCTCTCCGAGCGCATCAGCGGCCTGGGCGCGCATTTCACGTCGCATCAGCGCGATCACTCATCACGCCGCGGGCTGGTGAAGCTCGTGAACCAGCGACGCAAGCTCCTCGACTATCTCAAGGCGACGAAGCCGCAGAAATACCAGGAGCTCGTGGAGCGCCTGGGGCTCCGCCGCTAACGACACCAGGGGGCCGCCGCACAGCGCGGCCCTTTGATTTTTTGCACTGGTGTTTTCGCCCGAACCTATCACGAGGACCGAAGCTTGAGCGTTGTCAGCAAGTCATTTTCCTACGGATCCCACACAGTCACCCTGGAGACGGGCGAACTCGCCCGCCAGGCCGACGGGGCCGTACGCGTTTCCATGGGCGATACGGTGGTGCTGGTCACCGCGTGTGCGCAAAAGGCCGCCGCGGCGGGCCGCGATTTCTTCCCCCTGACGGTCAATTATGTCGAGAAGACCTATGCCGCCGGGCGCATTCCGGGCGGGTTCTTCAAGCGTGAGGGTCGTCCGACGGAGAAGGAGACGCTCACCTCGCGTCTGATCGATCGGCCGATCCGGCCCCTGTTTCCGGACGGCTTTTACAACGAAGTGCAGGTGGTCGCGACGGTCCTCTCTCTCGACCCTCAGGTCGATTCGGACATTCCCGCGATGTTGGGCGCTTCGGCGGCGCTGGCTCTGTCCGGCATTCCGTTCAACGGACCGATCGGCGCGGCACGCGTCGGCTGGAAGGCCGGCCAGTACCTGCTCAATCCCACCGCCTCGCAGCTGACCGAGTCCGAGCTTCACCTCGTGGTCGCCGGAACCGAGCAGGGTGTGATGATGGTGGAGTCGGAAGCCAAGGGCCTGTCCGAGGAGGTGATGCTCGGCGCCGTGGTGTTCGGGCACGAGCAGATGCAGGTGGCCATCCGCGCCATCCGCGAGCTGGCCCGGGAGGGCGGCCGGGCGCGCTGGAATTGGCAACCCCCGGCCGAAAGCGCCGAGCTCACCACCGCCGTGGCGCAGCAGGCGAGGGAAGCGCTCGCCCAGGCCTACACCATCACCGAGAAGCAGCAGCGCTATGCGCGCATCGGGGAGATCAAGGCGCAGGCGACCGCCGCGCTGAGCGGTGGCGATGCCCCCAAGTGGACCGCCGAGCAGGCCGAGGGAGCGCTGTTCAAGCTCGAGAGCGACATCGTGCGCCAGCGGATTCTCAACGGCGAGCCTCGCATCGACGGGCGCGACTGCAAGACGGTGCGTCCGATCACAGTGAAGGTCGGTGTCTTACCGCGTACCCACGGCTCGGCGCTGTTCACGCGCGGGGAGACCCAGGCGCTCGTGGTCACCACGCTGGGCACGACCCGGGATGCGCAGATCATCGACGCCCTGGAGGGCGAGCGCCGCGAACCTTTCATGCTGCACTACAATTTCCCGCCGTTCTCGGTCGGTGAGACAGGCATGATGGGCTCGCCCAAGCGCCGCGAGATCGGGCATGGCAATCTCGCCCGCCGCGGCGTCAACGCCATGATGCCCGACATGGCGAAGTTTCCGTACGTGATCCGCATCGTCTCGGAGATTCTGGAATCCAACGGCTCGAGCTCCATGGCGAGCGTGTGCGGCTCCTCGCTGTCCCTCATGGACGCCGGTGTGCCGATCAAGGCGCCGGTGGCGGGCGTCGCCATGGGCCTGGTGCTCGAAGGCGGCCGCTACAAGGTACTGACCGATATTCTCGGCGACGAGGATCACCTCGGTGACATGGACTTCAAGGTGGCCGGAACGAAGGACGGAGTCACCGCGCTGCAGATGGATATCAAGGTCGATAGCGTCACGCCCGAGATCATGAAGGTCGCGCTCGAGCAGGCACGCGAGGGCCGGCTGCACATCCTCGGCGAGATGAACAAGGTCATCAGTGCGCCCCGCGCCAACATGTCCGAATGGGCGCCCTCCATCATCACGCTGAAGATCGATCCGGAGAAGATCCGCGACGTCATCGGCAAGGGCGGTGCGGTGATCCGTCAGATTACCGAGGAGACCGGAACCACCATCGACATCGAGAGCGATGGCACGGTGAAGATCGCCTCGGTCAACGGCACCGCCGGCCGCGAGGCGCAGCGACGCATCGAGCTGATCACCGCCGATGTGGAAGTCGGCCGCATCTATGAGGGCAAGGTGGCGCGCCTGATGGACTTCGGCGCGTTCGTGACGATCCTGCCGGGCCGCGACGGCCTGGTGCACATCTCGCAGATCTCCAACGAGCGCGTCGAGCGCGTGAGCGACAAGCTGAAGGAAGGCGACGTCGTCCGCGTGAAGGTGCTGGAGGTGGACCGCCAGGGTCGCGTCCGCCTCTCGATGCGCGACGTCGACGCGGTGTAGTGTTGGCGTAGTATCAGCTACACGCTGCGCGCGGGACTTGCGGGGTTCGCCCGGAGTGGCGAACCCCGTTCATCAACCTCCGCGTGGGAGTGCAAGTTCCCGGATGCCGTGGAAAGCCTGGGGATTCCAGTGGGGGATGGCCCAGGCGAGTACCTCGGGGGCCGGGGCGCCGCAGAGCGCCGCAGGCGGCGCCTGATTCAGCACCCTGAGCACCGTCAATAGCTCCGAGCCGGCCCGGGAGGGGTCGATGGCCACGGAGCGGCGGGATTTGGCAAGCTTGGCACCGTCCGGCTCGGTGAGCAGAGGCAGATGTCCGTAGCGGGGCGTTGGCAGCCCCAGGGCCCGTTGCAGCGCGATCTGCCAGCCGGTGCTGTCCAGCAGGTCCGCCCCGCGCACGACGTCCGTGACCCCTTGGAGGGCGTCATCCACAACGACCGCGAGCTGGTAGGCGACTACGCCGTCCCGGCGCCGCACGACGACATCGCCGAGCGAGCCGGGCGAGAAGGTGAGGGACCCTTGAAAGCGATCTTCGACCGCCATCACGACGTCCTCCATCCTGAACCGGGTCGAGGTGGGTCCCGGTCGACGAGGGCCTGGGCGGCAGGTTCCCGGATAGACGCGGGGGTTCCGGCCGGCCTGCCGGGAGGCGCGATCCGTGAGCACGCGCCGGGAGCAGCTGCACTGAAACGTGGCTCCGGCGGCCTGCAGCGCAGCGAGTGCCTGCAGGTAATGGGCTGTGCGTCGGCTCTGATACTCGATCTCACCGTCCCAGTGAAGACCGAAGCGCTCTAGTGTCCTCAGAATCTCGCCGGCGCTGCCGCGGATGATCCGCCCGTGGTCGAGGTCTTCCATCCGGACCAGCCAACGGCCTGCGCGGGAGCGCGCATCGAGGAAGCTGCCGGTGGCGGCAAGCAGCGAGCCAAGGTGCAGGGAGCCGGTTGGAGAAGGAGCAAAGCGGCCCGTGTAGCCACCGCCTGGCGCGAAAGGGTTGCTAGCGATAGCGGTCGTCGCGGTCGCCGTATTGCTTTTCCCGCCGTTCCCGGCGCTCCTGGGCCTCGATGCTGAGGGTGGCCACGGGGCGGGCTTCCAGACGCTTTATGCCGATTTCCTCGCCGGTCTCCAGGCAGTAGCCGTAGGTGCCGTCCTCGATGCGCTTGAGGGCCTCATCGATCTTGCGGATGAGCTTGCGCTCTCGGTCGCGTGTGCGCAGCTCCAGGCTGAATTCCTCTTCCTGGGTGGCCCGGTCCGATGGGTCGGGAAAGTTCGCCGCCTCGTCCTTCATGTGCGAGACCGTGCGGTCGACTTCGACCATGAGGTCGCGCTTCCAGCTGTTCAGGATGTTGCGGAAGTGGTCGAGCTGCTCCTTGCTCATGTACTGCTCCCCGCGCTTGGGGATGTAAGGCTGGACGTTGCGCGGGCCCGCAAGCAGGCTTCCGGGCTCTATCGCCTCGATGTCCTCGCCATCCGATGCGGCGCTGCTCAGCGAAGCAGTGCGCGTCCGGGCGGCTATCTCCGTCGCACGGGCCGTCTCATTGGCCTTGCCCGGCGCGCTCGCGCCGGACTTGCGGGTTTCTTCAACTACGTCCGTCATGTGGTGAGCAATCGCATCGGGGGCCACGCGACGGACTTCCCGCGCCGCAGCCTCCGCCTTGTGGTGAACCTGTGGGGCCGCCTTGTGCTCGGCAGCGCGTTTGTGGGCCGCTGGCTTCTTGGCGGCGGGCTTGGCTGGGGGTTTGCCAGGTGCGGCCTTTTTACCCTTCGCAGCCTTCGGCGCGGGTTTTTTGGCCGGCATCAGTTGCTCCTAAAGCTTTAAGCCTCGTGCAGGACGCGCGATTATACCGGCGCGCTAGGCGCTGTACAGTCTCATTATGCGGCGGCGTTGCGCGCCGAAAGGAAGTAGACTGCTTAGGGCAGGGTGACTGGCGGGGCCGCAGCCCAGCCCGCCTGACGTCGCTCCACGATCACACGGGTGTAGATCCCCCCGCGCACCTTGAAGCGCGCCTCGAGCCGCAGAAACCGGGGCGAGAGCTCCCCGGCGAGATAGTCGGCCATTTCGTTGGTGACGGCCTCGTGGAACACGCCCCGATCTCGGAAAGACCAGATATAGAGCTTGAGGGACTTCAGCTCCACGCACTTTGAGTCCGGCACATAGGCCAGCTCCAGGGTGGCGAAGTCCGGCTGGCCGGTCCGCGGGCACAGGCAGGTGAATTCCGGGATGCGCATGCGGATGGTGTAATCCTGTCCGGGGCGCGGATTGGGGAAGGTCTCGATCGTGGCGGAAGGCTGTGAGGGCATGGGCAATTACTCTACACTAGCCGCGCTCGCTGCGGCGATCACAAGTCCGCCAGGCTCCAGGGCGGCCATTCAAGAGACCGGAAGACACAGTAGATGCGGCTGACCAAGATCAAGCTCGCCGGCTTCAAATCATTCGTCGATCCGACCCAAGTCAGCTTTCCGAGCAATCTCACCGGCGTCGTCGGGCCGAATGGCTGCGGCAAGTCGAACGTCATCGACGCGGTGCGCTGGGTGATGGGAGAGCTCTCGGCCAAGCACCTGCGCGGCGACAACATGGCGGATGTGATCTTCAACGGCTCCTCGGCCCGCAAGCCCGTCGGCACCGCCTCGGTCGAGCTGGTCTTCGACAACTCCGACGGCAAGATCAGCGGTCCCTACGCGAGCTACAACGAGATCTCCCTCAGGCGCCAGGTCGCGCGCGACGGCTCCTCGGGTTACTACATCAACGGGGCGCGCTGCCGCCGCAAGGACATCACCAATCTGTTCCTTGGCACGGGCCTCGGCGCGCGCAGCTACGCCATCATCGAGCAGGGCACCATCTCGCGTATCATCGAGGCGAAGGCCGAGGATATGCGCGCTTTCGTCGAGGAAGCCGCCGGCATCTCCCGCTACAAGGAGCGCCGTCGGGAGACCGAGAGCCGCATCGCCGATACGCGCGAGAACCTCGAGCGGCTGCAGGATGTGCGCGATGAGGTCGAGAAACAGATCCGGCACCTGCAGCGCCAGGCGGCGACCGCTCGGCGCTATCAGGGGCTGAAGGAGCAGGAGCGGCGCGTGACCGCGGAGCTGTTGGCGCTGCGCATACGAGAGCTCGACAGCGGCGCCGAGGTCCACGACAGCGCGACCCGCGAGCGCGAGCTGCAGATGCAATCAGCGCTCGCCGATCAGCGATCCGCCGAGGCGGCGATCGAGAGCCGGCGCGCGCAGCACGCGGCCTGCGCCGAACGGCTCTCGGCCGTCCAGGCTCGCCATTACGAGATTGGCTCGGAGATCTCCCGCCTCGAGCAGGCGATCCAACATACCCGGCAGCTGCGCGAGCGCCAGCGCGCCGATCTCGCCCAGGCGAGCTCGACGCTGGCCGAGCTCGGCGCGCACATCGAGCGCGACGAGCTCGAGCTCGCCGCCGTCCGCGAGGATCTCGGCACCTCGCTCCCGCAGCTCGAGGACGCCCAGCGTGCCGAGCAGGCGAGCGCGCAGGCGCTCGAGACGAGCGAGGGCGAGCTTGCCGCCTGGCAGGAGCGTTGGGAACGGTTGAACAGTGCGCTCGGCGGCGCCGACCGCACCACTCAGGTCGAGCGGGCGCGCATCGAGCAGCTCGAGAATCAGCTGCGGCGCCTCCAAGCGCAGACCGAGCGGCTTGCCCTCGAGCGCGACGCGCTCTCCGCCCAGGACCTGAGCGAGCAGCTCGATCTGCTCACCGGCCAGGAGAGCGAAGCGCGCGCCGCCGGCGAGACGCTCTCGGAGAACCTGCGGCTCGCCGTGGAGCGTGTGCAGGGCGCACGGGCCGGACAGCTTGCCGCGGAAAAGGAGCTCGAGTCGGCTCGCGCGGAGCGCGAGCGCTCGCGCGCCGAGTGCACCTCGCTCGAGGCGGTGCAAAGGGCTGCGCTCTCGGCAAGCGCCGGGGAGGCGATCGAGTGGCTTTCCGGCGCCGGCCTTGCCGGACGCCCGCGGCTCGCCGAGCGCCTCGCGGTCGAGCCCGGCTGGGAGCGCGCGGTCGAGACTGCCCTTGGGGATTACCTCGAGGCGGTGTGTGTCGAGGGTCTCGATGCGCTTGCCGGGCCGCTCGAGCGGCTTGCCGAGGGTCACCTGACGCTGGTTGAAGATGGCGCCGCCTCCATCGGTGCGGCCGGCGATACCCTGGGCCGCAAGGTATCCGGGCCGGCCGCCGCCCTGGCGCAGCTGGCGGGTGTGCGCGTCGCGGACTCCCTGGCCGAGGCGCTGCAGATTCGAGCGACGCTCGAGTCCGGACAGTCCGTCATCACCCGCGCAGGCGAGTGGCTGGGCCGCCACTGGCTGCGCGTCAGCCGCGGCGTCGACCCGCACTCGGGCATCATCGAGCGCGAGCACCG